>NZ_JBMRFR010000002.1:0-502602 GCF_049384845.1 Stenotrophomonas sp. CASM101 | reverse complement strand
GGACGCCGTGAATCCCCAGTCCGGCCCAGCCGCTGGCGGCTGGGCGTTCGGGCGCTTGCGAAGCAATGCTTCGCAAGCGAAGCGCCCTCACCCATGGGGGCTCGGTCGCGCCTTGCTCGTGTGCGCTGTCCTGCGCACACGGCAAGACCGGGGTTGGGCGTCCTGCCCAACCCGCCCGAGGCATGCCTCGGGCCCATGGCGCTCACGCCCCCGCAACCGGACCCACCCCGCCTTCGACAGGTTCCTGCGGTCTGTTGGAATGGCTCTTGGGGTCAGATCCGTTTTCCTTCGGAAAACGGATCTGACCCCTGATTGATTTCGATATCTGACAGAAGTGTCGACCAAGGTCGACACCTACCAACCGCCATCGGAATCTGTCAGAAGTGGGGCGGTGTCGGAGTGCGGGGTGTCAGCCGCATGGATGCGGCTGCCAAGCTTACAGGGACGTACTTGCAGCGTCCCCGCAGTCCGACACCGCCGCGCCATCCCACGGAGAGCCCGCTTTTGATTTTGCTGTTGAGGTTGCCGGCCAGCGGCCGGCACTACCGCGGGTGCAGGGCTGCAGGCCCTGCCGAACCCCCCCCCTAATCGTGCCCGCTGTCGTCCAGGCTGATGATGCCGCGCCGCAGCGCCTGGGTGACCGCATGGGTGCGATCACCCACGCCGAGCTTGTCCATCAGGCTTTTCATGTGCGCCTTCACCGTCTGCTCCGAAATCTGCATGCGCTCGCCGATGCGCTTGTTCGACAGCCCTCCGGCCACGTACCGCAGTACCTCGGTCTCGCGCGGTGACAGGCGGTCTTCGATCACATGCGCGGCGATGCTGGCGGCCACCGCTGGAGGAATCGGCGCACGGCGGCCACCGGCCACCATGCGGATGGTGTCGACCAGTTCGTGGCGCAGCATGTCCTTCAGCAGATACGCGCTGGCGCCGGCCTGCAGTGCCCTCACCGCACGTACGTCACCGCGATAGGTGGTCAGCACGATGATGCGGGCGCGTGGGTCCAGCGCGCGGATCCGCACGATGGCTTCCACACCATCCAGGCGGGGCATCTGCAGGTCCATCAGCACCACGTCGGGCTGCAGCTGCTGGTAGCGTGCGATGGCTTCCTCGCCATCGGCGGCTTCGCCCAGCAGGCGCAGGTCGGCATGAGCGCCCAGCAGTGCCGCCAGGCCATCACGCAGCAGCGGGTGGTCGTCGACCACCAGCACGCCGATCGGGGCAGGGGACTCAGTCATGGTTTTCTCTACTCCAGGGCCAATGCCAACGCGATCGGCGGCGCTGATACAGCCGCCGGGCCGGAACTGCCAGCGCGACTTCGGTACCCAGCCCGGGGCGGGTCCACAGCTGCAGTTCCGCGCCGAGGCGCTGGGCGCGCTCACGCATGCCCTGCAGGCCCCAATGGCCATGGCCGGCATTTTCGTGGGTGATGCCCACGCCATCGTCGCGCACGTGCAGCAGGAAGCAGCGCGTTCCGTAGGAAAGTTCCACTTCGATGGCGCTGGCGTTGGCATGACGCAGCGCATTGCGGATGGCCTCGCGCCCGATCAGGAACACCTCCTCGGCCGCGTCGGCCTGCAGCGGTGGCGTCGCGCCTTCCACGGTCAGGCGCAGGGGATTGATGCCATGCCCGGCGTATTCGGCGTGCACGTCGGCCAGCGCCGAAGCGAGGTCGCGGCCCGCGAACGGCGCCTCGCGCAGCGCATTTACCCGCTCGCGACCCTCGGCCAGGTTGCGCTCGGCCAGCTGCATCGCTGACTCAAGCTGGCTGCGCACCGGTTCCGGCGTCTGCGCTGACTGGCTGATCGCGTGCAGGCGCAGGATCAGGCCCTGGCTACCCTGCAGCAGGGTGTCGTGCAGGTCGCGCGCGATGCGTTCGCGTTCGCCGTTGCGCTCCTGCAGGCGCGCGCGGAACAAGGCTGCCAGCTGGCCGCTGCGGATGCGTACGGCCAGCACCAGCAGTGCAAGCACGGCGGCGGTGCACAGCAGCTTGAACCACAGGGTCTGCATGAAGGTGGGAGCGATGCGGAAGCTGCGGCTGGCCGGTGCGGTGCTCCAGATGCCATCCTCGTTGGCGGCTTCCACCTCGAACCGGTAGCTGCCGGGCGCGAGGTTGGTGTAATACGCACGTGTGCTGCTGCCAGCGTCCTGCCAGCCGTCATCCACGCCCGACAGGCGGTAGCGGTATCGGTTGCGCTCCGGACGTGCCAACGACAGCGCCACGTAATCGATCTGCAGCTGGCTGGTGCCGGCCGGTAGGCGCAGACCATCGCGTAGCGGCGCGTGCTCGCTGCCATACAGCACCTCGCCGATGCGCACGCTGGGAGCCATCGTATTGACGTGCGAGCGGGTGGTGTCCAGCCAGGCCAGGCCCTGGTTGGTGGCCAACCACAGCAGGCCGTCGTCGGCCAGCGTTGCGGTGGCGATCGGTCCGCTCTGCAGGGCAATGCCCGGCATGCCGTCAGCTGCGTCGAACAGGCGTGGCATGACCGGCAGGCCGTTGCGCACGGCGCGGCGCAGCAGGCCGGTTTCCAGGCGAACCAGGCCACGGCTGCCGTTGAGCCACAGGTATCCATGTGCATCGGTGACCATGCCGGTGATGCCTTCCAGTACGCCGGCCATGTCAGTGCGCACCGGAACGAAACGGCCATTGCCCAGGCGTGCTGCCAGCCCGGCCTCGCCGGCGATCAGCAGAAGGTCCCGGTGGTGCAGCATCGCGGTGATCGGCCCTACCGACAGGCCGTCCCCGGAGTCGAAGCTCTCGGTGCCATTCGCACCCAGGCGGCGCAGGCGGCCATCGGCATAGCCGAGCAGCAGCTGGCCATCGGCATCCAGCGCCAGCGATGAGCAGGCCTGCTCGGGCAGGCGGATTTCACGTTGCCACTGGTCATGCTGGTAGTGCAGCACCCCGCGTTCGCCGGTGCAGACCCAAGCCTGTCCGTCATCGGGGAACAACAGGGCATGCAGCGGCTGCCCGGTGAACGGCGCCGGCAGCGGGATCAATGTGGTGTGGCCGGCGACCGTGCGCGCGAGGTTGACCCAGTCGAACTGCCAGATCGGCGTGGGTGTCTGGCGCGCGGCAGCCTGCAGCTGCGTGGCGCTGCCATCCAGCAGGGTGCGCCGCAGGTCGTAGGGCTTGAGGTCTTCGCCATAGCCATACACGCGGCCATCGCTGGCCCGTACCAGCGAGCGGTAGGGATCGCTTGGACCCACCGCCAGGGTGTGCACGCTGCGTGCGCGGAAACGGTTGAGGCCGAGATTGGTGCCAATCCAGAGATTGCCTTCGCGATCGACGATGATCGGCACGGCCGAGGTGGCGGTCAGTCCTTGCGGCGAATCGAAGCGTTCCATGCGCGCGGCCCGGGTGCCGGCGAAGGTGATGTGGGCAACGCCGCCGTGCGGACTCATCGTGGCCCACAGCGCGCCATCGGCAGTGAACTGCAGGCGCGCAGCGACCAGTTCCGGCAGCCGCCGTGCCTCACGTTCGCTGTCTGCCAGCAGACCCTGCGCGTTCGCCAGTGGCGAGGTGCCGCGCACCCGGTCGGCCAGCCACACTTCACCCTGCGGGCTTTCGGCCAGCGTCGCCATCTGCGAGACCGCGATGCCGGTGTCCTCGAACGCGGTCTGGCCCGCCGCGCGCATCCAGATCTTCAGGCCGGCCAGCACCCAGAACCTGCCCCGGCTGTCGTGCAGCACCCACTGCACACGGTGCTCGGGCAGGCCGGCAGCGGCCGGCAGTGGCTGCCAGCGGTGTCCGTCAAAGCGGCGCAGCCCGCCATTGATCGCCGCCCAGAGTTGGCCATCGCGATCCTGGCTGAAGCGCGGCACCACGCCGACCGGCACCCCCTGCTCACGGCCGTAGCTGTGCAGCCGTCCCTGCGCGAAGCGGCTGATGCCGGCCTGGAAGTAGCCGATCCACAGGGCGCCGTCGGCGGCATGCGCCAGCGTGACCATGTTGGTGGACGGGAACTGGCTACCGACGGGCGCTGCCTGCCGTTCGAAGCGACGGCCATCGAAGCGGTACAGGCCCGAGCCGGTAGCCAGCCACAACAGGCCCTCACGGTCCTGGGCAATGTCCCATATATCGCCTGGGGCGCCCTGGCCGACACGCCAGGCGGTATGTTCGTAATCGGGCAGGCCACCGCTCACTGGCGGGCGCTGCACGGCAAGGGCGGGCAGGGCGGTCAACAGCAGCAGGCACGTCAGCAGCGCCGGCAGGCGACGCAGGAACGGGAAGGGGCGGCCACGCATGGCGCGCATTCTGGCAGGTGTGGGGCAGCCCGGGGTGACCCGAACGGGGTAGGCGGTGGCCGCTGCGGTCGGCTATCACGCCGGCATCTCCTCCTGGAACCTGGCCATGCAGCGCCTGTTCGTGATGTTCCCTGATCGGGGGCCGGGCATCGGCCTGCTGTGGTTCCGGCTGTGCGTGACCGCCGCGCTGTGCGCGCCGGATGCTCAGGGCAGTGGGTGGTCGGCGCTGTGCCTGCTTGCAGCGGCCATGCTTGCACTGGGTATGTTGACGCCACTGGCAGCGCTCACGGCGGCCGTGGGCCTGTTCGCGCAGCAGGCGCCCTGGCCACTGGTGGCATTGCCGCCGGCGCTGCTGCTTGTGGGGCCGGGGGCTTATTCACTGGACGCGTGCCTGTTCGGGCGCCGCCTGCTCGGCCGTCGGCCTCCCCCATTCGGGTAGGTGCCGGCCTCGACCGACGGGGGTAGGGCATCGCGCAACGGCCACGCACCATGGGGCACCCCCTCGCGGCGCCCCGCATGGTCACCGTCACTCCGCCCGATCCGCCCGCCGCGCCACTGGCACCGCAGCAGGCCGCCGCACTGCAGCGCGCCCTGCGCTATGTCGATGAGCATCTGTCGCAGCCGCTGCGGGTCACCGAACTGGCGGCCGTCGCCTGCGTCAGCCGCTTCCACCTTGTGCGCCTGTTCCGTAGCGGCACCGGCGCCAGCCCGCTGCGCTATGTGCGCCGCCGCCGCATCCAGCGCGCCTGCCAGTTGCTGCCGGGCGCGCAGTTGCCGATGGCGTGCCTGGCCCAGCAGCTGGGCTTCTTCGACCAGAGCCACTTCGTCCGCAGCTTCCGCGCGGAGACCGGCTGCAGCCCCGGCCAGTACCTGGCCGGCGATGCCGCCCTGTCGCTTCCCCTTGATCGTGTTTCCAACGGAGTCCATCCATGACCCATGCCACCGCCACGCCCGCCCCGGCCCTGCTGTCGCCCACCGACCATGCCCTGGTGCTGATCGACTTCCAGTCACAGATGGCGTTCGCCACCCACACCATCGATATCTCCACGCTGCGCAACAACGTGTCGCTGATCAGCAAGGGCGCCAAGGGGTTCAAGGTGCCGGTGGTGCTGACCACGGTCGCCGAAGCGTCGTTCTCCGGGCCGATGTTCCCGGAACTGCCGCAGATCTTCCCCGGCCAGCCGGTGTTCGACCGCACGTCGATGAATACCTGGGAAGACCGGCCGGTGATCGACGAGATCAACCGCATCGGCAAGCGTCGGCTGGTGCTTGCCGGCCTATGGACCAGTGTCTGCATCGTGGGTCCGGCGCTGTCTGCGCTGGCGCAGGGCTTCGAGGTCTACGTGATCACCGATGCCTGTGGCGATGTCAGCGAAGAAGCGCACGAGCGTGCGATCACCCGCATGGTGCAGGCCGGCGCGGTTCCGATGACCAGCGTGCAGTACCTGCTCGAGCTGCAGCGCGACTGGGCGCGGGGTGAAACCTACGACCTGACCACCGGCATCGCCCGCGACCACGCCGGCGGCTACGGCATCGGCATCCAGTATGCCAAGCGCATGTTCGGCGCGCAGGAAGGCGGGCACTGAGCATGCTGGCCGGCCATGGCCTTGACCTGGCCCTGCTGATGCTGCGCGTGGCGGCAGGAGGCTTCCTGCTGCCGCACGCGCTGGGCAAGCTGTTTGGCTGGTTCGGCGGACCGGGGCTGGCCGGCTTCGCCACCGAGCTGCGCGGTTTCGGGCTGCCGGCAGTGGCGCCGTTGCCGCTGCTGTTGGCCCTGTTGCAGGTGCTGTCCGGGCTGGCCGTGCTGCTGGGATGGCAGACCCGCATTGCCGCGCTTGCAGCGGCCGCCTTCATCGGCTTCACCGTGCTGTTGGCCCTGCCCAGGGGCTGGTTCTGGATGCGCGGTGGCAGTGAGTACCCGTTGATGTGGACCACGGTACTGCTGGCCATCGCGCTGGCCGGGCCCGGCACCTGGGCACTGGACGTCCATCGCCTTCCGGGAGACCTCGCATGAGTCACGATCCCCTCGACCACGGCCGCCGCACCGTGATGCTGGCCAGCGGCGCCGCGGTTGCGCTCGGCCTGGCCGGTCGTGCCGCTGCCGCACTCGATTCCACTTCCAAGGAGCGTCGCATGAGCACCCTGGTCATCCGCAATGCCCGCATTACCACCCTCGACCCTCAGCAGCCGCACGCCCAGGCACTGGCCGTGCAGGAGGGCCGCATCGTCGCCGTCGGCAGCGACGAGGAGATCATGCGCGGCTGGGGCAATGAAGCGACGCTGATCGACGCGCAGGGCAGGCGCCTGCTGCCTGGCCTCAACGACAGCCATACCCACCTGATCCGTGGTGGCCTGAACTACAACCTTGAACTGCGCTGGGACGGCCTGCGTTCGCTGGGCGACGCCCTGGACATGTTGAAGGCCCAGGTCGACCGCACCCCTGCACCGCAGTGGGTGCGCGTGGTCGGTGGCTTCACCGCCGCACAGTTCAACGAGAAGCGCCTGCCGACGCTGCAGGAGCTCAACGACATCGCGCCGGATACGCCGGTGTTCCTGCTGCACCTGTACGACCGCGCGCTGCTCAACCGCGCCGCGCTGCGTGCGTGCGGCTACAGCAAGGACACACCGGATCCGCCGGGTGGCCAGATCGTGCGCGATTCGCTGGGCAACCCGACCGGGCTGCTGCTGGCCAAGCCGAATGCGCTGATCCTCTACGCGACGCTGGCCAAGGGCCCGCGCCTGCCGATCGAGTACCAGGCCAACTCGACGCGCCACTTCATGCGCGAACTGAACCGGCTTGGCATCACCTCGGTGATCGACGCCGGCGGTGGCTTCCAGAACTACCCCGAGGACTACCAGGTCATCGAGCAGCTGCATCGCGATGACCAGCTGACGGTGCGCATCGCCTACAACCTGTTCACCCAGAACAAGGGCAGGGAAGTGGATGACTTCCGTGGCTGGAGCGAGATCCTGCAGCCGCGCCAGGGCGATGACCTGCTGCGCCACAACGGCGCGGGCGAGATGCTGGTGTTCTCCGCCGCCGACTTCGAACTGTTCAACGAGCCGCGCCCGGAACTGCCGCCGGAGCTGGAGCCCGAACTGCACGACGTGGTGAAGCTGCTGGTCGAGAAGCGCTGGCCGTTCCGCATCCACGCCACCTACGACGAGAGCATCACCCGCATCCTGGATGTATACGAACAGGTCAACCGCGAGGTGCCATTCGATGGCCTGCACTGGTTCATCGACCACGCCGAGACCATCACTCCGCGCAATATCGAGCGCATCCGCGCGCTGGGTGGGGGTATCGCCGTGCAGCACCGCATGGCCTACCAGGGCGAAGCCTTCGTCGAGCGCTACGGCGTGCAGGCGGCACGGCACACGCCGCCGGTCAAGCGCATGTTGGCCGAGGGCGTGCCGGTGGGCGCAGGCACCGACGCCACCCGCGTGGCCAGCTACAACCCGTGGGTGGCGTTGTCCTGGCTGGTGACCGGGCGCACCGTGGGCGGGTTGGCCCTGTATGGCGAGGAAAACCTGCTCGAACGCGAGCAGGCGCTGCGCCTGTGGACCCAGGGCAGCGCCTGGTTCTCCGGCGACGAAGCAGTGAAGGGGACATTGAAGGTTGGTCAGCTGGCCGACTTCATCCTGCTCTCGGCCGATTTCTTCCGCGTCCACGACGCGCAGATCGCCGACATCACCAGCATGCTGACCGTGGTCGGCGGGCGCATCGTGCACGCCGACGGCGATTATGCTGGGCTGGCGCCGCAGCTGCCGCCGGCGATGCCGGACTGGTCGCCGGTCAACCGGTTCGGTGGTTACCACGTTGGTGGTGCCGCCACCGGATTGGCCGCTGCCCATCGCCACCATCACGGTGTGGCCTGCAGTACGCATGGTGCTCACGGTCATGCCGCGCATCACGCGGCGCCGACCGATGACCTGGCCGGGTTCTGGGGCGCGATGGGATGCTCGTGCTTCGCGTTCTGAGCCTGGCGCTACTGTCCGTGCCCTCGCTGGCGCTGGCCTGCGAGGGCGGCCGCTGCAGCGACGCGGGCAACGGCGAGCTGCAGCTGGACGCATCGCTGCGCCTGCGTGGCCTGTACTACGACCCGACCCGGTTCGGTATCGGCGGCAGCGAAGATGGCTATGGCCTGCTGCGCGCACTGGCGTCGGCCACCTATGTGGAGGACACCTGGCAGGCAAAACTGCAGCTGGGCGTGCATGCCGAGAATGGCAAGGCAGGCGGCCCGGGCCGCACCGACCGTGGTGCCTTGGACGTGCAGCAGGCGTACTGGCGCTGGCAGCGCGGTGGCTTCCATGTGCAGCTCGGCCGGCAGGAAGCCGGCTATGGCAGCTCGCGGCTGTTGTCGGTACGCGATGGGCCGAACATCCGCCTGGCCTTCGATGGTGCGCGCCTGGGCTGGGAGGGGCGGCTCGGCACGCTTGACCTGATGGCCCTGCGGCCGGTCGAGAACCGGCCGGGTGCCTTTGATGATCGCAGCGAACACGGTGCGCACCTGTGGGGTGCCTATGCCACCGCGGCACGCGGGCAGGGCGTGGGACAGTGGGATCTGTACCTGCTGGACTATCGTCGCGACGGTGCGCGCTTTGCGGCGGGCTCGGGAACCGAGCGCCGGCAGACACTCGGTGCGCGCTGGTTCGGCCAGTCAGGTCTGCTGGACTGGAACAGTGAGCTGGTGGCCCAGGGCGGTGAACTGCGTGCCGCCACCGGCCCACTCGACGTCCGTGCCTGGACGCTGGCGACCGACACCGGCTGGCGCTGGACCGAGCGGCCGCTGCAACCGAGGCTGGGGCTGAAGGCGGATATCGCCAGTGGCGACGGCAAGCTGCATGACGGCCGCCTGGGAACCTTCAATGCACTGTTCCCTAAATCGGCCTACTTCAGCGAGGCCAGCCTGCTGGCCCCGGCCAACCTGATGGACCTGCAACCGACCCTGACCCTGCGCCTGCATCATGCGGTGACCACGGAACTGGGCGTACAGATGGCGTGGAAGCAGCGTCGTGCCGATGCGGTCTACACCACACCGGCACCGCTGCTGGCGTTGCCGGGGAGCGCCGGTGGCGCGCGCCGCATCGGCACCCAGTACAAATCTGAAACCCGCTGGCAGGCCAGCAAACATTGGCAATGGCAGCTGCAGCTGGCCTGGGTCGACGCCGGTCCTGCACTGAAGCAGGCCGGAGGCCAGGACACGCAGTTCGCCTCGATCGTTGGAGCATGGCAATGGTGAACGCAACCGCGTCGCAACACTCCACACAGGCCGCAGGCGCCTGGTCCCCGCTGAAGATCCAGATGTTCCGTTCGATCTGGCTGGCAATCCTGGCCAGCAACATCGGCACCTGGGTCAATGATGTAGCCGCCGCCTGGGTGATGGCCGAACGCACCGGTTCGCCGTTGATGGTGGCCCTGGTGCAATCGGCCACCACGGTGCCGATCGTGCTGCTGGCGCTCGCTGCCGGCACCCTGGCCGACATTGTCGATCGCCGGAAGTACCTGCTGGCGACCCAGGGCTGGATGCTGCTGGTGGCCGCAGCGATGGCCGCGTTGACCGCGATGGACCTGCTGACCCCGCAGTTGCTGGTGCTGCTGACCTTCTGCATGGGCTGTGGTGCGGCGATGGCAATGCCCGCGCAGGCCGCCATTGTCTCCGAGCTGGTACCGCAGCCGATGCTGGCCTCGGCGGTGGCGCTGAACTCGATCGGCATCAACATCGCGCGCTCGATCGGCCCGGCCATTGGTGGCGTGATCGTGGCGCAGCTGGGTGCGGTGTGGGCATTCGGCTTCAACGCCATCACCTTCGCCGCGATGCTGTTCGTGGTGTGGGGCTGGACGCGTGATCCCAAGCAGTCCAGCCTGCCACCGGAAGGTTTCGGTGCCGGCTTGAAGGCGGGCCTGCGTTACGCCAGCCGCGCCGGGCGGCTGCAGGCGGTGCTGATCAAGTCGGTCGGCTTCTTCTTCTTTGCCGCGGCGATGAACGCGCTGTTGCCGGTGGTGGTGCGTGGGCAGATGCATGGCGGGGCGGGGCAGTACGGCATGCTGCTGGGCTGCATCGGCATCGGCGCAGTGGGCGGTGCGCTGCTGCTGCCGAAGCTGCGTGCGCAGCTGGATCGTGACCTGTTGGTACTGCTGGCGACCTTGTCGCTGGCCCTGAGCCTGGTCGGGCTGGCGCTGACCCGCAGCTGGTACGTGCTTCCGGCGGTGATGCTGGTCAATGGATTTGCGTGGATCACCGTGCTGTCGTCGCTGCAGATCGCTGCGCAGACTGCGGTTCCGGCATGGGTACGTGCGCGTGCGCTGGCGCTGTACATCATGGTGTTCTCTGCCGGCATGGCCGCCGGCGGCCTGAGCTGGGGCGCGCTCGCACAGCGTACGTCGCCGGAGCTGGCGTTGCTGGTGGCTGCCGCAGGTGCGGTGATCGGCGGATTGCTGGTGTGGCGCGTGCGCATTGCTGGCACCGAGGATCTGAACCTGCGTCCGGCCGGGCACTGGCCGGCGCCGGAACTGTCGGTGCCGGTGTCGAATGATCGGGGGCCGGTGCTGGTTACCATCGAGTACCGCATCGACGATGCTGACCGTGCCAAGTTCCAGGCGCAGATGCGCGCGCTGGGCACGATCCGTCGCCGCGACGGTGCGGTGGTCTGGGGTGTCGTCGAGGACGTGGCCAGCCCGGGCATCCACCTGGAGTATTTCGTGACCCCGTCGTGGCTGGAGCACCTGCGCCAGCACGAGCGCATCACCGCGGATGACAAGGCCATCCAGGAAGTGCTTCGGGAGCTGCATCGCGGCGAGCGCGCCCCCGTGGTGCGTCACTTCGTGGGAGGGCATGACCCGCTGCCAGCCGCCGTGCCGCATCACCACACCGACATCTGACCCGCAGGTGGCAGAGCCGGCCGCTGGCCGGCTCCGCGTGATCACGATGGATGATCGGGTTGCCGGCCAGCGGCCGGCACTACCGAAGGAGCGGCGGCGCCCTGGGGCGCCACCGCGGGACATCATTTGCGCGCGAACGCCAGCAGGTCGGCGTTGAACTGGTCGGCGTGGGTGATGGTCAGGCCATGCGGCGCACCGGCGTACACCTTCAGTTCGGCATCCTTGATGATCTGCGAGGACAGCTTGGCCGAGGCATCGAACGGCACGATCTGGTCGTCATCGCCGTGTACCACCAGCGCCGGCACGTCGATCTTCTTCAGGTCTTCGGTGTAGTCCACTTCCGAGAATTCGTGCACGCAGTCGTACTGGCCCTTGACGCCACCGAGCATGCCCTGCAGCCAGAACGCATCACGCATGCCCTCGGTGACGGTATTGCCATCGCGGTTGGCACCGAAGAACGGTGTGGTCAGGTCCTTGAAGAACTGCGAGCGGTCACCGCCCGTGCCCTTGCGGATGCCGTCGAAGACCTCCAGCGGGGTGCCGGCGGGGTTGGCATCGGTCTTCAGCATCAGCGGCGGCACCGCGCCGACCAGGACCACCTTGGCCACGCGCGCGCTGCCGTGGCGGCCGATGTAATGGGCCACTTCACCGCCGCCGGTGGAATGGCCGACCAGGATCGCGTCCTTCAGGTCCAGCGCTTCGATCACCGCGGCCAGGTCATCGGCATAGGTGTCCATGTTGTTGCCGTTCCAGGTCTGGCTGGAGCGTCCGTGGCTGCGGCGATCGTGGGCGATCACGCGGAAGCCGTTCTGGCCCATGAACAGCATCTGCGGATCCCAGGCATCGGAAGACAGCGGCCAGCCGTGGGCGAAGACGATCGGCTGGCCGGTACCCCAATCCTTGTAGAAGATGCGGGCGCCGTCGGCGACGGTGATGAAGTTGCTCATTGTGGTTTCCTTGGCGGAAGGGAGGGACGGCCCCGGCGTGGATGCCGGAGCCTCCGGCAGTACAGCGCAGCGCCAGAGCGGCGACTTGCACGGCTGTGCTGGATTGCGCCGGATGTGACGCATATCGCTCTAGCACGAAGCCGTTCCGGCATTGACGATGGCGGCTGCCCTGTCGAGGAGCCTGCAATGTCGAATGCGTTCTGGAGCCTGTGGGTGTGCCTGCTGCTGACCACGGCGGCGCACGCCCGGACCAACGTCTACAAATGCGTTGACGGGCCGCATCCTGTCTACCAGCAGACGCCGTGCCAGGGGCGTGCGGAATGGCGCTGGGAGGTGCCGCCGGAGCCGCCTTCGACAGGTGCGACCGTGGCCAAGCCAGCGAGCCCGGCCTCAAGCCGTCCGCGTGTGGTGCAGCAGGGGCGTGCGCGGGCCGCTCTGATACCCATCAGCACCGATCCCGCCGCCTGTGAGCACGCGCGGCAGCAACGCGGGAAGGCGCTCGCCCAGGCCAAGCGCCTGGACTTCGTACAGCGGCGGCAGCTGGATGATGCGGTGCATGACGCGTGCCGTTGAATCCAGGTGCCAGAAACGACAACGGCGCCCAAGGGCGCCGTTGAGAGCAGATGCCAGGTGCCGGACCTCAGCGACCGTCGCTGGCCGTCGCCGGTGCCGGCGAGGGCACGCTGTCAGGTTTGGGCAGGCTCAGCTCCGGGTTGCCCTGTTCGGCCTGCAGGATCTGGATGCGGCGCTGCAGGGCGTCCAGCTGGCTGTTCGTGCTCTGCACGTCGCTGCTCAGGCTGACTGCCTGCTGCTGGGCCTGCTGCAGGGCCGCGCTGACCTGGGCCGACTGCGCCTGCTGCTGTTCCATTTCCTGCTGCAGGGTGCGCAGGCGTTCCTCGTTGTAGGCCACCAGGCGCTCGGTATAGCGCTTGCCGGCTTCCAGGCGGGTGGTGTCGATGTAGACCTGGGCAAGCTGCTCGGACTGTTGCGCGAAGGTGCGGTAGACACGCTCGGCGTTGTCGACGGCGTCAGTCTTGATCACCCGCCAGAAATTCTTCTCCTGGAACAGGGCGACGTAGTAGGTCAGGGTGTTGGCGTTGAACAGCAGGCTGGCGCCGTAATTGCCGTTGTAGGTGGTGCGCAGCTCGGTCAGCTGGCGGGCATCCATCAGCTGCTTGAGCTCGTCAACGGTATTGCGCACCACCGGTGCGCTACGAGCGGCCGGCTCTGCGGCAGCTTCGCGGTCGCCACGGGCAGCCATCGCCGCTGGTGCCACCAGCATCATGCTCACGGCCAGCAGTGCCGCGCCGTACGCGCGCCGGGCGAAGACCACGCCCCCTGAAGTTTCTCGCATGTCTAGACCATCCACGGATGAGTGTGGGTTGAGATGAAAGTGGTTCCCCGCCGGGAGTCTAGCATGCGCGCGGGCGCCGCCAAGGGCGCCCGCCACGGGTCAGTAGACCAGCTGTGCGGCGCTGCACTGGATCGACTGCACGTTGACGTCGGTGCGCCCCAGCTCCAGGCCCAGCACGCTGGCCAGCAGGTTGGTCAGCAAGGTGCCGACGCTGTTGAGGACCGGGCGCAAGGCGGACAGGATCGGCTTCAGCAGCGTGCACAGCAGGCCACTGCAGCTGACCGTGCCATCGGGGTTGGTGACGCCGGTGCCGCCGGTGCCGTCAAGGAACCCGGCCGGCGCGGTCTGTATGTACGAGGCCAGGTTGTTGCGCACGCAGCCGTTGTAGTCGATCAGGTTGCCCAGCAGGCTGTCGCAGCGGTTGATCAGCAGGCCACCCACCAGCGAGCCGAGCAGTCCATCGAGCACGCCCAGTCCTTGACCGGTGACCGTCACCTTGAACGCATCCCAGACCGGACCGTCCTTGTGGCAGGTGGACAGGTTCAGCAGGCCACAGGCGTAGGGCAGGCCTCCGGGTACGGTCCAGCTGTTGAGCGGGGCCAGTTGCCGGCTGGCGTCGCCATCGCGCAGCAGTGGAATCAACTTGTCCACCTCATACCGGGTGTTCGGCGGGAAGGTGGCCTGCAGGTAACGGTCGGCCAGGGCCTTGGCCGTGTCGTTGGCACTCATGCCCTGCTTGGGTGAACTGAGCATGCCCGACAGCACGCGCAGCAGCTCATTGACAAGGTCGGATACTGCGTTGCCGAGAGCAAGTGGATTGATGCGCGTCGAGCCGGTTTCGCCAGCGGCCAGGGTGAGGTTCTGCGAGCTGGTCAGGGCCGGCAGCGTGATCTTGTCGTTGATCAGGGGTTGTCCGAGCAGTTTCAGCAGCTGTTCGTTGTTCAGCGTCGCGTCGCAGACATTGTTCTTCGAGAAACGCTGCGATGGATCGACGTTGCCGACGCAGGCCCGCAGGACCGACGAATCCACCTGGATGGTGGCCCTGGGTGGATTGGCGCCACACTGGATTCCGGTCAGCGTTCCCATTCCGTTGGCGACATCGACATGCAGCGGCAGGTGCAGGCGCGTGCCCAGCAGGTTCAGAAGTGGCCCCAGTGCGAACAGGTTGTTGCTGTCCACGTCTGCCACCAGCCTTACCTGCGCGTTGTAGGCGCGGCTGCCGACACCGCCGATGGCGATCGATGGCGGCTCGACCACGCCGGCCTGGATCTTGATGCCCAGCAGGTCCAGCCCCTTGACCGCCACGCCGTTGCGATCGTTGGCGATGGAGATCGCAGTGTTGATCAGGTTGAGCACGTTGATCTGTGACTCCAGTGCACTGCCGACCGTGCCGTCGGGCGAGACGACTTCGGCGAACAGGCCGCCGCCGCCGGACTGGCTGCCCAGCACGATGTTGAGCTTGTTGATGTCCAGCTGGGTGGCAACCAGGTCGGACAGGGCGCGCAGCTGCACGCCCACCGTGGAGTCGCGGCCGACCACGGTGGCGGTGGCGTCGACCAGCTGCGCCAGCGAAACCTTGTTGACCGACAGAAGCCGGTTGAAGTCAGCCACGCTGAGGTTGGCGCTGACCGGGATGTTCAACGCCTTGAGCAGGCCCGATGGCGTGATGTTGGCCTGGGCGAGGCCGTCATAGGAGAGCACGGTGGCGTTGGTCACATCCAGGCCGACCAGGCGCAGGGTCGACAACAGTACCGAGTCGCCATTGGTGCGCAGTAGCTGCGAACCGACCGCGAACACCGCAGTCGGTTCGGAACGGCGGGCCACGGCCTCCACGCTGACGGTGGGCAGGGTGGTGTTCTGCCCGAAGAACGGCAGCACGCTGCGCTGCGCGACGACCTGCACGGCATTGCGCGGGTTGCTGGCATCGATGGTGGTGACGAAGCGGTTGGCGGTGGTGCGGTTGGCGCTCCAGTTGCCGCAGCGGATCTGCAGGCTCCCTTCGAACGTGTTCTGGGTGAGCGCGCTGTGCCGCGCAGCGCTGTTGTCGCTGTTGTCCGAGGTGCACAGCTCCAGTCGTTGCGCTCCGGCCAGTGCGGCCAGATCAGCAACTTTCTGCGCATCGCGCTTGGCCCAGAACAGGTAGCCGATCTCGATCAGGCCCAGCATCGCCAGCAACGCCAGCATGACCAGCATCATGGTGATCGACATGCCGCCCCGTGCGCGGCTGAAACTGAACTGGCGTGGGCGTTTCATGGCCTACCTCAGCGTCCGGATGAGGATGATCCCTTGGACTTGGCGACATCGGTCTCAAAAAAGTCCGGGATCTCGTGTTCGAAGCTCTTCATGTAGCGTGCGTAGCTCAGCGTCGCCTGGTCGCCGAGGATCGGCAGGTGCTGCCCGGCCTGCTGTCCGGACGCCTGCAGGCGGAACAGGTTGCGCGCGGTATCACCGATCTGGCTGCGGCCGGGTCGCGCGGTTGCAGCGTTGCCGTCGGTGATGTCCACTGCAGCAGGCGCCGCCTGCGGCACTGGTGCGGGCCGGGCCGCCAGGTCCACGGCGGGCAATGACTCGGACTGCAGCGGCTGCGCAGCCGGCGCTGCCGGTGTGCTGCGGCCAAGCATCTGTCCGGTGAGCGGCTGTTGCTGCGCCTGCACTGCGGCGGCCGGCAGCAGGCAGATCAGAGCGGGCAGCAGGCGTCGGGCCAGGGGCGTCGCGGTCATGGTGTGTTTCCGTTCGGGTGGTCGTTGGCGCTGAAGCGTTCCAGCATCGAGGGCGGCAGGCGCTGTGGATCGCGTTCGTCGCGGCTGTCGCGGCGCGGTTCCGCCGCCAGTCGCGTGACGCCGCGCGGGTTGTTGGTGGCGTCGCTGTCGACAGCGCGCACAGGGGGCGGCACGACCGCCGCAGCAGCCGCTGCGGCCTGGCGCTGCTGCAGGCGGGCCCGGATCTGCGCCGCCTGCTGCTGGATGCTGAGCCGGGTGTCCTTGTTGAGGTTGGCCTGCTGGGCGAGGCGCTCGGCGGTGGCGGTGTCGCCACGCAGCACCGCCCACAGGGCGAGGTTGGCGGTGGCCTTGGCATTGCCTGGGGACAGTTCCAGGGCCTTGGCCAAGGGTTCGCGCGCGCGCTCGAACTGCCCGGCGCGCAGCCTCGCATAGCCCAGATCGCCGAGATAGCTGGTATTCAACGGTTGCAGTTGGGTTGCCCGTGCCAGCGCCTGCTCGCTGCCGGCGTCATCGTCTCGGCGCGCGGCGATCAGGCCGAGCCCATGCGCGGCTGCGGCGGCCTGGGGGCCGCTGGAAAGCGCGCGGTACAGTGCGATCGCGGCATCGGCCTGGCCGGTCTCTCGCAGCGCATCGGCCTGCAGCAGCCGCAATGCCGGCGGGTCGCCGTAACGCTGGCGGAAGGCGTCGACGTGGGCGAGCGAGGCATACCACGCGCCTTGCTGCTGCATGCGCTCGATCAACTCCAGGTACGCATTGCGGCTGTCCTGCGGTGCCGGTTCGGGCGCAGCCAGGCTGGGCGCGCGCAGGTACTTCGGCGTGGTCGACCCACAACCAACGGTGATGGCAGCGAGGGCAAGCAGCAGGCAGGAGGTGCGCAGGGCAGGCATCAGGGCGATCCCATCTTGGACAGGGTGGTGGCCAGCGCGACCAGCGCCGGCCCGGCGAGCACCAGCATCAACGCTGGCAGCAGGGTCAGCATCATCACCACGGTCATCTTCACCGAGAGCTTGCCGACCTTTTCCTTCAACGTGTTGCGACGCTGCTCGCGCAGGCGGAGGCTGAACTGCCGCAGGGGCTCCTGCACCGCACCACCATGGGCATGCACCTGCAGGATCAGCTGCATCAGGCTGGTCAGGTCATCGTCGGCATAGACTTCGCTCAGCCGCCGCAGGGACTGCGCGCGCGTGCGGCCATGGGTATAGGCGACATTGGCCTCCTGAAGTTCGCTGCCGAGTACCGGCAATGCATCGCGAAGCTTGTCGCCGAGCGTCTGCAGGCTCTGGTCCATGCTGAAGCCTACGCCCTGCAGCAGGCGCAGCAGGTCGATCAGCAGCGGCAGCTCGGTTTCGACTGCACGCCGGCGCCGCTTCACCCAGGAAGAGAGAACGAATTTGGGCAACAGCAGTCCAGCGGCCAAGGCACCGATGATCACCATGATCCTGGCCAGCCCGGTGACGCTGCTGAATGTCAGCACCAGTGCCAGCACCAGCACGGCCAGCAGCAGGCGCAGGCCGAGGTAGATGGCCGTACCGCGACGGGTGTTCCACCCGGCCAGATCCAACAGCAGCCGATCTTCATTGGCCAGCAATGCCGTTTCCAGGCGGCCGCCGCTGAGGGCACGGCCGAAGCGTTCGAGCCAGCCCAGCGAATCGTGCCGTGCAGGTTCGGTGTCACGGGACGTCTCGCGCGGCTGCAGGGCGGTCTTCAACGTGGCCGTTGTACGCTGCTCACGATGGCTGCGTATCCAGCCGCCGATACCCAGCAGGGCGATGCCGGCAGCCAGCACGAGCAGGGAGAGGGCGAACCAGGCGCTGGCGCTCATCGGTCGTCTCCGGCGGGGCGGGGGTTCATAGCGATTTGGCCAGGCGATACAGCAGGAAGCCGCCGACAAGCTCCATGCCCAGTGCAAGCAGCAGGATCTTGTGGCCAAGCGGATCGTGCAGCACCGGCTGGAAGAAGTCCGGGCTGGCGATCGCCATCAGCACCGCGCAGGCCGGTGGCAGCAGGCCCAGCACCCACGCAGACATGCGTGTCTCGGAGGTCGTCGCCGAAAGCTCCTGCTGCGCCTGTTCCAGGTCGCGCATGAAATCACCCATGCGCTGCAGGATCTGGTCGGAGCGCCCGCCGATGCGCACGCTGACACCGATCACCACCGACAACACCTTCAGCACCTCCATGCGATAGGGGTGCGCGGCCTGCGCGAGTGCACGGTCCAACTCCATGCCGCTGCGCGCAAAGCGCACCGTGGTGTCCAGCAGCCCGCGCAACGGCGCGCTGGTCTGCATCGACGCAACCTGGAACGCGGCCTGCAGGCTGTTGCCCAGTGCAGTCAGCCGCACCAGGTTGTCGAGGAAGTCCGGCAGCTGATGCAGCAGTTGCGCACGCAGCTTCGTGGTCCGCCGCATCACCCACAGCCAGCAGCCAAGCAGGTACAGCAGCAGGGTCAGCGGAAACATCCACGCGGTGCCCAGCCGCGCCATCGCCACCACCGACAGTACCAGCCCCGGTACCAACAGCATGATGGGGATTTTCCAGCCGGTCTGCAGCCCTGCGCGCTGCAGCAGGCCATCCAGCGGCAGCACGCGGCGCCCGGTGCTGGCGGGCCGCGCCGGATCATTGGCAGCGGTGACGGACGGCCCGGCGGGTGCCCCGCCCGTGGCGCTTCCGCGCGAAAGCTGCTGCTCGGCGTGCCGCATTGAAACCTGGCGTTGTTCACGGCTGCTGGCCGTGCCCCACAGCCAGGCTGCCAGCGCCAGCAGCACCGCGATGATGCTCAACATGCCCAGCAGCGCGCCGGTTCCCATGCTCAGAAGTCTCCGTAGAGCGATTCGCGCAGCTGTTGGCGGAACGGCTCCAGCTTGTGCGAGTGTGGATAGAAGCCCAGCCCGACCCAGCGATCGATCTCTTTGCCGTTGCCGTCGATCTGCAGTTCGTGGCGGAACATTTCCTGGGTGGTGATCAGGTTGTCGCTGACACCGGTGATCTCGGTGATCGATACCAGCACGCGGCGGCCGCTGCCCAGGCGCGAGATCTGCACGATGAAGTCGATGGCACTGGCGATCTGCCGGCGCAGGCTGTCCTCGCTGCCCTGGAAGCCGGCAAATCCAGCAAGCATCTCGATCCGGTACAGGCAGTCGCGTGGTGAATTGGCGTGGATGGTGGCCATCGAACCGTCGTGGCCGGTGTTCATGGCCTGCAGCATTTCCAGCACCTCGGCGCCACGCACCTCGCCCACCACGATGCGATCAGGGCGCATGCGCAGGCTGTTGCGGACCAGATCGCGGATGCTCACCGCGCCATGGCCTTCGGCGCCACCGATGCGGCTTTCCAGGCGGACCACATGCGGGTGGTTGAGCGAGAGTTCTGCGGTGTCCTCGACGGTGATCACGCGCTCGTTCGCGGGGACGTAGCTGGCCAGGGCGTTCAGCAGCGAGGTCTTGCCGGAGCTGGTGCCGCCGGATACCAGGATGTTGCAGCGGCCCAGCACCATCGCCTTCAGCAGGGCGTGCATCGGTTCGTCGAAGGTGCCCTTGGCCAGCAGTTCATCGGGAGTGAATGGATCCTTGCGGAACTTGCGGATGGACACCATCGGTCCGTCCACGGCCAGCGGCGAGATGATCGCGTTGAGACGGCCGCCGTTGGGCAAACGCGCATCGACCATCGGGTTGGAGTCATCCAGGCGGCGCCCGAGCGGGGCCAGGATACGTCGCAGGATGCGCAGCAGGTGCGTATCGTCGGTGAATCGCTGGGTGGCCCGCTTGAGCTGGCCACCCTGGGAAACATGCACATCCTTGAAACCGTTGATCAGGATGTCTTCGATGGACGGGTCGTGCAGCAGGTCGTCCAGCGGGCCAAAGCCGGTCAGCTCCTTGACCAGGCCGTCGGCGACCACCTGCATCTCTTCTTCGTTGATCGGGATGCGCCACTCCTGGATGAAGCCCACCGTCTGCACCTGCACCCAGCGGGCGATGGTGTCGGGCGCCCAGGAATCGATGTCGATGCGCTCGTCCTCGATGCTGTTGAGCAGGTGCTCATGCGCTGCCGACAGCACCTTCTGGTACTGCTCGGTCTGCGCGAACGGCTGATGGCCCGGCGTGCTTTCGGGCAGCACCGGCCGGGCAACGGCATGCGGGAAAGGGGTTACCTTGTCTTCCATTGCGATCCACCCAGGGCAAGGGAGAGTCTTTCCCGCAGGCCCTGCGCCTGCACCCGGCAAGCGGCCGGGTCCAGGCGCGAAACCAGTGGGGCGAGGGCACGCAGATAGGGGTCACGCGGCGCATCCTGCAGCAGCAGGTGGCCCTGGCTCGCTGACAGGCGCACGCGGGGGCGCTCGGGAAGCGTGGCCAGCAGGGGCACCTCGAAGCGGCGCGCAATCTGCTCCGGGCTCATTCCGCTGCTGTCATCGTGGCGGTTGATCACCAGCTGCAGCCGCTTCTCGCGTTCGCGTTGCCCGGCAAGGTGCTTCAGTGCCTGATCGAGCGACACCAGCGTGGCGATCGAGGCATCTGTGACCAGCCAGATCTCGTCGGCCTGGTCCAGCAGCAGCGGTGGCAGCTGGCGCACCGGGCAACCGCCGGCATCACACAGCACGTTGGCGAACACGGTGCGCAGGCGCTGCAGCAGCGCACCCGGATCGGACGGCGGCACCGCGTCGCTTCCGCTGGCGCGGTCCAGCAGCACCAGTCCGGAATCGTGCCGGGCCATGGCCGTGCGGGCGAGGGTGGCGTCGATGCGGCTGGCGTTGCGCAGCGCGTCTTCGTAATGGAAGCGGCTGTCCAGGTTGAGGTACAGCGCAAGGTCACCCGAAGGCTGGGCCAGTTCCATCAGCAGGCCGTCCTGCTGCACTGCCTCGCCCTGTGCCAGCGCACGGGTCTGCTGTGCCAGCACCGAAAGGTGCGCGGCCATCGTACTGGTGCCGACCCCGGCGCGCACGCCCAGCAGGACGATCAGGCGCGCCTTGTGCGCGTGTTGCGCGGCGGCAGCTGGTCGTGGTGACAGGGCACGACGCAGTGCGGCCTCGACACCGGCGTTGTCGCTGTCCAGGTCCAGTACGTCACGCAGGCCCGCCCGCAGTGCGATGACGACGCCCTCTACCTGTCCGGCACTGGTGGCACCGACGGCAACCAGTGCGAGGTCCGGTTCTGTCTGTTGCAGTTGCTGGCCAGCACGCTGGAGGCGGCGGCATGCTCGGGGCGGAAGTCGAGCAGCACAAGGTTCTGCGGCCCGCGGTGCAGGTCCTGGGCGGAGGTCGGGGCGCTGCTGTCCTGCCAGTGCAGGGTGGTGGTCGGCGGCAGTTTGGCCGCCAGCCGGGGCAGCAGTTCGCGATCCATTCCGTACAGGACCAGGTTCATCGGCGGTCCTTGCGGATGCAGCGGCTGGGCAGTGGCGTAGGGCATGGGCGTGGTATCGCAGGCATCATGGAATCAGCGTGAGAAGCCGGGTACCGGGTCCTGGCTGATTGGACCCAGCAGCCAAGCGCCCCATTCGGGCATGTGCGGCTTGGCTTCGCGGTCGCCGGGCAGTGGCAGTTCGGTGTTGCGGGCCAGCGGCTTCACCAGGCGTGGCGTGACGATGATCACCAGCTCCTTGTCCTGGCGCTTGTAGTCGAAGTTGCGGAAGAACGAGCCGATGACCGGCAGGTCACCCAGCAGCGGAATCTTGCCGACGCTGGAAACCACGTTGGAGCTGACCAGGCCACCGATCACGAAGCTCTCGCCATCGCCCAGCTCGACCGTGGTGTCGGCGCGGCGGGTGGTGATCGATGGAATCTGCACGCCATTGAGCGCGATGGCGTTGCTGTAGTCCAGGTCGCTGGCTTCCGGCGCGACTTTCAAGGCGATGCGGTTCGGCGCCAGTACCGTCGGTGTCACGGTCAGGCCGATGCCGAAGGGCTTGTAGGTGATCGTGGTGGTGCCCAGCCCTTGCGGCTCCAGGATTGGCAGCTCGCCGCCGGCAAGGAAGCTGGCGCTCTGGCCGGACAATGCGACGAGGGTAGGTTCGGCCAGCACGCGCGCCATACCATTGCTCTGCAGCAGGTCGACGTCGGCATTCCACAGGCCCTTGGTCGAGCCGAACACCAGGCGGAACGCCGAAGAAATGGGCGATTCGGCTTCGTTGCTGGAGTTGCCTTCCTGCATGCCGGGCAGGATGCCGGTGTTGCCCGGCAGCTGGCCGCCCGGGCGGGCGAATCCGTAGGCGAAGCTGCCATTGCGGTTCTGGAAGCTGATGCCGATCTGCTTCAGAGCGGTCTTGTTGAATTCGACCACCTTGACCTCGACCTGCACGACGCCGCCGCTGCTTACGGTCGATGCGTCGGCAAGCAGTCCGTCCTTGCCCAGGGCCATCGCGGCGGTCTTCTGTTCCTGCATGTGGGACAGCACACTGTCGGTGCTTCCCTGCAGCAGGCCCTGATTGTCCTGCTGGGTGAACACCAGTCCGTTCGCGCCCGCGTCGGCCGCGCCCTGCACCGCGCTTTGTACCCGCACCTGCAGGCGCTGTGGCTCGGCCTGCTTGCGGTGCCAGAGCAGGAGCGTGGTGGTGCCCGGTGCCTTGCCGACCAGCAGTGCCTGGCGCTGGCCGCGCAGCATCACGATATCGGCCACGCCCGGGTCGGCAATGGCCACCCGCTCCAGGTCACCCGGCAGGGGCCAGGGGCGCTGCTCGCGCGTCTGCAGTACCAGGTCGTCGGCGGCCACGCTCGTCGCCGGTGCCAGCAGCACCAGCAGCAGGGCCAGCCAGCGCTGGCGGGGGGAAGGGCGTGGACTGCGGCGACGTTCGGTCATGGATGCGCTCGATGCAGGTCAAAGGGAACCACGGGGGGCGGAGCTGTCACCCCGGATGATTTCGATACCCGATGCGCGCGGGGCGCTGCGCCGGGGTGCGGGTGTGCGTGCCGTGGCATCCTGGGTGCTGCGGGCCGGCGTGTTGCTGCGGCCGGCCAATGCATCACCGTCGATGCCGGCGTAGGCGTGATTCTCCGGCCGTTGCAGCGCAAGCTGCTGTTCCGCATCCAGCCCCCGCAGCGGATCGATCACACCGCGTGCCTGCGGGAACAGCGCTAGATCGGGCTGGCCGGGATCGGCAGGGTTGCGCAGGGCCAGGAACAGTTTGCCCTGCTGCGCACCCAGCAACAGCCGGTTGGCGTCGGCCACCGGTACCGCCAGTACCGCGCTGCGTGCCGGCTGGGTGGTCTCGCTGCCCGTGCTCTGGGTGCTGCTGCTTCCGGTGATGTCGGCGGCGCGTGGATCGTTGCGCGCATCGGCTTCAGTGCTGGCGACAGCGCCAGCGTTGGCCAGGGCGATGTCCTGCTGGCCATAGCTGAGCACGCGCAGGCGCGACAACAGCAGGCGCGTCTGTGCTGCATCGGCCGGCCCGCTGGCGTTGGGTTGGGCGTTGCGCAGGTTGAGGAACACGTCGACAAAATCGCCCGGCACGATGCGGTTGCCGGCACCCACCAACTCGTCAACCGGTACCGCGAGTGCGCGCTCTCCGGGGCGCAGCTGCAGCGAGAATCCCTGCGCAAGCGCATTGCTGCTGATTGCCGTGCCTTCGGCAATGTCCTGCACCGGCACCTTTCCCACCACGGCGGAAATGCTGGAGGCGGCACCGGCAATCGGGGCGCTGCGCTGCGCCAGGCGCAGTCCATTGGCAGAAATGGGTTCGCCGGCCGGCAGTCGCGCCACCGCCTCCACCACGGTGATTGCCTGGGCTTCGCTCTGCGCGGCCGGGGCAGCCGTGGCCGGCGCGGCTTGCCTGCGCCCGATCATCAGGGCGATGACCGCCAGCAGCACGGCCAACCCGATCAGGGCGACGGCGGCGATGCGGGTCAACTTGAGCATGGAACCGTCTCCTGTAGCGATCGTCAGTTGCCGCTGCCGAGGTCGAGTTGCGCGACCGCCACGCTGCGGATGGGAGCCCGCATTACCCACTTGTAGAGCGTGGCGGTGCCGGGCAGGAAGGGATGGCTTGCGTAGTCGTAGCTGACGGTCACGGTCATGCACTGGGCGCTGGCCAGTCCGGCGCAGGGCGCCTGCGCGGAAACCAGGATGGCGTTGCTTCCCCCATTGCTGCAGTCGACGGACTGCCCGGAGAAGTTCAGCAGCCACTGCATCGAGCTGCGCGCCGCAATACACGCCGCGGTACGACGTTCATTGGCGCTGCCATAGCGCAGCGATGCGCGCGCACCCTCGGCTGAAGCGGTTGCCAGCGTCTGCTGGGCCGCCATGATCATCACGCCGGAGAACGTAAACAGCAGCAGTGGCAGCAGGCCCAGCATGAGCATCAAGGCGAACTCGATGCTGGCCGCACCACGTTGCCGGCGCGGGTTGGGGGCGTTCATGGCACACCTCCATACGTAGTGATGAGGATCCAGGCGATGGCCGACACGGCCAGGTAGGCTGCATAGGGAATGCCATGGCGTCCCTGGCGGGCGTTCTGCATGTCGCGCAGCGCCGGGTGTGAATGCCACTGCGAACTGGCCCGGTTCAGCTGGGCTTGCAGGCCGATGGGCAGTACTGGACCCACCCGGCGTGACGCCAGCACCAACGCGGCATGTGCGCCCGCTGCGAGGCTGGCCGCGATCCAGATCGGCAGCAGTGTCTGCCAGCCCAGCATCAATCCCAGCACGGAAAAGAACTTGACATCCCCGGCGCCCATCCAGCGCAACGCATGGAACGGCAGCAATGCGACCAGGCCGAGCGCCGCGCCGGCAACGTGGGAAGCCCACGGCAGGCGCGGCGCGTTGAACTGTCCGGCGATGAGCACGACAACGGTGATCGCGCATGCGGACAGCAGCCAGGCGTTGGGCACCCGCCGGGCGTACAGATCGCTGATCGCGATCCGCAGGCATACGCCGATGGCCAATAAACCCAGCAGTGTCATCGCACACTCCGTCGCCCGTCAGTGGACGCTCAGCAGTTGCTGTCCCTGATCCAATCCAGGAGGCGGCTCAGGCGGGCGTACTGCCTGAAGCCTTGTTGGCAAGCTTGGTGAGATTCTCAAAGAGCGTGCTGAAGAATGTCTGGATCTGCGTACTGCCCAGTGCGATCAGCACTCCCGCAATCACAGCGGCCAGCAGCCCGTACTCGAGCGCGGTGACACCATCTTCTTCCTTCAGGAACTTGCGGATCGATGCGTTCATGACGATTGTCTCCCTCTACCTGTCTGCTACAGGACACCTGTTGGGCGGTGGCCCGGCTCCGCCGGGATCGTCCGTGGACCTCCGCACGTCCTGGCGGAGGAGGCAAGGCGGGATGGACCCGCTGTGCTCAAGCAGGGTGATCGCTTCCAGGCGGGACGCCGTTCGCACAACCGCGACCGCGCGGCGCGGGGCCGGTGGTCGACGTGTCGAGCGATACGTGCATGGTCATGCTGTCCCCCTGGGTGCGGTCATTATCAAAGACCGGATCACCGTGTTATCGACTTTGCCTGAATGGCGGCCGGCTGCAACCGGAACCTATATGCAAATTCGGCAGAATCTCTTCGGTCCTTAATTTTTCACGCGGGTTCTGTGACGGAAATCCGTTCGCTCGCACAACGATTCATCGACGTGCAGATAATGTGATTTTGGGTTCAGTCGAATGCGAGAACTGTGCCAATCACGTCAGCATGATTTTCACGTCTGTATCCATCCTATTCAACGCGGGGCAGATGTTTACCCCGCTGAATTATCGGGCATACTCGTATTCAAGTACTCGCGTTTCTTTTGGGGTGCGCACTTTGCTGGCGCGCATCCCGGCGATGGAAGAGATTCCATGAGAGGTGCGCGCCCTGTCAGGCAGTGGGGGCCGTATCGCACGACGGATAATCGGGGGACGACACTGTCATGGTCGATGGTGGGGTAGGAGACAGCGACGACAGCGGCCTGCGGTCGATCGACCTGGCGACGCTGAGCGGCGTGCTTCGTGTATGTGATGTTGAACTGCTTCTGCTCGATGGCAATGGGCCGCGGGCAGCCTTCGCTTCACGCGTGCACGAGGAGGCGTTGTTCTGCAGCATCAGCTGTGGATTCCATTGCCGTGGCCGCTTCATGCTGCCGCCGGACTGGGCGATGCTCGGCTATCTGCACGCCACCGATGAGACGCTGAGCTGGTGCCATGGTGTACCGCTTGCGGCGGGTATGGCGTTGACCGTGATGCCGGAGGGCATCAGCGAGTTCACCTGAGCCCGGGCACGCACATGACGCTGATGCTGGTGCCGGCGGCGCGCGTGCAGCGCAAGCTGACCGAACTGAGCCTGCGCAGCACGCCACCGGCTGGGCAGGCACTTTCGTTGTTCAGCCTGGCCAACGAAGCAGCGCCGTTGGCGCGCCATTATCAGCAGCTGCACCTGCAGCTGGGGCAGGGTTCCGGCCTGCAGCCGGAAGAAGCCGAGCGGCTGCTGCATGAGCATGTGCAGGCACTGCTGGGCGCGGGTACCGCCGACCGCCCGGGCTGCAGCCGTGCGCGGCGCACACATTATCTGATTGCTCAGCGTGCCGAGAATTTCATGCGGCTCAACCTGCGCCGCAACATCTACATGAATGAAATCTGCGATGCCGCTGGCGTCAGCGAGCGCGGCCTGCGTTATGCATTCGAGGACCTGTTCGGCACTTCGCCGAACCGGTACCTCTCCATGCTGCGCCTGTGTGCCGCCTGCCGGAGCCTGTCGATGGCCGATTCCAGCCGCCGCTCGGTGAAGGCCATCGCGCTCAGCTGCGGGCTTTGGGACCTCTCGCGCTTCGCTGACAATTATCGCAAGGTATTCGGCGAACTGCCGCGCGATACCCTGATGCGCGCGCCCGCGCAGATCGGCCAGCCGGCCTGAGCCAAGGTCCCGCAAGGGTTTCCACGGCATTTATGCCGGAATTGCGCATCCGTTTGCCGATCATGCTGCCGCTTCTGCATAGACGGCTGCCGATTCCGGCCGTGGATTTGCCGGAATGCGCGATTGCCGTGCCGGATTGAAGTGCGCCACCGCCGTTGCAAACGCTGAAATGTCAGTCACCTGCCTAACGGCAAGTCCACTGACATTCCAGTTGTTCGCCTACGGGGGAAATGCTCATGAACCGCATCTACCGGCGTGTATGGAACCGCCAGCTCAATGCTCTGGTTGTGGCCTCGGAACTGGCCACCGGCGACAGCGGCGGCAGCGCCGCCCGCGATCCGCGCAGTGCACTGCTGATGCCGACCGCCCTGGCCCTTGCCCTGTTGTGTGCGCTGGCCAGCGGGCATGCGGGCGCAACCGAATCCAATCAGTCGCTGCGCGACCTGCAGGCGCTCGCAGCCAAGTACGCGCAGCCGATGCCGGTCAAGGTCGACGCGGAAGTGGCGCTGGCTGCCGCATCGCGCCAGGCGCAGAGCAGTCCGGCTATCAGCGCTGACGCGCGTGTCGGCCTGCAGCTGAGTACGAACTCGCTGCCGATCGTACGCGACGTGCTGCCGGCCACCGTGCAGGTGAAGCTGGCGGCGAGCGCTGCGCCGAAGCAGGTCGCGGTTCCTGCGCTGGCTGCCGATGTCCGCGCCAATGTCGGGCTGGGTCATGCAGCGTCCCATGTGGCGAAGATTGATGCATCGCTGGCGGCCAACGTTGCGCCGTCCGCGCATGCGCCGCTCGGTGTGGCTGCGGATGCCCAGGCGAAGGCCGGCGTTGGCATCGCCGGTACCGAGGTGGCCTCGATCGATACCGGTGCCAAGGCGGCCGCCGCTGTTGCTGGCGCACCGGCTGGCTCGCTGTCCGGCCTCAAGGCGTCCGTTGACGGCAAGGTGGATTCGCAGCTGAAGCTGGCGGGCCACCAGATCGACGGCCAGGGGCAGGTCAAGGCGACGGCGGCGGTCACGCTGCCGGCCAAGGAGGAGCTGCCGGGCGAGACTCATGATCGTGCGATCACCGCGGCCTTCGATACCGGTGTTGCCGGCAACGTGCGCGTGCAGGCGCCGGGTGGCCACGAAGTCGTGGCCGACCGCAATCTGAAGCTGGCCGGCCAAGCGACCGTGGCGGCGCAGAACAGCGCGCTGGGCGTCGATGGCCTGGTGGGCGGCGTTGTCGGCGCGGCAGGCGGCGCCGTAGGTGGCGTGCTTGATGGCACCGTAGGCAACACGGTTGGTGCGGTCGGCGGCGCCTTGCACGGCACGGTTGGAACGGTAGGCGAAGCACTGGGCAGCACGCTCGATGGCACCGTTGGAACTGTCGGTAGCGCGGTGGGTGGTGCAGTGAACGGGGCTGTTGGCACGGTTGGTGCAGTTGGCGGCACCGTGGGTGGTGCACTCAACGGCACGGTCGGTTCGGTCGGCAGCACCGTCGGTGGCGCGCTCAACGATGCAGTTGGCACCCTCGGTGCCGTTGGCGGTGCCGTGGGCGGCACGCTCAACAATACAGCGGGTGCAGTGGGCAGCACCGTCGGCGGTGTCCTCAATGGCGCTACAGGTGGCAGCCTCGGCGGCCTGGGTGGCCTGCTGGGCGATACGCTGGGCAATGTCGGCAGTGCCGTAGGCAACCTGCTCAACGGCGACCTCAACGGCACCATCGGCAATCTCGGCAGTGCCGTAGGCGGCCTGGTCGGCGGCACGCTTGGCGGGCTCGGCCTGACCCAACCCTCGGCCATACCGCCCACCAGCCCAAAGGCGCCGGCGCCGGCCGACCCGAACGCGGGCCTGATCATCGGCACCGGTGGCCTGGTCGGCAATGTCGGCCAGCTCATCGGGCCGACCACCAGCAGCCTGTTCGGCGGCGACGGCTACCTGAGCAACGGCAATCTCAAGCTCAGCAACGCCAACGTGATGCAGACCTACTCGACGGTCAATGTGCTGGGCCTGCCGGTGGTCAACCTGTCGCCGGTCGGTAGCACCCTCAATGGCCTCGGCGGCGCCGTCACCGGCGGCAGCTCGCACCTGACGCTCATTGGCGGCGTTACCTCGGACAGTTACATCTACAACATCAACAACGGCAATCCGGGTGGCCTGCTCGGGCTGCTGCTGCCAACGGATTCGCCGGAATGGGCGGCGAAGTGCCTGGACATCGCGCTGGCCGACATCTCCTGCTGGGCCGTCAACGCGGCACAGGACTACCAGGTGCTGATGGGTGACGGCGCCTTCGCCAACGGTTCGAAGGAAGTGGTGATCGGCGCCAATGCACGGCACGAACTGCCCAGGGTCGATGCCAACGTTGCCTTCCCGGGCGATGGCGTGAACGATCCCACCAACCCGACCGGCGTCCCGACCGCAGACTACGCTGCGCGCATGGGCCATTCGGTGATCGTCGGTGACAGTGCCGTCGGTACCGCCAACGGCCAGACCCTGCTGGGTGCTGAAGCCACCTCCAACCAGGCGAACTCGGTCGCACTGGGCTACCGTTCGGCTGCACTGCGCGGCGCGCAGGCCAGCTACAGCGCTTATGGCCTCACTGCACCGCAGGTCTCGGCCGGCGAAGTATCGGTGGGCACCGCCGGTGGCGGCGAGCGCCAGATCACCAACGTGGCTGCCGGCAGCGTCAACACCGATGCGGTCAATGTGGCCCAGTTGAAGGGCGCCATCAGCCTGATCGATGATGTGGCGGCAGCTGCGGTGACCTACGACCTGGACGGTGCCGGCAACCCGAACTACCGTCGGGTGACGCTTGGCGCGGGCACTGGCACCACCACCATCGGCAACCTGGCCGGCGGCGCGGTCACCGCGGGCAGCCTGGAAGCAGTCAACGGTGGCCAACTGGCTGCGACCAACGCCGCCATCGCCAGCTTCTTCGGTGGCCGCGCCGCGTTCGATCCGGCCAGCGGTGCCTTCACTGCGCCGCTGTTCGAGATCAGCACGATCTCCACCACCGGCGCCATCGCCCAGGGCCTGTACACCAACGCCACCGATGCCTTCGCGGCGGTGGATGGTTCGCTGGTCAACCTCAACACGCAGATCACCGATATCCGCAACGGCGGTACCAAGTACCTGCGGGTGAACTCGACCGGTACCGAGGCCGTGGCCACCGGCGCCGACTCGATCGCGGTTGGTACCAATGCCCGCGCCACCGCCTCCAACAGCATCGCGGTGGGCGCCGGCAGCCTGGCTGACCGTGCCAACAGCGTATCCATCGGTGCCGCCGGTGCCGAGCGCCAGGTCACCAACATGGCGGCCGGTACCGCAGCGACCGATGCGGTCAACCTGGGCCAGCTGCAGGCCTCGGAGCAGGGCGCCCTGCGCTAGGACCTCAACGGCGACGGCAGCGTCAACTACGCCAGTGCCACGCTGGGCCAGAGCGGCACCGCCACCACGCTGCGCAACCTGGGCCCGGGCCAGGTCAGTGCCACCAGCAGCGAGGCCATCAACGGTGCCCAGCTGTTTGCGGCCAACCAGGCCGTTGCCACCCACCTCGGAGGTGGCGCGGCGGTCAACGCCAGCGGCGTACTGACCGCGCCGACCTATTCGATCAATAACGTTGCCGCCAACGGCACGATCACCAAGGGCAACTACAACGACGTCGGTACCGCCTTCGACGCGGTCAGCAATTCACTGGCCAATGTGGCCGACCAGACCGGCGAGATCGACAAGCTGGCCGTGAAGTACGACGTCGACGGCAGCGGCAACGTGCTCAACAGCGTGACGCTGACGGGCACCGGTACCGGTGCGGTGAAGATCACCAACGTCGCCGCCGGCAGCATCCTGGCCGGCAGCAGCGACGCCATCACCGGCGACCAGCTGTTCAGCACCCACAGCACCATCGCCAACTACTTCGGCGGCACCACTGCCTACAACGGCACCACCAACGCGTGGACCGCGCCGACGTTCAGCATCTCCAGCATCGCCACCGATGGCACCTTTACCAGCGGCGATTACAACAACGTCACCGCCGCCTTCACTGCCGTCGATGGCTCGTTGAAGGTCCTCAACCAGCGCATCACCAACGGTGGCGGTGGCAGTGCCTACCTGGCGGTGAACTCGACGGCGGCCGCAGCCACCGCGGCCGGTGCGGAAGCGGTGGCGGTCGGCCCGCAGGCCAGTGCGGCCGGTGCCAACAGCGTGGCGGTCGGCAACGGTGCCAGCAGCAGTGCCGGCAACAGCGTGGCGCTGGGTGCCGGTTCGGTGGCCAGCGTTGGCGCACAGAGCGGCTATACCGGTGCCTACGGCCAGACCGGTGCCAGCAACTCGGCCGGTGAGGTCTCGGTCGGCAGCAGCGGCAGCGAGCGCAAGATCACCCACGTTGCCGACGGCTCGGACACCTACGACGCGACCAATGTCGGCCAGCTGAAGAACGGCGTGAATTACGCCATCGACGAGTCGAAGAAGTACACCGACCAGAAGATCCAGAACATCACCAACGTGGCGGGCAGCTTCCGCGCCAACAACACCAACAACCTGGCCGACCCGTCCGCCAGCGGTGCCAACTCGGCCGCCGGCGGTGCAGGCTCCACCGCCGCCGGTACCAACTCGACCGCGCTGGGCAATGGTTCACAGGCGCAGGCCGACAACTCGGTGGCATTGGGTGCGGGTTCGGTGGCGAACCGGGCCAACACGGTCTCGGTGGGTGCGAGCGGCGCCGAACGCCAGGTGGTCAACGTGGCTGACGGCTCGCAGGCCACCGACGCGGTCAACGTGCGCCAGCTGCAGGCCTCGCAGCAGGGTACGCTCCGCTACGACACCACGGTGAACGGTGCGACCAATTACAACAGCGTCACGCTGGGATCCACCGGCAGCGGCCCGACCACGGTGCGCAACGTTGCCGCTGGTACCGCCGGTACCGACGCGGTCAACGTGGATCAGCTGAAGTCGGGGATGGCGCAAACCCTGGACTGGTCCAAGGCCTACACCGACGAGCGCATGGGTGGCTTCGAGCGCGACCTGCGCAAGACCGACAACCGTGCTTCGGCCGGTATCGCCTCGGCGATGGCCACCGCAGCGCTGCCGCAGCCCAGCGAGGCGGGCCGCAGCATGGCCTCGATCGCGGCTGGCAGCTACAACGGCGAATCGGGCGTGGCGCTGGGCATCTCCGGTGTCTCCGAAGGCGGCCGCTGGATCTACAAGTTCAGCGGTTCGACCAACAGCCGTGGCGAGGCCGGCGTGGCCGTCGGTGCCGGCATCCAGTGGTGATATCTCCGCCGCCGGGCCGCACGCGCGGCCCGGTACCGCGGAAACGTCTACAGGGGGAATGACATGAAACAGCATCGTATCGCCCGCGCCGGCCAACATGCCGCTACGCTGGGCCTTATCCTGGGGATGGGCCTGCTGGCCGCCTGCCGCAGCCATGCGCCGGCCACCGACGGTCCTGCCGAAGCCACCGTCGTGCAGTTCCCTGAGGCCTCCAGGGCCTCGTTGAAGGAAGGCATCTATCCGGACGTCGCCGACCTGCGCCGCTTCGCGCCGGGCATGAGCAAGCGGCAGTTGTACACGCTGCTGGGCACGCCGCATTTCAATGAAGGCATGTGGGGCGTGCGCGAGTGGAACTACCTGTTCAACTTCCGCACCGCGCAGGGCGCGGAGTACTTCACCTGCCAGTTCCAGGTCCGCTTTGACAGCAAGGGCATTGCCCAGGCGGGGTACTGGAAGCCGGAATCGTGCGCGGCCGTGCTGGAGCCGCCGCGGCCACCGGCCCCGCCGGCACCGGCACCGCTGCCAGAACAGCCGCTGCGGCTGTCTGCCGACGCGCTGTTCGGCTTCGACAGCGCTGTACTCAGCGCCGAGGGCCAGCAGGCGGTGCAGGGCATCCTGGCGCAGGTGCGTGAAGCCGCACAGGTGCAGTCGATCCGGGTGACCGGCTACACCGACCGTATCGGCAGTGCCAGCTACAACCAGACCCTGTCGCAGCGCCGCGCCGAGGCCGTGCGCAGCGCGCTGGTGCAGGGCGGCGTGCCTGCAGCCAGCATCAGCGCCGAAGGACGCGGCGCGGCCGAGCCGATCGTGCAGTGCGAGCAGCGCAATCGGCGCGCGCTGATCGCCTGCCTGGCGCCAAACCGCCGCGTGCAGATCGCCGGAGTGGCACAGCCGCGCTGAAATTCCCTCACCGGGGCCAGGCCCCGGTCCCGAGTCCCCCCTGACCGCCGGCAGGCGTGGCAACGTCTCCCCCGTCGTCCACGCCTGCCTGCGGCTCAGGTCTTCTAACGGTGCACGCGATGAACGCTCAATTCCTGCCTCTTTCCATGAAGACGGAAACCACACTCAGCGTGTACGGCCAGCTCGGCAACCATGCCGTGGTACGCATTCCGGGGCGGCGCCTGCCAGGCCTGATCCTGCAGGCCGATACCGTGGCCGGGTTCCTTGCCCAGCTGCAGGAGGCCCAGGCCTGCCTGCGCAGCGGCCGCGCGCAGCGTACCGATGCGGAGCTGGACATGCTGATCGACGTGCTACAGCAGTGGTATGCGTTGATCGAATCTCGTCTGGCCGACGCCGGTGAGGCGCTGTAGACGACAAAAGGGGACGGAGGGGATTAAGTCGTTTCCGGCACGACACGGACATGGACGACTTAATCCCCTCCGTCCCCTTTTCTGTGTCATGCGCGTGCGCGGATCAACCAGCAGGCAGCACCCACGCGGACCCGATCGCCCTCGATGAATGGTGTGAATGCTGCCAGCGCCTGGTCGCGCAGCCCGGCGGCCTCCGCTTCGGGCAGCGCCCGCAGCGCCTGGCCCACCGGGCCCAGCTGGCCGACGTAGGTCGGCAGCTCATCGCGTGCGATCGAACACGGAAGGTCCACCGCAACCACCTCCACATCCTTCCAGCCGGCAGCCTGCAACAGGCGCTGCACGCGTTGGCCATCTGCGAAGGCGAACTGTCCCGGGGCACCGGGTGCGCGCGGCGGAAGCTCAAGCGCATCGCCGATCGCGCGCTCGGCCGTGGTCATGAATGGATTCTCGTCAGCGCTGCGCCAGGCAATGAAACGCAGGCCGGCACCGGGCCGCGTGGCGCGGCGCAGGTTGGCGAAGGCCGCACCGGTATCTTCGAAGAACATCACGCCCAACCGAGATTGGATCCAGTCGAAGTGCGCGGTGGGCAACGGATGCTGCTGTGCGTCGGCGACGATGAAGTCTGCGTCCAGCCCTGCCGCCTCGGCGCGTTGACGGGCCAGCGCCAGCATCGGCGCGGAGATGTCCAGGCCGGTGCAGTGCGCCGACGGGCGTGCGGCGGCTGATGCCAGCAGGCTGGCCCCGGTACCGCAGCCGATGTCGAGCAGTTGCGTGACGGTTTCCGGAAGTTCGGCCACGAGCAGGTCGGCCATCGGCTGGAACAGGCCATCGAGAATGGCCTGCTGCGCAACCCAGACCTGGCCGCCAGGGCCGTTCCACAGGGCGTTCTGATCAAGGGGGGGGGTGCTGGCCATGGCCTTGCCTCGGTGGGTAGTTGCCCATAGGTTGGCGCTTGAAGGTCACTTGAGGTCAAGCCCGTGCGCGAACTGGATATTGGCGAGGTGGTCAAGCGCAGCGGCGTGCCGGCCTCGACCCTGCGCTACTACGAACAACTTGGGCTGCTGCAGGCACTGGGCCGTCGCGGCCTGCGCCGGCAGTACGACGAGCAGGTGCTGGAACGGCTCGCGTTGATCGGCCTCGGCCAGGCGGCCGGTCTGTCGCTGCAGCAGATCGGGGCATCGCTGCCACTGCAGCGCGGGTGCATCTCCCTGGACCGGGAGGCCCTGCTGGCGCAGGCCGATGTGCTGCAGCGGCAGATCACCCGGCTGCAACGGGTGCGCCGGCACCTGCAACGCGCGGCGGCCTGCCCGCAGGCGGAGGACGCCCGGAAGTGCGGTTCGTTCCAGAAACTGCTGCGTGCGCAGCAGCGCATGGCGGGTCGGTGAGAGAAGCATCCACGCATGGCGTGGATCTACTTCACCACGACCTCGGTAGATCCACGCCATGCGTGGATGGAATCAATCGCGGGTACTGACTTCCCAGGTGGCATGCAGCACGCCCGGCACCTGCTCCATCCGTGCCAGCACCACGTCCAGTTCATCGGCACTCACCGCCGTACTGACCAGCACCGCGATCACATCGGTGGGCGCGTCGGCATGCTCGACCAACTGCACATCGCCCACCGGATACTGCGCTGCTTCCAGCGCGTCGACCAACCGCTCGCGCACGCGCGGCACGGCTTCGGCATCCACGCTCAGGCGCACTTCGTAGGTCGCCTCGGTGGCGGCCTCATTGATCGGAATGCGGTTGATCGCATTCACCAGCGGCCGCAGCAGGGTGTTTCCGGCGATGATCAGCACGGTCAGCAGCACGCCTTCGGCCAGCATGTCCGCGCCGGTGCAGCTGCCGACCGCCGCAGAGCACCACAGGGTGGCGGCGGTGTTCAGGCCGCGCACGTTCATGCCTTCCTTCATGATCACGCCGGCGCCAAGGAAGCCGACGCCGGAGACCACGTAGGAGATCACCCGCACCGCCTCGGCGCTGCCGGCGATGCGCATGCCCAGGTCGACGAAGGCAGCCGCGCCGACGGCCACCAGCACGTTGGTGCGCAGGCCGGCGGTGCGCTGCCGGTACTGGCGTTCGGCGCCGATCAGCGTGCCCAGTACGAAAGCGGCCAGCAGGCTGACCACGGTGTCGGCGAAGGGACCGGCCTGGAAGGTCTCAATAAAGCGCATGGCCGGAGTCTACCCGGTTGAGGTGACAGTAGATCCACGCCATGCGTGGATTTCCAGCGGTCCACGCCACGCGTGGTTAGTCAGCGTGCCCGAAACGACTTAATCCCCTCCGTCCCCTTTTTGCGGGGTCAGTCGGTGTCCTCGACGCGCTCGCCCATCAGTTCGCGCTGGCGCTTGTCCAGTTCCTCGGCGTAGCGCTTGCGCACGAAGGCTTCGGAGACGACGCCCAGCACCTGGCCGTCGGCGCCGACCACCGCCAGTTCGTCGGCCTGGGTCTGGTCGAAACGCTGCATCACGCTGACCACGTCCGCGGCCGGCGACAGTGAAACGTCACGGTTCTCGGCCAGCTCGCCGATCATGGTCTCCGGTTTCACGCCATCGCCGTAGACCCGTGGAATCTGCACGATGCCAGCGTAGTGGCCCTCGCTGTCGATCAGGATCACCCGGCTGCCCGAGCCCAGCGGGAAGCGCTGGCGGAACGCGGCGGCATCGAGATCGGCCGGAGTAGTGGCCACGCCCTTGCGCATCAGCCGGCCGGCGTTGAGGTTCTGCACCCAGCCCACGTCGCGGGCGCTCTTGATGGTCTCGCCGCGCAGGTGCATGCGCCAGGTCGAGAACGAGTAGCCGAACCACTGCCGCACCAGCGTGCTGGACACCAGTACCGCGCTCATCACCACGCTGGTCAGCAGGAAATCGTGCGTGCCTTCCAGCACCAGCATGGCCATGGTCATCGGCGCGCCAACGACGGCAGCAGCCAGCGCGGCCATGCCGGCCAGCGCGGCCGAGGTGGCGTCGATCACCGGAACGCCGGTGGCCATGCCCAGCAGTCCGGCGAACAGCGCGCCGACCAGGGTGCCCATGAACAGCGAGGCGAAGAACAGTCCGCCACGGAAGCCGAAGCCCAGCGAGATGCCCGAGGCCAGGCACTTCAGGGTCAACAGGCCGCCGATCCAGATCAGCGGCAGGTGCGTGGTCAGGTCCAGATGCAGGGCGCCGTGGCCGGACGACAGCACCTGCGGGCTGGCCAGTGCCAGTGGAATCAGCAGCAGCCCACCCACCACCGGCCGTCCCCACGCGGGCAGGGGGCTGCGCTTGACCGTGCCTTCGATCGAGGCGATCAGCCGCATGATGGCGATGCCGACCATCGCGCAGCAGCAGCCCAGCAGGCCGTAGATCGCGTAGTCGGCGGCGCGCACGTCGATGGTCGAGGCCGCTGGCAGTACATAGGCTTCGATGCCGGCCTGGTCGGCCACGAACGCACCGGCCAGCGCTGCGACGGCCACCGGTGCCAGCGCAGCGGGGGTGTAGGCGCCGATGACGATCTCGAAGGCGTAGAACGCACCGGCCAGCGGCGCACCAAACGCAGCGGCGATGGCACCGGCGGCACCGGCACCGACCAGGATGCGCACGTCGTTGCGACGCAGGCGCATCACCCGGCCCAGCTGCGAGCCGCTGCCCGCGCCCATCTGCGTATACGAAGCCTCAAGGCCGACCGACGCGCCGCAGCCGTTGGACAGCAGGGTCTGGGTCAGCACGATCAGGTTGTCGCGCATCGACATGCGGCCGCCGTGCAGCGCATTGGCTTCCACCGCATCGAGCAGTGGCCGTTTCAGTCGCGTCGCCGCCAGGCTGACCAGGCCGACCAGCAGTCCGCCCAGTGGCAGCACCAGTAGCGCGGTCCAGGTCAGCGAGGGCAGGGAGCTCAGCCGCATGCCGTCGTCCAGCCCATACAACGTGCCCTGCAGCCAGCGCGCGATGCCCGACTGCAGCAGGGTCAGGTAGCCGGCGATCAGGCCAACCAGCAGCGCCAGCGCGATGAACCACAGGTCGCTGCCGCGCAGCCGCAGGCGCAGGCCCTGGAAGGCCAGATGCAGGCGCGATGGCGAAACGGGCGAAGACATGGTGGCGGCATGATACGCCGCCACCGTGAGCGCCACCGTCACCGCATCGGGTGGCTACCGCCTCAGAAGCGGTAGCGGCCCTGCACGTAGAACGTGCGCGGCGCGGCCACCATGCGGCCGGCGTTGCCATCAACGTTGCGGGTGTACCAGCGCTTGTCGGCCAGGTTGTTCACGCCCAGTGCAATCTCGCTGTCACCCAGGCCCGGCACCTGCCAGGCCACCTGCGCGTTCCACAGGCGCACGCCCGGCACGCGACCCACGCGCGCATCGGCGGTTTCTTCCCAGGTGTTGGCGGCATCGGAGAACTGGCCGCTCTGGTGGGTGCTGGAGACATTGAAGGTCCAGCCGGCCAGCGCTTAGCGGGCGCCCACGCTGTCAGTGTCGCGCGAGTAGAAGGGCACGTCCAGGCCACGGTTGTCGCCGGACTGCTGGATCGCCTTGGTCCAGGTGTAGTTGGCGTACAGCTCCAGCCCGGCCAGCGCGCCGTCCTCGGCGAAGTGGTACTCCAGTGCGCTCTCCACACCCTTGTGGTCGGTGGCACCGATGTTCTGGAAGGTGGGCGGGGTGATGCCCGGCACCTGCAGGATCTGGTTGTCGAAGCGCATCTTGAACACGGTCACTTCCGCGCGCAGTGCCCCATCCTGCCAGCGTGCGCCCAGCTCGGTGGTCCTGGCCACTTCCGGGTTCAGCGGATTGCTGGCGGTCTGCGAATTGAGCTGGATGTTCTGTACCGGTCCGAACGAGGTGGTGTAGTTGCCGAACACGGTCAGCTGCGGAGTCAGCAGGTAGGCGATGTTGATCGAGGGCAGGGCCTTGTCGTTGCGGCTGCTGAAGGTCGCCGTGCCTCCGGCCTGGCGGCGGTCCATGTCGATCCATTCCATGCGCACGCCCGGCGTGATCCGCCACTGGCCGATCGCAATGCGGTCGTCGATGTAGAAGGCGTGCGCGTCGGTGGCGTTGTCGAAGCGGGTGGTGGCACTGGCCGCGCCGGTGCGGCGGGCGACGGTGGAGCTGCGGTCGTTGCCGCGCTCGCGCAGGAAGCGGTAGCCGGCGGTGATGTCATGCACCGCGCTGCCCCAGTGCAGGCGCCGGGTATAGCGCGGCTCGATGCCAAGCACGCGGTAGTCGCGCGGCTGCACGGTCAGCTGGGTATTGGCGGCGTTGATCAGCGAGCTGGCTCGGCTGCTTTCGTTGTAATAGGCCAGTACCTCGAACTCGCTGTTGGCCGACAGCGTGTTGGTGTAGGCCAGGTCGACGCCGGTGCGGTGGCCCTTCCAGAAATCGGTGGGGCGGGTGTTCTGGAACGGATCGGCCTCGTACTGGTTGCGGGTCAGGCCGCCCGGGGTCAGCGAGCGCACATCGTAGTAGGACAGCTTGGCGCGCAGTTCCTGCTGCGCATCGATGGCGTAGGCGAACTTCAGCGCGAGATCATTGAAGCGGTCATCGCTGCCCCGGCGCCAGCCGCGGCCGTCCTGGCCGGAGTAGAGCAGGGCGGCGCCCAAGCCGTTGTCGCCGGTGCCGCCGAGGAAGGCGTTGTACTGGGCGCTGTCGCCGCCGCCATGGTCGTAGGCGGTGTAGCGCACGCCGGCTTCGCCGTGCAGGCCGGCCTCGGTGGGAATGGCGCGGGTGCTGAAGTTGATGATTCCACCGACGTTCTGCGGTCCGTAGCGCACCGCGCCGCCGCCGCGCACCACGTCGATCGACTCGATGTTGGACAGGCTGGTCGGCGCGAACGACAGCTGTGGCTGGCCATACGGCGCCACCGCCAGCGGCACGCCGTCCAGCAGTACGGTCGAGCGTGGCGAGTAGCGCCCGGTCAGGCCGCGCACGCCGATGTTCAGCGAGACCGAGCTGCCGGCCGTACCGGAGTTGTCGGTGACCTGCACGCCGGGGATGCGGCGCATGGCATCGCCGATGCTGGCCGCGCCGCTGGCCTCGATGCGCTGGCGGTCGACCACCGTGCGCGCGCCGGCGAAGCGCTTCACGCTGTCATGCAGGCCGGTACCCAGCCAGCTGCCAGAGACCTGGATGCTGTCGAGCGTGGTAGCGCCGTCCTGGGCGAAGACGCTGGCGGCCGGAAGCAGGCACAGGGTGAGGGCGGCGGCCAGGGGCAGGCGGGCCGGTTGCAGGGCGTGGATGGGCATCGGTGCAGGCTGTGGAAGGTCGTAAATGAGAATTATTGCTGATTCCATTCGCCAATGGAATGCGCGTCGGGTTCATGCCGTTGCCCCGGTGGTAGAGTGGGCGATTGCTTCCTGACTCGCCGAGATCCGCCATGTCCCAAGCCGCCTTCTACCCCGTCGGAACCCCTGGCCAGCCGTGGGGAGCGGCGGAACGGGAGCTGTGGCGTGGCCGCCAGCAGCGCCTGCGTCGCTATGACCAGGAGGTGCTGCCGCGCATCGAAGCGCTGGCCTCGCGTTTCGACAAGGTGGCCTATGGCCAGCTCGACTACGCTGGCGAGACCTATACGTTGTTCGCCCTGCGCAGCCGCGACTGGAACCCGGCGCTGCCCGCCGCGCTGGTTACCGGTGGCGTGCACGGCTATGAGACCAGTGGCGTGATGGGCGCGCTGGAGTTCCTCGAAAAGCACGCCGCCGACTATGCCGGCAAGGCCAACCTGCTGGTGGCGCCGTGCGTGAATCCGTGGGGCTTCGAGCGCATCAACCGCTGGAACTTCGATGCGATCGACCCGAACCGCAACTTCCGCGCCGATGGCCCGGCCCGCGAGTCGACCGCGCTGATGGAGCTGATCGCACCGATCAAGGACCAGTTCGTGCTGCACATCGACCTGCACGAGACCACCGACAGCGACGAGAGCGAGTTCCGCCCGGCGCTGGCCGCGCGTGACGGCAAGCCGTTCGAGCCGGGCCTGATTCCCGATGGCTTCTACCTGGTGGATGACAGCGAGAACCCGCAGCCGGCCTTCCAGCAGGCGGTGATCGCCGCGGTGGAGAAGGTCACCCACATCGCGCCGGCTGACGACAAGGGCGAGATCATCGGTTCGCCGCTGGTGGCCCACGGCGTGATCGAATATCCGCTGGTGAAGCTGGGCCTGTGTGCCGGCATCACCGGTGCGACCTACACCACCACCACCGAGGTCTACCCGGACAGCCCGCGGGCGACCCCGCAGCAGTGCAACGACGCCCAGGTTGCAGCGGTGTGCGCGGCGCTGGATTACGCGCTCGCCCATCGTTGACCGGTAGTGCCGGGCGCGGGCCGGCAATCTTGCTGTCGCGTGGTTGCCGGCCCGCGGCCGGCGCTACCTCACCCCAACGCGTCGGCCCACCACAGCGCCGCTGGCCCCGGCGGCGTGTCGCGGCGCCACAGCAGGTCGCTGTGGATGCGCCGCGGCCACCCGGGCAGGGTCAGTTCCACCAGTTGCCCGCGGTCGTAGCGCTGCACCAATGCGCGGGGCAGCTCGGCCCAGCCGATGCCATCCTCGGCCATCTCCATCACCATCAGGTAGTCGGTGGCGGTCCACGCCAGCCCGGTAACCGCCCGCGCATGGTCGACCTCCGCGCTCAATCGCACCTGCCGGTACCGTGCCAGCTGGGAAGCTGCGCGACGGCCGGCGTCGGCCAGCGCATGGTCGCGCGCCACATACACCGACAGTTCGCTGTGATGGGCCAACGGCCGTGCCACCAGACCATCCGGGTAGCTTTCCTGGCGCGGCAGCAGGCCCAGCGCGGCGCGACCACTGCCGACCAGTTCCAGGACGTCTTCGCCTTCGGCATCCAGCCATTCCAGTTCGATCTCGGGGAACGCTTCGGCAAAGCGCTGCAACACGCGCTGCTCCGGATCGAGCTGATACACGTCGGAGAACACCACGGTCAGCCGCGCTTCGACCGGGGCGGCCAGCCGCACGCTCAACTGCTGCAGGCGGGTATCGGCGGCGAGGATTTCCTGGGCATGGGCGAGCACCTGGCGCCCGGCTTCGGTCAGCTGCGGGTAGCGTCCACTGCGGTCGAACAGGCTGACGCCCAGGTCCGCCTCCAGGTGGGCGATGGCGGTGCTGACCGTCGATTGGGTCTTGCGCAGGCGACGCGCCGCCGCCGAGAACGATCCGAGCGCGGCCGCTTCGACGAACGCCTGCAGGGATTCAGGGGAATAGGGCATTGATCCATCGCTCCTATCGATGGTATCCATTTTGAATCGACCGTAAAAGGCGATGATACTGTCCGCCGTCGCCCCCTTTCTGCGGGGCATCCACGCATGGCGTGGATCTACTGAGGGCGGGGCGCTGTCCGCGTCCCGCAAGGAGTTTCACATGTCCCGTACTGTTCCCGCCCGTGGCGCGCTGGTCGCCTGGGCCTGCCTGACCGTGGCGATCGTTGCCGAAGTGGTCGGCACCTCGTTCATGGCCCATGCCGCCCGCGATGGTGGCTGGACCGGCTACCTGATCATGGCCGGCGCGCTGGCGTTGTCCTACTTCTTCCTGGCGCAGTCGGTGCGCCGCATTGCTGTGGGCGTGGCCTACGCGGTGTGGGAAGGCCTGGGCCTGACCCTGCTGACCGTGGTCGGCCTCACCGTGTTTGGCGAGAGTCTGTCGCTGCAGCAGCTGGCCGGCCTGATGCTGGCCGTGGTCGGCATCGTCTGTGTCACCCTCGGGGAGGCGCACTGATGAATACCCTGGCTCTGTTTTTCGTGATCTGTTCTGCGCTGATCGACGTTGCCGCCAACATGATGGTGGCAACGTCGGAAGGCTTCCGCCGCTGGCGCTGGGGTGTCGGCGCGGTCGTCATGGTCTGGATCGCCTTCGCCCTGCTGGGCCAGGCGGTGCGCTACATGGACCTGGCCACCGCCTATGCGATGTGGGGTGCAATCGGCGTGATCGGTACCGCCACTTGCGGCCGCGTTTTGTTCGGCAACCGCCTGCGGCCGATCGGCTGGGTTGGCATCGCCCTGGTCACGGCGGCGGTACTGCTGCTCAGCACCGCCAAGTAGCAGAGCGCCTTGTCGCGAGCTGGGCGGCGATTGTGCAGCGATTTGCGAAGTCGCCCCTGCTCATCGACACTGCGGTTTTCCACATGGAGTGCCCGCATGTTCAGCCACATCACCGTAGGAACGAACGACATGGAGGCCGCGCGTCGCTTCTACGACGCCCTGTTCGCCGCTATGGGGGCACGTGCGGGCGTATTCGACGAGAAGGGACGGCTGCTGTACTTCAAGGATGGGCGGATGTTCGGTGTAACCGCGCCGATCGATGGGCAGCCAGCGTGCCATGCCAACGGTGGCACCATCGGTTTCAGTCTGGGCAGTGCAGAGGCCGTGCGTGCCTGGCAGGAAGCTGGCGTGGCTCACGGTGGTACCGCCATCGAAGATCCCCCCGGCGTCCGCAACATGTCCGGTCGGCAGGTGTTCCTGGCCTATCTGCGTGACCCGGATGGCAACAAGCTGTGTGCGGTGCATGTGATGTCGTGATTGGACAGGACGCGCGTGGCCGCACCGCAGCCCGCGCGGCCAAGGTTGCGCTCCGGCGCGCGCGTGATAACACGGAATGGTGGGCCGGGCCTGTGACCACAGGCCGCAACTTCATGCTCTGTCCACTGCGGTTCAGCCAGAATCGGTCGGCTAACCCTTTGATCTACCGGAGAACGCCGCCCCATGGATGTACTGGAGCCGCAACAATCCCCGGTGCGCACCCTTCGGCCTGTGTTCGCCTTCGCGGCGATCGTTGTCGTGGCGTTCGCGCTGTTCGTCAGCCTGTTCCCGCTGGGCGCAGGCCGCCTGCTGCTGAAGGCGCAGGACTGGGCCGCACTCAACGTCGGCTGGTACTACCTGCTGGCCATGACCCTGTACCTGGTGTTCGTGGTCGGCGTGGCGCTGTCCAAGTACGGTGGCATCAAGCTCGGTGCCGACCATGACGAACCGGAGTTCAGTTACCTCTCCTGGGCCGGCATGCTGTTCGCTGCAGGCATCAGCATCACCCTGTTCTTCTTCTGCGTATCCGAACCGCTGACCCACTACCTGCAGCCGCCGCAGGGCGATCCGGCCGCAGGCGAGGCTGGCGCGCGCCAGGCCATGCAGCTGCTGTTCCTGCACTGGGGCCTGCACGGCTGGGGCGTGTTCGCGCTGGCGGCGATGGCGATGGCCTACTTCGCCTATCGCCACAACCTGCCACTGGCGCTGCGCTCGGCGCTGTACCCGCTGATCGGCAAGCGCATCAATGGCCCGATCGGCTACACCGTGGATGCGCTGGGCATCGTCGCCACCGTATTCGGCATCGGTGCCGACATGGGCTTCGGTGTGCTGCACCTCAATGCCGGCCTCTCGCACCTGTTCGACATTCCGCACTCCAACCTGGTGCAGATCATCCTGGTGGTCAGCATGATGGGCGCGGCCGTGGCCGTGGCCGTGTCCGGCGTCGAGAAGGGCGTGCGCTGGATGGCCAACATCAACATGCTGCTGGCGATCGCGCTGGTGCTGTTCATGCTGTTCGCCGGGCCGACGCAGTACCTGTTCAGCACGCTGATGCAGAACCTGGGCGACTACCTGGGCAGCGTGGTCGGCAAGAGTTTCGATGTGTACGCCTATGGCGGCCGACCGGAATGGCTGGGCGGCTGGACGGTGTTCTACTGGGCCTGGTGGATCGGCTGGGCACCGTTCGTCGGCCTGTTCATCGCGCGCATCTCACGTGGCCGCACCATCCGCGAATTCGTGTTCGGGGTGCTGCTGATCCCGCTCGGCTTCACCCTGGCGTGGTTGTCGATCTTCGGCAACAGCGCGCTGGACCAGGTGCTGCACCACGGCCAGCAACAGTTGGCGCAGCTGGCGGTGGATGATCCACCGACCGTGCTGTATGCGCTGCTGGACGGCTACCCCTGGAGCCGCGCGGTGATCACGGTGACAGTGCTGGTCAGCTTCATCTTCTTCGTGACCTCGGCCGACTCGGGCGCGGTGGTGTTGTCCACGCTGTCCTCGCATGGCGGCGCACCCGAGGATGATGGTCCGCGTTGGCTGCGGGTGTTCTGGGGCACGGTGATCGCGGTGCTGACCGCGGGCCTGTTGCTGGCCGGCAGTATCGACGCACTGAAATCGGCGGTGGTGCTGGCGTCGTTGCCGTTCTCGGCGATCCTGTTGTTGATGATGTGGGGGCTGACCCGCGCCTTCAGTGACGAATCGCACCGCAAGCGCGCGCTGCAGTACCGGCCATCGCCGCTGATCGGCGATGATCGCCATCATCAGGGCTGGCGCCAGCGCCTGAGCCAGGCCATGCACTTCCCGGTGCGCGACCAGGTCTACCGCTTCATGGATGACACGGTGAAGCCGGCGATGGAGGCGGTGGCCGAGCAGCTGCGCGGGCAGGGTTGGGATGTATCCACCCGCTTCGAGGCCGGCGACATGGAGCTGACGGTGAACCACGGCGAGCAGCAGGACTTCCTGTACCGGGTGATCCTGAGCGGCTACCTGACCCCGTCGTTCGCCGCGCAGCAGTTGCGCAACCAGCGTTACTACCGCGCCGAGGTGCACCTGTTCGAAGGCAGCCAGGACTACGACCTGGTGGGCTACAGCCGCAAGCAGATCATCAACGACATCATCAGCCAGTACGAACGGCACCTGCAGTTCCTGCACCTGAGCCGGTGATGCGGTGGGTGCGGACCGTTGATCCGCACCCCCTGTAGAGCCGAGCCCGCGCTCGGCTCCTCGGTGTCGGAAGAGCAGCCGAGCATGGCTCGGCTCTACAGTGGCAATCAGAACCTGTAACGAGCACCCAGCGAGACGAACTGTCCGCGCAGGTTGTACTGGCTGATGTCGAAACCGTTGGAGCCACCGGCGGGGTCGAACGGCGGGTCCTTGTCGGTCAGGTTCAGCACCGACAGCGACAGCGTGGTGTTGGCAATACCTTCGTACGCTACGTACAGGTCCAGCTGGTGATACGGCTTGATGCGGTCGCGCAGACCCGGGTTGCTGGTTGCCGTCGCCACACGCTGGTCGTAGCCACTCACGTACTGCAGGCTCAGCGTACTGCTCCAGTCGCCCACCGCCCAGTTCAACGAGGTGGTGCCGCGGGTACGCGGCAGCGCGCCGTGGCGGTTGTTGCCGGCGCCGTCATACGGTGCCTGCCCAGCCACCAGCGGCTGCTTGAAGCTGAGCAGGTGGGTCCAGCTGCCGGCCACGGTGAAGTTGCCCCAGCCGTCGGTACGGAAGGTGCGGCTGGCGTCCAGATCCAGCCCCGAAGTGGTCAACTCCCCTTGGTTGGCGTACTGGTTGGTGATGAACTGGATGCGTCCCTGCGCATCACGTTGCACGCGGCCCGGGAACAGGGTCGGGTTGTCGACGATGAACTGCGCGCTGTCCGGCTTGACCAGGTTGTCCTGCTCGATGCGGTACCAGTCCAGGCCGATGCTGGTATCGCCATCCGGCGACCACACCGCACCCAGGTTGAAGTTGCGCGAGCGCTCCGCCTTCAGATCCGGGTTGCCGGTGCGGATGTTGGTCACGCCACGGCTGCCGCCCGGTTGCAGCGGATCCAGCGGATCGATCACCGAGCCGTAGCTGACGGTCTGGCCCGGCGCGATCTCCGGCAACGAGGGCGCGCGGAACCCGCGCGAGAACGAGCCACGCAGCAGCAGGCTGTCCAACGGCTGCCAGCGCAGCGCCACCTTCGGCGAGAACGCCTTGCCGAAGTCATCGTAGTGATCGCCGCGGCCGGCCACCTGCAGCTCCAACGTGCGGTGCAGTGGCACGCTCAGTTCGGCATAGGCGGCACTGACCTGGCGCTCGCCGTTGACCACGTTGATGGCCGGGCGCAGTTCGGTGCCCGACAGCACCTGCGCGCTGGTGCGCGCATCCAGCGATTCCTTGCGGAACTCCGCACCCCAGGCAAAGCCGACCGTACCGGCGGGCATCTCCCACAGCGAGGTCGAGGCCTTCACGTTCAACGCGTGCAGCTTGTACCAGCCCGGACGCTTGGTCTGCAGGCGCAGTGCATCCAGCGCGCCCGGCGTGCTGGACGGGTTGAGGAAGTTGTAGCTGCCATCGCGCAGGATCTGCTCGAACGCATAGCGATTGACGAAGTTGTCGACGTACTCGCGCTGTGCACTCTGCGAGGTCAGCGCTGCCACTTCCCAGTCCCAGCGTTCGCCGCTGCCGCGCACGCCCGCCAGGGCACGGTAGAACACCTGGGTGTTGTCCTTCAGGCGCGGGCCGAGGTCGAAGAAGGTGTACTCGAACGGCAGTGGCGTGCTGCCCGGGTTGTTGGGATGGCCGACCGGCAGCACCGCCGGCACGTCGATCAGCGTGCCGCTGGCCGGGTTGTAGGCACGCAGGCCAGGGCCAACGGTCAGCGGCGCACTGAAGATCTGGTCGGCTTTGTTGTGGCTGTACAGCACGTCGGCGAACGCTTCGACACTGTCATTGAAGCGGTAGGTCGCGCTCAACGACGCCTGCAGGCGCTCGGCGCCGGGCTGCAGGGTCTTGAACGGCTGCGCGTTGAAGGCGCAGGCCTGGCCGGGCAGGGTGCTGCCGGAATCGCTGTAGGGACGCAGCTGACTGCCATCCGGGCAGTTGGCGAACGGTTGCGGCGCGCGCGGGTTGGACAGCCAATTGCCACCGGCGGTGGACCAGCCGGCCAGGCGTCCGCCGGGCTTGTCGCGGAAATCGCCGCTGCGGGTATAGGCGCGCTGGTCGGCGTCGAGGCGATCACGCTTGAGCAGGTCCAGCCCGAACAGCACGTTCCAGCCCTGCTGCTCCAGGTCGCCGAAGCCGGCCAGCAGGTTGGCCTTGCGTTCGTCCAGGCCGCCCTGTGTGGCGGTACCGAAGCCGCCGCCCACTTCCAAGCCCTGGAAGTTCCTGCGCAGGATGATGTTGATGACACCGGCGATGGCGTCGGAGCCATACACCGCCGAGGCGCCGTCCTTCAGCACTTCGATGCGTTCGACCGCGCTGATCGGCAGCGCGTTGAGGTCGACGAAGGTGTCCTGGGTATTGAGCGCGAAGCCGAAGTTGGACACGCGGTAGCCGTTGACCAGCACCAGTGTGTTCTTCGGCGACAGGCCACGCAGGCCGATCGAGGCCGAGCCGGCGGCGAAGCTGCCGGTGTACTGCTCGTCGAAGCTGTTGCCGGCATTGGCCGACAGGTTGCGCAGCACGTCGGTGAGGGTGGAGCGGCCGGTCTGCTCGATCTGTTCGCGGCTGACGATCTGCACCGGGTTGGGCCCGGCGGTATCGCTGCGCTTGATGTTGGAACCGGTCACCAGCACGGTGCCGAGGGTGGTGCTGTCCTTGCCGGTGTCGGCGGATTCAGCGGCGCCGGCAGCGCCGGCGGTGAGGCCCAGCGCGATCGCGCCGGCAAGCAGGTTCAGGGTGGTGCGGTACATGGAAGCGACAACGCCGAACGGGGGAGGAGCCGTCAGTACCGCACGCAGGCACGTGCACCTTCCAATGACGAAAGCGCATTCAGTTATACATCACAGGTTCTTAACGAAAGTCGGTGCCTCCGTTGGAGCAGACCCACTCGGTGGGTGCGGACCGACCTTTGGTGGGTGCGGACTGTTGGTCCGCACGCCCCTGTAGAGCCGAGCCTACGCTCGGCTCCACACACTGGCCGGAAAGCAGCCGAGCATGGCTCGGCTCTACAGAACGCAATGTCAGACGATCACGGCCGCAGCAGCACCTTGCCGTTACGACCCGAACCCGCACCGGCCTTCGCTGCCTGGGTGATATCGTCCAGTGCGAAGATCTGTTCCACCGGCAAGGTCAGTTCGCCGCTGGCCGCACGCTTCAGCAGCTCACCCACCAGCCGGCGCTTGTCCTCCACGGCCATCGCCTGGCTGACCTTGCTGCCCCAGAAACCCTTCACCGTGGCCTCCTTGTAGATCAGGCCGCCGGCCGGGATGCGCATCGGTTCGCCGCTCATCACCCCGAACGACACCAGCGTGCCGTGGTGGACGAGCAGGTCGACCAGGTCACCGCTGGCATCACCGCCGATGGAATCCACCGCGGCCGCGGCCTGTGCTTCGCCGGTCGCTTCACGCACACGATCCTTCCAACCATCCACCGAGGTGTCGAACACATGATCGACGCCCAGCGCCCGCAACTGCGCGACCGCATCGGCATTGCGCACCAGGTTGGCCACATGCACGCCACGCGCCTTCGCCAACATCGCCAGCGACTTGCCGACCGCGCCGTTGGCGGTGTTCTGCACGATCCACTGGCCCGGCTCGACGTGCAGGAATTCCAGCAGCATCAGCGCGCTCAGCGGCATCGCGATCAACTGTGCGGCCATCTCGTCCGGAATCGCCTCCGGCATCGGAATCACCATGCGTTCCGGTGCAATGAACGCTTCGGCCCAGGTACCGTGCACCGATGCGGCGGCGACGCGTTGGCCGATCTGCAGGCCGTCGACGCCGTCGCCCAGTGCGTCGACCACGCCCAATGCTTCGCTGCCGCCAATCGCCGGCAGCGTCGGCTTGTAGCCATACAGCCCGCGCACGGTCAGCAGGTCGTGATTGTGGATCGAGGCCAGCACAGTGCGGATGCGCACCTCGCCGGGGCCGGGCTCGGGCAGGGCGGCATCGGCAGTGGCTAGGACGTCGGCCGGGTTGCCGAAGGAGGAGTACTGGGCAGCGCGCATGGGTGGTATTCCGGGGAAAGTTGATGTTGTACCGAACTGGGGCCGCAGGGGCTGTCGACAAGGCGCCGCAGCTGCAACACGGCATCCTGCGACTGATCGTCGCGACATGTGCTGATTACCGCATCTTGTGTTGACGGTTCGGGATATCCCCACTATGTTGTGGCCGTCACTCCCGGTCAGCCGCCGCCGCCGGACATGCAGCAAACGTCCCGCGGCCCGCCCCTGATGGCTTGCCGTGTCGACGCGGCCGCCATCGTGCGGACGCAGGTCGCCCCCACGGCCCGGATACCGGCCGCAGGCGCAGGCAGATGCCGACGACCTACGTTCCCGTGCCCTGGCAATCCACCCGTTCGCCCCGTGCGCCGGTATCGCGTTCAGGGCCGCCATGGCATCGACCGCCAAAGCGCGTGCGAGCCTGGAGTTCCACCACCATGACCGACAGTACCTTCCGCGTGGCCGATCTGGCCGGCGCCGGCGACGCCTTGCGCGCCGGTGGCGAGCGCGTGCCGACCTGGATCACCAAGGAGGCCGGCAACCGCCGCCTGCCGTTCGAGGCCGAGCGCCTGCAGCGCAGCATCGACGCCGTGCATGCCGAGTTCCCGCAGCTGGACGTGAGCGACTATCGCCGCGTGGTGCAGGCGATGGTCGAGCGCAAACCGAGCATCAGCGCCGACGACCTGGTCGATCTGCTGATCCGTGAGGCCGAATCGCGGGTGGACCTGGTTGCACCCGAGTGGGAACAGTTTGCCGCGCGCATCTACCTGCGTCGCCTGTACAAGCGCGCCAGCCGCAACCGCTTCTACGACGTCGGCTTGAAGTACGGTTCGTATGTGGGCCTGCAGGAAAGCCTGGCTGACCGCGGCATCTACAGCAACGACATCCTGCGCTGCTATTCGAAGGAAGAGCTGCAGCAGGCCGGCGAGATGATCGACCCGGAGCGCGACCGCCTGTTCGCGTACAACGGCCTGTACCTGCTGGCCACGCGCTACCTGGCCAGCGATCGCAGCCGCGAGGTCTACGAACTGCCGCAGGAGCGCTGGCTGACCATCGCGCTGTACCTGATGCAGGAGGAAAAGCCGCGCGAACGCCGCATGCAGCTGGTCGGCGAGGCGTACTGGGCGCTGTCCAACCTGTACATGACCGTCGCCACACCGACCCTGGCCAATGCCGGCAAGGTGGGTGGGCAGCTGTCCAGCTGCTTCATCGACACGGTGGACGACAGCCTGCAGGGCATCTATGACTCCAACACCGATATCGCCCGCGTGTCCAAGCACGGTGGCGGCGTCGGCGCCTACCTGGGCTATGTGCGCAGCAGCGGCGCGCCGATACGGGGCGTGGCCAATTCCTCCGGCGGCGTGGTGCCGTGGATCAAGCAGCTCAACAACACCGCGGTGTCGGTCGACCAGCTTGGCCAGCGCAAGGGCGCGGTGGCGGTGTACCTGGACATCTGGCACCGCGATATCGAGGCCTTCCTGGATCTGCGCCTGAACAACGGCGACCAGCGCCTGCGCGCGCACGATGTGTTCACCTCGGTGTGCGTGCCCGACCTGTTCATGGAAGCGGTCGAGCGCCGCGCCGACTGGTACCTGTTCGACCCGCACGAGGTGAAGCAGGCCAAGGGCTGGTACCTGCAGGACTTCTACGATGAGACGCGCGGCGCGGGCAGCTTCCGCGACCGCTATGCCGAACTGGTGGCCGACGAGCGCATCAGCCGCCGCACGGTGAAGGCGATCGATCTGTTCAAGCGGATCATGCTCAGCCAGCTGGAGACCGGAAATCCGTTCCTGTTCTACCGCGACGAGGTCAACCGCCGGAACCCGAACAAGCACGCGGGCATGATCTATTCCAGCAACCTGTGCACCGAGATCCTGCAGAACATGAGCCCGACGCGGATGATCCAGGAGATCGTCAGCGGCGACCAGATCGTCACCACGCGCCGCGCCGGTGACTTCGTGGTCTGCAACCTGTCTTCGATCAACCTCGGCCGGGCAATCAGTGCGCCGGATGACCTGCTGGCCACCGATGTGCTGGAGCGCCTGATCCCGATCCAGGTGCGCATGCTCGACAACGTGATCGACCTCAATGCGTTGCCGGTGCCGCAGGCCACGATCACCAACCGCAAGTACCGCGCCATCGGCCTGGGCACGTTCGGTTGGCACCACCTGCTGGCGCAGCAGGCGATCCAGTGGGAGTCACCGGATGCCGAGGATTTGGCCGACCGTCTCTACGAGCGCATCAACTTCCTGACCATCCAGGCCAGCGCGCAGCTGGCGAAGGAGAAGGGCAGCTATCCGATGTTCACCGGCAGCGATTGGCACCACGGGCGTTACTTCCGTGACCGCGACTACACTGGCGCCGCATGGGACAGCCTGGCCCGCGAGGTCGCCACGCACGGCCTGCGTAACGGCTGGCTGCTGGCCGTCGCGCCGAACATGAGCACCGCGCAGATTGCCGGTTCCACCGCGTCGATCGACCCGATCTACAGCGCGTTCTACTACGAGGAAAAGAAGGACTTCCGGCGGCCGGTGGCGGCCCCGGGCCTGTCGCTGGAAACCTGGCCGTACTACGAGAAGGGTGCCTACAAGGTCGACCAGTTCGCCAGCGTGCGCCAGAACGCCCGCCGCCAGCGCCATGTCGACCAGTCGATCAGCTTCAACCTGTACGTGCCCAGCACCATCCGCGCCAGCACGTTGCTGGAGCTGCACCTGAGCGCCTGGCGCGAGGGCCTGAAGACCACCTACTACGTGCGCTCCAACGACATCGACATCAGCGAATGCGAGTGGTGCTCCAGCTGATCGCTGCGCCTCTTGTAGAGCCGAGCCCGCGCTCGGCTCAGACGCGAAGAGCAGCCGAGCATGGGCTCGGCGCTACATCCGCAATGCACGTAATACGAAGGTAAACGACCATGGCAACTCCCCTCGACCGCATCAAGATCCTCGAACCACGCCACCCCAACCGCAGCACCGGCATCATCAACGGCCAGACCAGCGGCATCCTCAACTGGAACGATATCCCGTACCCGTCGTTCTATCGGGCCTACAAGGAGCTGTCGACCAACTTCTGGATTCCCGACGAAGTGGACATGAAGCTGGATGCGCGCCAGTACGGCGAGCTGTCAGGGCGCGAAAAGAACGCCTACGATTCGATCATCGGCCTGCTGGCCACGCTGGATTCACCGCAGACGCGCTTCATCTACAACGTGGCCGAGTACATCACCGACCCGGCCGCGCATGCCAACGCAGCCATCATCGGCCAGCAGGAAGTGATCCACAACGAGAGCTACAGCTACGTGCTGGCCTCGATCACCGACCTGCCGAACCAGAACCGCATCTTCGAGATCGCTCGCACCCACCCGACCATCATCAAGCGCAATGCCCCGATCATGGGCGCGTATGACGATTTCATGCGCGAGAAGACCGCCGAGACCCTGCTCAAGTCGCTGATCCAGTCCTCGATCCTGGAGGGCATCAATTTCTATTCCGGGTTCGCGTACTTCTACAACATGGTGCGGCAGAACCGCATGAACGGCACCGGCAAGATCATCAGCTTCATCAATCGCGACGAGCTGGCCCATACCAAGTTCATCAGCGAGCTGATCCGCGCCATCATCGGCGAAAACCCCGAGCTGCAGACCAATGAGTTGACCGCCTATGTGCACCAGTCATTCGAACATGCCATCGAGCTTGAGACGCAGTGGTCGTCGGAGGTGCTGGATGGCATCGATGGCATCGACGTGGACGAGATGACGCGCTACGTGAAGTACCGGGCCAACAAGATGGCCGGCATGCTCGGCATCGAGCGCCTGTACAGCGACACCACTGACAACGTGATGCCGTGGATCAAGGCCTACGCCGACAACTTCACCGAGACCAAGACCGACTTCTTCGAGATGCGCAATGCAAGTTACAAGAAGACCAACGTCGACAACGGCTTCGACGACCTGTGAGCCAGGCGCCGCGCTGAGCATCCTGGTGGTGGTCGCCTCGTTGAGCGGTAATACCCGCGAACTCGGCCGGCAGATCGCCGAGCGCTGCCGCGCTGCCGGCCATGTGGTGCACTGGCAGGAGGCCGACGACCTGCGTCAGGCCCCCTCATTGGCGGCCAACGAGGCCGACCTGGTGCTGCTGGGCTGCTGGACCGACAACGCCGGCCGCACGCCAGCGGAGATGAAGGCATGGGTGGCCGGCATCGCCGAGCGCGGCGAGCGGCCACGGCAGCTGGCGGTGTTCGGCACCGGCGAAACGCAGTGGGGGCAGGAGTACTACTGCGGCGCCGTGCACCGGCTGATCGGCTATTTCCGCAGCGACTATCCGCCGCTCGAGATCGAGCAGATGCCGCATGGCGAGCGTCACGCCGCAGCCATCGACGCCTGGACCGATACGGTCCTGGCCCACTACTGGAGCAACACCGATGCAGATCATCGACGCCACCACGCCTGAGCAGTTCCAGCAGCTGCTGGCCGAGCACCCGCGGGTGCTGGTGGATTTCCACAAGGACCAGTGCCCGGGCTGCCGGATGCTGGAGATGTCGTTGCATCGCGTGGCCAACAGCGTGGCGGGGCAGGGCACGACCCTGCTGCGCGTGCAGCTGGAGGTGCTGGGTGAGGCGTTCTTCAGGGAGCTGGGACTGCGGCAGACGCCGACGCTGTCCCTGTTCCGTGATGGTAACGAACGCACGCGCCTGGCCGGGTTCCAGTCGCCGCAGCAGATCGAGGCCGCGATCGCGCTGCATTTGTAGAGCCGAGCCCATGCTCGGCTGCCGTTCGCGCGGTGAGCGATGAGTCGAGCATGGCTCGACTCTACAAGGGCATCCACGCGTGGCGTGGATCTACCGGGGCAGGGTCCGTGCTTTGGCGTCAGGCTCCGCTGAAGGTATCCACCAGCAGCTTCACGTTCAGCACCACGATCACCAGCGCGATCACCCAGGCGATCGCGCCGAGCCAGCGCGGTGCCACCAGCGTCCCCATCGTCACTTTGTCGGTCACGATCCGCACCAGGGGGATGATCGCGAACGGCAGCTGCATCGACAGCACCACCTGGCTCAGCACCAGCAGCTTCACCGCGCCCTGGTCGCCGAACAGCATGATCACCACCACCACTGGAATGATCGCCAGTGCGCGCGTGATCAGCCGACGCAGCCACGGCGGCAGGCGCAGGTGCAGGAAGCCTTCCATCACGATCTGGCCGGCCAGCGTGGCGGTCACTGTCGAATTCAGGCCCGAGGCCAGCAGGGCAATCGCAAACAGTGTCGCCGCCGCGCCCACGCCCAGCATCGGCGCCAGCAGCTGGTGGGCCTGCTCGATGTCTTCCACATCGAAACGGCCATTGGCATGGAACACCGCCGCCGCCAGGATCAGGATGCTGGCGTTGATGAACAGTGCCAGCGTCAGCGCGAGGGTGCTGTCGGTCACCGCCCAGCGCAGCGCGCTGCGACGGCCCTCGTCGGTGCGCGGATAGGCGCGGGTCTGCACGATGGAAGAATGCAGGTACAGGTTATGCGGCATCACCGTGGCGCCGATGATGCCGATGGCGATGTACAGCGCGTGCGGATCAGTCACTACCTGCGCGCGCGGAATGAATCCGCCCAGCACGTCCATCACCGGCGGTGCGGCCAGCGCGATCTGCACCATGAAGCAGCCGAAGATCACCATCAGCAGCGCGATCACGAAGGCCTCCAGCGCACGGAAGCCGCGGTTCATCAGCAGCAGAACCAGCAGCGTATCCAGCGCAGTGAACACCGCGCCCCAGAGCAGTGGCAGGTCGAACAGCAGCTTCAGCGCGATCGCGGTGCCGATCACCTCGGCCAGGTCGCAGGCGATGATCGCCGCCTCGCACAGCGCCCACAGCGCCAGGTTCACCGGCTTGGGGTAGCGCGCGCGGCAGGCCTGCGCCAGGTCCATGCCGGTGGCGATGCCGAGCCGCGCCGACAGCGCCTGCAGGATCACCGCCATCAGGTTGGAGATGAGGATGACCGACAGCAGCAGGTAGCCGAAGCGCGAACCGCCGGCGAGGTCGGTGGCCCAGTTGCCCGGGTCCATGTAGCCGACCGAGATCATGTAACCCGGGCCGAGGAAGGCCAGCAGGCGGAACCACCAGTGACCCTTGTCGGGCACCGCCACCGAGGCATTGAGTGCGCCCAGGCTGGCCGAGGTGGAGGCCGAAGGGTCGTGGGGCGCCAGGGTGTTCATGGGTCCGAATATAGCTCCTGCTATAGTCATTAGCAATGTGAAACAATCGTCTTTATCGCGTTACTGGTCCAGAATTCAGTTTCAAACCCGGAGTAGACCGGAAGGACAGGCGCAGGCGTGGGCAAGACCGACGATTCGACATCGCTGAAAAGCACCCCCTTGATCGAGGCTGAGCGCCAGGTCGAGAGCTTCCGGCAAGTGCGCGAAGCGCACCGGATGGAGCTGGTGGAGGACTATGTCGAGCTGATCTCGGACCTGCTGGCCGACGGCGGCGAGGCCCGCCAGGTCGACATCGCCACCCGCCTGGGCGTGGCCCAGCCCACCGTGGCGAAGATGCTGCGGCGCCTGGCCCGCGATGGCTGGGTGGTGCAGCGACCGTACCGCGGCGTGTTCCTGACCCCGGAAGGCGAGGCGCTGGCCCATGCCAGCCGCCAGCGGCACCAGACCGTGGAGCGTTTCCTGCTGGCGCTGGGCGTGGACCCTGATACGGCACGGCGTGATGCGGAGGGTATCGAGCACCATGTGAGCGAGCAGACGCTGGCGCTGTTCGAGGCGTTCGTGCGCAAGGCCGAGGGCGAGGCGCCGTATCGGTAGCACCGGGCCATGCCCGGCGGCCGTTCGCGCGATCCGGTTTTTGTAGAGCCGAGCCATGCTCGGCTGCCGTTCGCACGGTGATGGAATGCGTCGAGCATGGCTCGACGCTACAGGTCAGGCGGGCAGCGGGCCTGTACCTGCGCGCACGCCCGTTTCGTCCATTCCTTCAACACCGGCTGCAGGCCTTGGTAACGCCGGCCTTGCCAGCCATTGGCCAGCACTGTGCCGTCGGCATCGATCAGTATCAGATTCGGCGGTGCCAGCCCGGCCAATGCCTGCAGGGCCGGCATGCGCGCAGCGCGGCGCGGGTCAAGCACCGGCCACGGCATGTCCTGCGCGTGCATGTAGCGGCGAAGCGCGGCCTCGCTCTCATCCAGGCTGATGTAGACCACTTCGGTATCGGCCCCGGCCTCGCGCAACATGTCGCGTACGCTGCGCAGCGTGGGTACGAACGCATGGCACGGTGCGCACCAGTCGGCACCGAAGTACAGCGCCACCAGTTTCGGCGGCTGTGTCCATTGCATCGGTCGCAGCGAGCGCTGTTCCGGCCGCATCAGCGAGGCCGAGACCTGCGCGTGCAGGTCCGCAGCCATCGCCGGTGCAGCCAGCAGCACGGCACAGGCCAGCAACAACGCTCGCAGAGCTTCAGAACGCATAGCGCAGGTTGACGTACCACGAACGCGCGAAGCGCGGCCCGTAGACATAGTCGCTGTCACGCAGCGCGCCCACTTCCAGATCTTTCTGGCGCTGATCGAACACGTTCTTGACACCCGCGGCCACCGACACTTCCTGCTGCGCCTGCGCGCCCAGATGGCGGTGCCAGCGAGCACCAAGATCGGTGACCAGGAAGGAACGCGTACGGTGCAGCTCGCCCAACCGGTTGTTCAGCACCGACATCGGCCCGGTATGGCGCAGCGCGACGAAGGTTTCCCACGGCTCGGCGGGCATCCAGCTGAGCTGCGCCAGGCCGGTCCAGCGCGGGGTCTTCAGGTAGTCGCGGCTTTCGATGATGGTGTCGCCACCGTCGCCGGTGTCGTCGAAGATGCGCTGCGGTTCGCGGAAGCGCGAGCGGTACCACGAGGCACCGGCGGTCAGGCGCCACTGCGGCGAGGGTTGCCAGCCGAGGTTGGTTTCCGCGCCCAGCACGTTGGAGCCGGAAGCGTTGTAGCGCAGCTGGCTCAGTTGTCCGTCATCGCCGCGCTGGATCTCGCCCAGCGCGAAGGTGTCGCGGATGCGTGCATAGGAGGCGGTAGCATCCCAGCTCCACACTGGATTGGCCGGGTCCGAGCGCCAGTCGAAGCCGAACAGGGTGGTCAACGCGCGCTCTTCCTTCAGGCCATCGGTGTTGCGCACGCGCACCTGCTCGCCACCCAGCGTATCGACGTGCACGTCCTCGACGAAGATCTCCGGCGCACGGAAGCCGGTGGCGATGCCGGCGCGCCATTTCAGGTTGGGCGTGGCCTGCCAGGCCAGGGCGATGCGCGGCGAGAACACCGCGCTGTCCAGTTCCGAGCTCTTGTCCACGCGTGCGCCCAGTACCAGGTCGACGTTGTCACGCAGGCTCCATTCGTCCTGGATGAAGGCGCCCAGGTTGTGGAAGGTTGCATCTTCCAGCACCGCCAGGCGCTGCCCGTCACCGGTGCGGTTGCCGTCGCGCAGCGCCTCGTGCTTGTACTGCACGCCGAAGGCCAGCGCGTGCGCGCCCAGCCGCCAGTTCAACTGGCTGTCGATATAGTGCAGCGGGTTGTGGGTGCGGCCGTATTGGCGCCACGAACGCGAGGCCGCGCTGCCGGCCACGTTGGGATCCAGCTGCGACGGGTCATAGCCGGGTGCAGACGGATCGGTAACCACGTCGCCAAGACCGCCGTAGAAACTGTCGCGGTCGATGTCGGCGAAGGCGTAGGCCAGGCGGAAATCGACGTCGGCATTGATTTCCTGATCCCACGACACGCTGCCGCGCCGGTATTTCGTATCCAGCGATTCGGCGATGTTGGCCAGGTATTCGGGCTGATCCAGTCGATTGCCGCCACGCCGGGTTTCATCGGTCACCTGCAGGTCCAGGCGCAGCCGCGTGCCCGGCGTGGGCGCGTACCAGGCCTGCAGCCCGCCGACCTTGAGGTTCTTGCGGGTGATCTCGGTGTAGCCGTCACCGTTGTAGTCGATGCCGCTGTTCCAGTTGCGCTGGGCAATCACTGAAAGCCCGGCGTCGGCATCTTTCGCCACCAGGTCCAGGCGCACGTCGGCATTCTTCTGCGGTGTGCCCTTCAGGACATCCACGCCGGCCTGCACATGGCCGCCGCTGCGCGCCGGCAGCGGCCGAATCAGGTTGATCACGCCGGCCACCGCACCCGGGCCGTACAGCGCCGAGCCGCCGCCCTTGACCACTTCGATGCGGTCGACGAACCCGGCCGGGATCTGTTCCAGGCCGTACACGCTGCCCAGCGTGGACAACAGCGGGATGCCATCGAACAACAGCTGGTTGTAGGCACCGGGCAGGCCCAGCAGCTGCACTTCGCTGGTGTTGCAGTTCTGGCAGTTGCTTTCCACGCGCAGGCCGTTGATCAGCTCGGCGGCGCGCGAGAAGTCGGTGGCCGCGCGCAGCGCGATGTCTTCCTTGCGCAGCACTTCGGTGCGGATCGGGACATCGGATAGCAGGCGTTCGCTGCGGGTGGCGGTGCTGACCTTGACCTGCACGCGGTCCAGCTCGGTGGGCTTCGAGGTGGCGGCCAGTGCAGGCAGCGGCACGGTCAGGGCAATGGCGGCGGCCAGGGGCAGCCGATGGAAGAGGGGCGTGGCAACGGGCATGAGGGCGTCGTCCTTGGGAGAAGAAAGGCGGCGAGGGCGACCTGGCTGACGCATATGAAAGCAGCGGCTTATTAATATAGCAAGTGCTATATAACGAGGCTGAGGCAATTACGCTTTGGGTACCAGTCGAGTCAGATCATGCATGTGTTATAACATTACATAAAACGACCGCAACCCTGCCGGTGGTCATGTCCATAGGATGGAGTTGCCGTGTAGGCGCGGTCGGATCGTCAGCCGCGGCGGAATGCGGCGGGGGTCCGGGCGCCGACGATGATCATGCGGATCATCGTGGAGATCTGTTCGACCAGTTCCGGATCCTTCTCCGGCGGCAGGTCCATGGCGGTGGCACCCATCGCGAACACCAGCCGGGTGATGGCCTTGGCCACCAGCTCGGGGGCATGCAGCACGGCGCCGTCCAGTGCAGCCAGGCGCACCAGGTCGTGCTGCAGCTCTTCTTCGAAATAGTGCAGTTCGCGTTCGACCGCATGCTTGAAGTCGTCCGAGCCGACCGCGCCTTCACGCAGCAGCACGTGCAGCAGCTTGTCGTCGGCGCGCAGCTGTTCCATGAAGGTCTCCACGGAAACGCGCACCACGCTGGTGGCGGTAGACGTGGCGCGCTGGCGGGCCTCGCCGATGATGGTGCGCAGCGAGCGGCCGGCGGCGTCGATCAGCGCCACGGCCAGTTCGTCCATGTCGCGGAACTGCCGGTAGAAGCTGTTCGGCGCAATGCCGGCCTCACGTGCCACTTCGCGCAGGCTGAGCGTGGACAGGCTGCGGTGTGGCCCGATCAGCTTCAGGGCGGCGGCCAGCAGATCCTCGCGGCTCACCGTACGGCGGGCCGGGCTGTTGGCATCTTCAGGCGTCGACAAGGCGGTGGCGGCGGCCATGGGGGTTCCGGTGGGGCGAGGCTGAATCATACCCAATCCGGTTCAATATACACATGTATACACAGGTGTATGTGCGCCCGTATAGTGCGCCCATGAGCGCTGTCGTCCGTCCGTCCCTGTTCTCTCCGTACCGCTGGGTCTCGCCGTCGCTGTTCGATTTCTGGGCGGGCCAGCTCAATCCCCTGTGGACCCTGCGCGAGCCGGTGGCCCGACTGGTCCGGCGCGAGCCGGCCGGCGAGGGCGCGGCGACCCTGGTCCTGCGCACCAACCGGCACTGGGCCGGCATGCGCGCCGGCCAGCACGTCACCCTGGGCGTCGAGATTGAGGGGCGCCTGTGGCAGCGCAGCTACAGCCCTACCGCACTGGGTCGGCGCGAGCTGGCGATCACCGTCAAGGCGATCGATGGCGGCCGGGTCAGCCAGCATCTGGTCAACCATGCACAGCCGGGCGAACTGTTCCGCCTCGATGCCGCCTTCGGCGAGTTCCATATGCCGGCCGCGGCGCCGGTGCTGCTGCTGGCTGCCGGCAGTGGCATCACGCCGATGCGCAGCCTGTTGCGCGACGCCTGCCAGCGCCCGCTGGCAGCACCGGTGGACCTGTTCTATTGGGAGCGCACCGCCGCCCATCTGCAGTTCCGTGATGAACTGCAGGCGCTGGCCGCGGCACATCCGAACCTGCGCGTGCATCTGCTGACCACCCGCGAGGGTGAGGCGCCGGCCGCGCGCATCGATACCCATGATCTGCAGGTGGCCGGCGATGACACGCCGCTGGCGCAGCGCCATGTGTTGGTCTGCGGTCCGGATGGATTCGTTGCCGCTGCGCGTGAACGCCTGGCGCACCAGGTGGCTGGCTTCCAGGCCGAAGCCTTCACCCCGCCGGCGCCACTGCGCGATGCCAGCAGCGAAGGCGAGGTGTCGCTGACGCTTGCGCGCAGTGGCCGCCAGCTGAGCGTGCCGCGAGGCCGCTCGCTGCTGGAAAGCCTGGAAGCGCATGGCATCAAGCCCAAGCACGGTTGCCGCATGGGCATCTGCAACACCTGCACCTGTGATCGCGTCAGTGGCGCCACCCGCCACCTTCGCACCGGCGACCTGCAGTCCGAATCGGCACAGCCGGTGCGGATCTGCGTGAGCGCACCGATCACCGACCTGACTCTGGATCTCTGAGGACGCCTGCCATGACCCGCGCTACCGACCGTGCCCTGAGCACCGCCGAGATGCATGCCTTCGGTGAGGAACTCGATGCGATCCGCGACCGTGTGATCGGCAGCCTCGGCGCCTCCGATACCCGCTACATCCGCCGTGTGGCTGCCGCCGTGCGATGGTTCGGCGTGGGTGGCCGTGGCCTGCTGTTCCTGGCAGCATTCTCGCCGCTGTTCTGGATGCCGCTGCTGTGGCCGGCCGCGATCACTGGCACGCTGCTGCTGGCGTTGTCGAAGATCCTGGAGAACATGGAGCTGGGCCACAACGTCATGCACGGCCAGTTCGACTGGACCGGCGACCCCAAGCTCAATGGCAACACCTACGAGTGGGACATCGTTGCCACCGCCGACAACTGGCGCAAGACCCACAATTTCCGCCACCACACCTACACCAATGTGCGTGGCATGGACGATGACATTGGTTATGGCCTGCTGCGAATCTTCCCGGAACAGCGCTGGAAGCCGTTCTACCTGCTGCAGCCGATCATCGCGCCGATCTTCGCGCTGCTGTTCCAGTGGGGTGTGGCCGCGCAGGACCTTCGCCTTGGCCGCTGGCTGAAGGGCCGCATCAGCGGCCGTGCGATGTGGCTGCAGACCCGCCCGGTGGCGCGCAAGATGGCCCGCCAGGTGCTGAAGGACTACGTGTTCTTCCCGCTGCTGGCTGGTCCGTTCTTCCTCACCGTGATGCTGGGCAACCTGGTCGCCAACGGCCTGCGCAACATCTGGACCTACGTGATCATCTTCTGCGGGCACTTCACCGCCGAATCGGAAACCTTCCCCAAGGAGTGCCTGCGCAATGAGTCGCGCGGCCATTGGTACCTGCGCCAGCTGCGCGGTTCGTCCAACATCAGCGGTGGCTTCCTGATCAACGTGCTGTCGGGCAACCTCAGCCACCAGATCGAGCACCATTTCTACCCGGATCTGCCGGCCAACCGTTATGCGGCCATCGCCAAGGAAGTGAAGGACATCTGCCGTCGTTACGGCCAGCACTACAACAACGGCTCGCTGCCGCGCCAGTTCGGCCAGGTGGTCTGGCGCATCCTGCGTCACGCGTTCCCGAGCAAGCCGCGCCGCCTGCCGATGCCGGACATCATGTCCGCACCGGCATCGGCCAACGCGGGCTGATCGACTCAGCCCGCTTTCGCCAGGTCCGCCTGCTCGCGGTCCAGGCGACGCAGGAACACCTGCATTTCCTTGCGTGCCTGCTGGTCGCCCTTGCTGCCGGCCACGCTCAAGCCGCGCCGCCATGCTTCGCGCGCCGCCTGCGGCTGGCCACTGGCCAGCCAGGCTTTGCCCAGCAGCTTCCACGCCGCGGAGTACTGCGGATCAAGCACCACGCACCGGCCCAGATGGGTGGCCGCGCGCACAGGGTTGCCGGCATCCAGCCAGCCCTTGCCCAGGCCGAAGCGCAGCAGCGCGCCGTCCTTGCCGGCGGCGAGCATGCATTCCAAGGCTTCGATGTTCATCCGCGCACCTCCACCAGCAGTTCGGTGGGGCCGGGCTGGAAGCGGCCACGATGGAACAGCAGCGGCGCGCCGCCGTTCTCGTGCACTTCGATGATGCGGCCAGCCAGCAGCAGATGATCACCCACCGGCCACTGTGCGTGGCGGGTACAGGTGAGGTGGGCGACCGCACCGGCGATGCGTGGTGGGGCATCCTCGTCATCATCCAGCAATGCCAGGCCGTCGAAGCGGTTGCGTACCTGCGGATCGGCAAAGCGCCGCGCCAGTGCTTCCTGGTCGGCCGCCAGCACGCTGATCGCAAAGCGGGTGGCGCGCTGGAAGGTGGACAGGCTCTGCGCGTGCAACGCCAGGTTCCACAGCACCAGCGGCGGCTGCAATGACACCGGCACGAACGAATTGATGGTCAGGCCGATGGGTTTGCCCTGCGCATCGCGGGTGCAGACGATGGCCACGCCGGTAGGAAAGTGGCCGAGCAGCCGCCGCAGGGCCCGCGGCGGCATCTCGACCGACGGCACCGGGGCCGGGGAGGGGAAGACCCCCGCCCACGGCCCGGCGTACGGCAGTGTCTCGCCGCTCATGAGGCCCTGGCCTGGCGGTAGCGCCGGCCGACCTCGGCCCAGTTGATGATGTTGAAGAACGCACCGATGTAGTCCGGGCGACGGTTCTGGTAGTGCAGGTAGTAGGCGTGTTCCCAGACATCCAGTGCGAGGATCGGGGTGTTGCCGGACAGGCCCACGGCTGCACCCATCAGCGGGCTGTCCTGGTTGGCGCTGCTTTCCACCTGCAGGCGGCCATCGCGATCGCTGGTCAGCCAGGCCCAGCCGCTGCCGAAGCGGGTCTGCGCCGCCTTGGTGAAGGCCTCCTTGAAAGCATCGAAACCGCCGAGGTCACGGTCGATGGCGGCGGCCAGTTCGTCATCGGGTGCACCACCGTTGGTGCTGAGCACGGTCCAGAACAGGCTGTGGTTGGCGTGGCCGCCGCCGTTGTTGCGGATGGCGCCGCGCTGCGCCTCGGGCACGGCATCGAGGTTGGCGATCAGCGCCTCGACCGGCTGCTCGGCGATGCCGGCCTGCTCGATGGCGGCGTTGAGGTTGTTGACGTAGGCCTGGTGGTGCTTGCTGTGGTGGATCTCCATCGTGCGCGCATCGAAATGCGGCTCAAGGGCGTCGTAGGCGTAGGGGAGCGGGGGAAGCGAGTACGACATCGAAGCAATCTCCGTGGGGAAGGCCAGAGGGCTGGCCGTGGGGAGACTGTTATCGCACCTCAACATTGGTTGAGGTCAAGGGGCGGGATTGAGGTGCGTGCGCGTTCATCGCTTTGATTCTTCCTGCAGGACAGCACGAGCGAAATGGTAGTGCCGGCCGCTGGCCGGCATGCCGGCAAGGTCGGGTTGCCGGCCAGCGGCCGGCACTACCAGAACCCGCTTTTCGAACCTCACCGGCGCGCTGAAGTGCTGCCCGCGCTCGCAGGAAACGGTCCGGTGGCGGGGGGAGGGGCTGGCCGGGACCGTCGGCGCCATGGATGGCGCCATCGAGCCCCCAAGGATGGGTTTACGGCGTGTCCCGGCCAGCCCCTTCCCCCGCCACAACCGGTATCAACAAAGGCGCCGGCAGGCGAACCAGCCGCCGGCGTTTTCATCAACTCAACTCAACCAATCCTTGCAGGCGCCATCCACCTGCTCCCCGCACGCCTGCTGCATCCGCTGCTGCAACCGCGCCAGCGTCTCCGCGCCCTGGTGCTTGCCGCTCCACGTCTTCAACTGTCCTGCCAGGCGTTCGAAACGCTGGCGGGTACGCTGGTGGTAACCGGAAGGCTGCGCTTCCAGTTCGGCGATCAGCGAGGCGGTGGCCTGCTCGATGCGTGGTGCGTCGTCCGGCGCCAGCTTCAGCAGGCCCTCCACGTACAGCACGCCCCACTGCACGCGGGTGGCCGGGCCCTGCGCACCGTCGTAGGCACGCTTCAACCACTCCAGCGCACCGGCGGTGTCGCCGCGCTGCTCGGCCAGTTCGGCCAGCTCGGGCATGTAGTAGTACGGCTGTTCGCTGCGCTTCAGTTCCGCCAGCAACAGCGACTCGGCGCCTGCGTCGTCGCCGACCTGGCGTAGTGCGTAGACCGCGCTGCTGATCGTGGCCTGGCGCGCATGCGCATCGGTGGCGGCAGCGTCGGCAGCAGCCACGCGCTGCTTGACCCGATCAACCAGGGCCGCGGGCAATGCGCCCTTCGGCTGCTGCTGGCGGGCCAGCGACACTTCGGTCAACGCACGCGACAATGCGTCGTCGGCGCGGTCGCCGCGCTCGGCGTCTGCCCGCTCCAATGCCACCAGCAGCTGCTGTCCCAGCGTGTTGCTGGTGGCCGGCCCGGCACTGGCCTGCTTGACCAGCTGCACGCCTGCATAGCCCAGCAACTCACGGTTGCGGCGGACTTCGGCGGGCTGCGCCAGCACCGCCTGCAGCAGCTCGCGTACTTCGGTGGGCGAGGCATCGGGCTTTTCGGCCGTTGCCAAGGCCAGCAGGGCGAAGCGGCGCTGCAGGGCGGCATCCGGTGCGGCCTTGGACAACTGGTGCAGCACATCCTCGCTGCTGCGCTCGCCGGCCAGGCGGTTGGCGTCGACTTCCCAGCCGTAGTCGCCCAGCACCTGCCAGTCTTCTGCGGCCAGTCGGTCCGGCGTGGCCAGTGCCGTTGCCAGGGTGGCGGCGATGGCGCTGCGGCGCCCGGCCGCGACGGTCAGCGCACGGGTCAATTCGGCCGCGTCGTTGCCGCCGGCCACGCGGGTCAGTTCATTGCGCTGTGGGTCCAGCACGATCAGGGTGGGATAGCCGCGTACGCCGAAGCGTTCGCCCCAGGCCTGCGCACCTTCCTCGTCGCCATCCAAGTAGACGGGAACGAATTTGCTGGTCAGCGCGATGAAGGCCGGGTCCTTGAACAGGCCCGCCTTGAGCTGGTTGCACGGTGGGCACCAGACGGCGCCCCAGTACAGCAGCACCGGCTTGCCGCTGTCGGCGGCCTCGGCGAAGGCATCATCGACATCGCCCTGGCGCCAGGCGATTGCCTTGGCCGGCGCGGGCACCTCGGCGGAGTTGGCGATGGACACCGGGGCCGGGGTGCAGGCGCTCAGCGCCGAAGCCAGCAGCAACATAGAAAGCGCGACGCGCATCGGCAGCATCTCGAAGGGCAGGGTGACAGGCCATTGTAGGAACGGCCGGGGAGCCTGCTGATTCAGTTTGCTTATGACGGGCGTGCCGCAGGGCATGACGCCCGCCGGGCATTGGCCGGCGGATGCCTTCAGGCCGCTGCCCGCACCATCTGCTGATACACCAGCCCATTGAACTCGCCGACGTCGCCGTCCAGCACGAAGCCATAGCGCAGGTAGGTTGGCACTGCATTGAGTGAGGCGCGCACGGTCAGGACCGGCTCGCGCACCTGCGGGAGCACCGCGTCGAACAAAGCATGGCCGATGCCTTGGCCCTGGTAACTGGGATCGACGAACAGCATCGCCAGGTGCCGGCCTTCCTTCAGTTCGATCACGCCGACGACGCGGCCGTCCTGCTCGGCCACCAGGATGTGGTTGTCGCCGTGTAGGCGCGCGCCGAACGCTTCGGCCGCGGCGACGCTGCCGAAGGTGGCGATGCCGGCCGCGCTTAGCGAAGGTGCGACCGCCGCAGTGAAGGCAGCCAGGCACACCGTGCTGATCGCGGGCAGGTCATCGACGTGGGCGGGGCGGATCGTCGGCATGCAGTGTTCTTCCGGTGGTGGGCGGCGCGTCATTGTTGCCGCAGGCCTTCACGCTAAGCTGGCGGCATGAGTGATTTCAATCCCGCGTACGCTGCCTTGTTTCCGCAGCAGGGTCTGAGCCTGGGCCTGATGACGCCCGTGGCGTCGCATGGGTTGGCCGATCCGCGTGAGGCGCGACGTATCGCGCGACTGGCCGATGACCTGGGCTTTGCCGCGTTGTGGACGCGCGACGTGCCGCTGATGGTGCCGCAGGGTCCGGACGCGACAACGAGCGCGTTGGACGACCCGTTCCTGTGGCTGGGCATGCTGGCTGCGGCGACCGAGCGCATCGTGGTCGGCAGCGCGGCCATCGTGCTGCCATTGCGCCATCCGCTGCAGGTGGCGAAGTCGGCCTTGAGCCTGGACCGGATCAGCGACGGCCGCTTCGTGCTGGGCCTCGGGTCTGGCGATCGGCCGGAAGAGTTCGCGGCATTCGGCGAATACCTGGAGGGCAGGGCGGCGACGTTCCGTGAGCGCTGGACCTTGTTGCGCGCGGCGTTGTCACCGGAGGCTGAAGAAAGGGTCGCGGTAGTGCAAGCCACCGGTGGCTTCGACGTACTGCCGGCCCCGGCCACGCGCATTCCGATGCTGGTGGTGGGCACTGCGCGGCAGAGCCTGCAGTGGATCGCACGCGAAGCCGAAGGCTGGGCCACCTATCACCGCGAAGAGGCCGCGCAGGAAGGGCGCATCGGCCTGTGGCAGCAGGCGCTGGTGCAGCGCGGTGGGCCGGGCAAGCCATTCGTGCAGTCGATGCTGCTGGATCTGCAGGCAGATCCGCAGGCGCCAGCCGAGCCGCTGCCGCTGGGCCTGAAGGTCGGCCGCGATGGCCTGCGTGACTACCTGCTGCGCGTGCATGCGCAGGGCGTGGGGCACGTGATGTTCAACCTGGTCGACAACGGGAGGCCGATGGACGCGGTGATGCGCGAAATTGGAGAGCAGGTGCTGCCGGATGTGCTTCGGTAGGTGTCCACCTTGGTGGACACGCCGTGTTGCTGATGACGGTGCGCCCGCCGGGCATGGCCCGGCGCTACCTGCCGAGGCGTGCATCTGCGTATCATTCGCATTTGATACCCCGATGCCGGAGCCCCGCGTGACCCAACGTTCCCCCATGCACCCGACCGGACGCCTGTTCGCCGCGGTCGCTTTCATCGAGGCCGTGACCTGGGCCGGCCTGCTCATCGGCATGTGGATGAAGTACGGCCCGATGGCCAACGTGGCCCTGGTGAAGCTGTTCGGACCCCTGCACGGCGTGGCCTTCCTGCTCTATGTGGCGGTGACGCTGTTCGCGGCGCTGCGCCTGCGCTGGCCGTGGTGGGCCAGTGCGCTGGCGCTACTGGCAGCCATCCCGCCGCTGGTGACGCTGCCATTGGAATGGTGGTTCAAGCGCCGTGGCCTGTTGGGCCTGCGCGCAATGCGCTGAACCCACTGTTGCATGCCCATTCAAGAGAATGGGTATCAAATGCAAATACGAGCCGTTATCATTTGAGGGTAGTATCCGGTCCTGAGTGGGGCGGGTGCCGGGCGGGGCGTGCAGACGCGCCCGGCCAATCCTTTCCTGTTACGGCTGGTGTTCCATGCACGCACGTCCCGTCGTTCCCGGCTTGCCGGCGCTGGTATTGGCCGCCCTGATCGGCACCATGGCGATGATGTCCTTCGTCGCCGTGATCGGTCCGGTGGTCCGCATGCTCGGGCTGTCCGAGTGGCATGCCGGCCTGTCGGTTACCGCCGCAGGCGTGTTGTGGATGCTGGCTGCGCGCCCGTGGGGCCAGCTCAGCGACCGCATCGGCCGCAAGCGCGTGTTGATGCTGGCGATGACTGCCTACACCGTCGTCTATATCGCGCTGGCGGTGTTCATCGATGTCGCCCTGCAGGCAGTGCCGCCGGTGCTGGTGTCAGTGCTGGTGCTGGTCGGTGCGCGTGGCCTGATCGGCCTGTTCTACGCGGCTGTGCCTCCTACCGCAGCGGCGCTGATCGCCGACAAGGCACCCACCGGACAGCGTGCAAAATTCCTCGCCCGCCTGGGCAGTGCCAACGCGCTGGGCATGGTGCTCGGCCCGGCCGCCGCGGGCTGGCTGGCCTATACGAACCTGTCGCTGGCGCTGTATGTGGCCGCCCTGCTGCCATCGGTGGCGTTGGCGCTGCTGGCCTGGCGACTGCCGGCGACGCCCCCGGTGGCCGCTGGCAACGCACAGCGTCGCGCGCCGATGAGCCGCCTCGACCAGCGCCTGCGCCTGCCACAGCTGGCCGCGTTCATCGCGATGGTCTCGGTAACCATCGCGCAGGTCACGGTGGGCTTCTTTGCGATTGATCGCCTGGGCCTGGATGCAGCGGCGGGCGCGCGGATGGCCGGCATTGCACTCACCGCCGTTGGCGTCGGCCTGATCCTGGCGCAGGCGCTGGTGATGAAGCTGGAGGCACATCCACGTCGCTGGATCGTCCTCGGCGCCCTGATTTCCGGCATTGGCTTTGCCTCGGTGGCGGGCGTGCAGCAGGCCTGGCAATTGCCTGCGGCGTATGCGCTGGCTGCGTTCGGCATGGGCTTCGTATTCCCCTCGTTCCAGGCGCTGGCCGCCGACGCGGTGGAGGCGCACGAGCAGGGCGCCGCCGCAGGCACCGTGGCGGCCGCGCAGGGGCTGGGCATGGTGGCCGGGCCGATGCTCGGCACGCTGTTGTATCGCGGCGGGCCAAGCCTGCCTTACCTGCTGGTGGGCGCGCTGCTGCTGTTGCTGTGCCCGCTGGCCGCAGCGCATCGGATGAAGGAGACCCCATGAACGATTCCCTGATGCAGAGCGCGTGGCCGGAGGCTGCGCCAGCACCACAGCAGAGCACCGACGACGCGTCGCTGTTCCTGCTGCGGCATGCCGGCCAGCACGTGCACGCCCGCGGTTGCCGCGCCACGTTGCCAGCCGGTGTACTGGCGACGTTGGCAGAACGCGTTTCGGAGTTCTTTGCCCAGCAGCGTGGCGGCCCGGGCCTGCTGGTTGGCGCGGTGCCGTTCGAGCCGCGTGCCGACGATGCGCTGTACCAGCCCGAGCGCCTGCTGCCGGTGCTGGCACTGCAGCCGCAGGCCGCACCGCCGCTGGACGGCGCCCTGCGTGCCGAACCTGTGCCGCAGGACTATGCCGCTGCAGTCGCTGCGGCAGTGCAGGCCTTGCGTGCGCCCGAGCAGAACCTGCATAAGGTGGTGCTGGCGCGCAGCCTGCTGGCACGCACCCGCCAGGTGCTTTCTCCGGACGTGCTGCTGGCACGTTTGGGCGCGGATCCGTCGGTGGCGACCTACGCGGTGCCGCTTCCGGTGGAGCTGGGCCAGGCGCCGGCCTGGCTGGTGGGCGCGACGCCGGAACTGCTGCTGCGCAAGCGCGGCGCCGAACTGTTGTCGCATCCGTTGGCGGGTTCCGCGCGGCGCAGTGCCGATGCCGCCGAGGACGAGCATGCGGCGCAGGCGCTGCTGGCCTCGACCAAGGACCACGACGAGCACCGCCACGTGGTCGAGGCCATCGTCCAGGGCCTGGCACCGTACTGCAGCCACATCGATGCGCAGCCGCGCCCGGCGCTGCATGCCACCGCCAGCATGTGGCACTTGGGCACCCGCATCCACGCCACGCTGAAGGATCCGCAGACGTCAGCCGCCGAACTGCTGGCGCAGCTGCACCCTACGCCGGCGGTCTGCGGTACGCCGCGGTTGGCGGCGCTGCAGCGCATCCGCGAGCTGGAACCGGTGCCGCGTGGCTTCTATGCCGGCGCCGTGGGTTGGTTGGACGCGCAGGGTGACGGCGACTGGTACGTGGCGATCCGCTGCGCGCGCCTGCAGGGCACGCAGCTGCGCCTGTATGCCGGTGCCGGCATCGTCGCCGAGTCACACCCCGAGGCCGAGGTGGCCGAAACCGCAGCGAAGTTCGCTGCCCTGTTGAACGCGCTGGGTGTCCATGAATCCGCGCCCGCCATCGAGCCTGCCGCATGAGTACCTCCACTGACGCTTCCCGCCTGCCGCTGCAGCAGGTGTGGCCCGACACGCTGGTGGCGCGCTATCGCGAAGCCGGTCACTGGCGTGGCGAGACCTTCCCGGGTTTCCTGCGCGAGCGTGCAGAACGCTATGCCGATGACATCGCGGTGGTCGCCGGCGACGTACGCCTGAGCTATGCGCAGCTGTGGCATGAGGCAGGCCGCATCGGTGCGGGCCTGCTGGCGCTCGGCCTGCAACCTGGCGAACGGGTGCTGGTGCAGCTGGGCAATACCGCCGGGTTCATCGCCACGGTCTGCGGCCTGTTCCGCGCCGGCCTGGTGCCGATGTATGCGTTGCCGGCGCACCGCATCACCGAGCTGGTCCACTTCGCCAACAAGGCGGAAGCCAGTGCCTACATCACCACCACACTGCACGATGGCTTCGATCATCGCGGGTTGGCAAGGGCGCTGCAGGCCGAAGTGCCGGCGGTTCGCCATGTGGTGATCGACGGCGATGCGGCGGAGTTCATCGCGCTGGAGGCACTGCAGGGCGATCGCAGCCAGCTGCCGTCCGATCCGGACCCGCAGTCGGTGGCGTTCCTGCAGATTTCCGGAGGCAGCACTGGGCTGTCCAAGCTGATTCCACGCACGCACGACGACTACATCTATTCGTTCCGTGCCAGCAATCAAATCTGCGGCATCGACCGCGACAGCGTCTATCTGGTCGCGCTGCCGGCCGCGCACAATTTCCCGATGAGCTCGCCCGGTTTCTTCGGCGCGTTGTACGCCGGCGCCCGCGTGGTGCTCAGCCCGGGCCCCGGCCCGGATGCGGCCTTCCCGCTGATCGCACGGGAGCGGGTGACCTGCTGTGGGCTGGTGCCGCCGCTGGCGTTGCTGTGGGCGCAGGCCGCCGCCACCAGCAGGCATGACCTGTCCAGCCTGCGGGTACTGCAGGTGGGCGGCGCCAAACTGGTGCCGGAAGCCGCACGACGGGTGATCGACGGCCTTGGCTGCACGCTGCAGCAGGTGTTCGGCATGGCCGAAGGCCTGGTCAACTACACACGGCTGGATGACCCGGAGGAACTGATCGTCGCCTGCCAGGGCCGGCCGATCAGTCCGGATGATGAAGTGCGCGTGGTCGATGATCACGACCAGCCGGTGGCCGAAGGCGAGGTAGGGCATCTGCTCACCCGTGGCCCGTACACCATCCGCGGCTACCACAACGATGCGGTGGCCAATGCGCGCTCGTTCACCGACGACGGCTTCTATCGTACCGGCGACCGTGTGCAGCAGCTGCCCGGTGGCTACCTGGTGGTACAGGGGCGTGCGGGTGACCACATCAACCGGGCGGGCGAGAAGATCTCTGCCGAAGAGATCGAGGATCACTTGCTGGCACATCCGGGCGTGTTCGATGCGGCCGTGGTCTCCATTCCCGACGAGTACCTGGGCGAGCGCAGCTGCGCCTTTGTGATCCCGCAAGGCGAACCGTTCAAGGCGCCGGCACTGAAGGCCTGGATGCGCGGGCGCGGCCTGGCTGCGTTCAAGGTGCCCGACCAGGTCGTGTTCGTCGACCGCTTCGATACCACCGCGGTCGGCAAGGTCAGCCGCCGCGAACTGCGCGCGCAGCTGCGTGCGCGTCATCTGCAACAGACAGGAGGAGCGCGCTGATGGCGCTGCCCCGTATCACCGACTACCCCTTGCCGACCGCGGCTGAGCTACCGCAGGCGCGCGGACCGTGGCGTCCCCGGCGCGATCGTGTCGCGCTGCTGGTGCACGACATGCAGCGTTATTTCCTGGCCGCATTCGACGCCGGCAATGCACCGCTGCGGCCGGCCGTGGACAACATCGCACGCCTGCTGGCGCATTGCCGCGCGCACGGCATTCCGGTGTTCTACACCGCGCAGCATGGTGACCAGGACCGTCGCGACCGTGGCCTTCAGGCTGACCTGTGGGGACCGGGCATGCGCCGCAGCGCCGACCATGAACCGATCATCGAGGCGCTGGCACCGCACCCGGGCGAGCACGTGCTGGTGAAGCACCGCTACAGCGCATTCCAGCGCAGCAACCTGGAGACGCTGATGCGGGTGCGTGGACGCGACCAGTTGCTGGTGACCGGCGTGTACGCCCATATCGGCTGCACCGCGACCGTCGTCGAGGCCTTCCAGCGTGACATCGAGGCCTTCATCGCCGCCGATGCGGTGGCGGACTTCTCGCGTGCCGATCACGATCAGGCGCTGCACTGGATCGCGCGCACCTGTGGTGTGCCGATGACCACCGATCAGCTGCTGGAGGTGCTGTGATGGCTGCCATGGGTGAGGCGCTGGATCTGGAGCGGATGCGCGCCGACGTAGCGCGCGTGCTGGAGTGCACGCCGGCCGAGATCGGTGACGACGACAACCTGATCGACCTGGACCTGGATTCAATGCGCATGCTCGGCCTGGTCCTGGCCTGGGGCAACACTGGCCTTCCGCTGGAGTTCTCGCAGCTGGCCGAGCACACCACGCTGCGTCAGTGGTGGGGTGTGGTGCAGCAACTGCAGGCCGCGCAGAACGCATGAACACCGCAGCGCTGGCCACGCCGGTGGCGTTGACCGAGGCCCAGGCCGGGCTGTGGTTTGCACAGCGGCTGGCACCGGACAATCCGTCATTCAATACCGCGCACGCGGTATGGATCGACGGCCCGCTGGACGTGGCCGCATTTGTCGCAGCGGCAGACCAGGCTGCGCGCGAGGCCGAGGCCTTCGCATTGCGCTTTGCCGAAGGGGCCGATGGCCAGCCGTTGCAGTGGCATGACCCCGCACACGTGCCGTTGCTTTCGGTGCGTGATGTGTCCACCGAGACGGATCCCGCCTCTGCGGCACGCAACCTGATGCACGCCGACCGGCTGAGCCCGGTCGATCCCACCCGCGACCGGATCAGCCAGCAGGTGCTGCTTGAACTGGGCGGGCAGCGTTGGGTCTGGTACCTGCGCGTGCATCACCTGGCGGCCGATGGTTACGGCATGGCGCTGTTCACTGATCGCGTGTGCGCGTTGTATGCCGGTCGTACCGGTGAGCCACTGCCGGGGCTGACTGGCGTGCTGGCCGATGATGCCGCCTATCGTACCGACCCGCGCCGCACGCAGGCCGGGCAGTGGTGGCGCGAGCACATGCAGGGGGCACCGGCGGGCGTCGGCCTGGCCGGTACGCTCGCGGCCAGTGACGACGCGCTGCGCTGGGTGCAGCCGCTCGATGCGGCATTCCGTGAGCAGTTGCTGCAGGCATCGGTACGTTGGTTGCAGCCCTGGCCGGACGTGCTGGCCGCGTTGTCGGCCGAGTACCTGCGGCGGATGAGCGCGGCCGATGAAGTGGTGCTGGGCGTGCCCTACATGGGCCGGCTTGGCAACGCGTCGGCACGGGTACCGGCGATGGTGATGAATGTGTTGCCGCTGCGCGTGGCCGCCGGCGAGGGCAGCGTCGAAACCTTTACCCGCAGCTTGGGCCGGCAGCTCAGCCAAGGGCGCAAGCACGGCCGTTACCGAGGCGAGCAACTGCGCCGGGATCTGGGCCTGGTGGGCGCGCAGCAGCGCCTGCACGGTCCCATGGTGAATGTGCAGCCGTTCTACAAGCCGCTGGCGCTGACGGGCGTGCAGGCGACGCTGGAGGTGCTGTGCACCGGGCCGGTGGATGACCTGACGCTGGGCTTCCGTGGCGATGGCCAGCGTCTGCTGGATCTGGAGATCGAGGCCAATCCCGCGCTGTACAGTCGCGAGGATGTCGAGGCACACGCGGCACGGTTGCTGCATTTCGTGTCGGCGGCACTGCAGGCTGACGATATCGCGGCCGTACCTCTGGCGACGACCGACGAGGTGCAGCAGGTGCTGCACGGTTTCAATGCCACCGCGCACGCCCTGCCGGAGACGACCCTGGTCGAGCTGCTGCAGCAGGGCATGGATCGGGACCCGCACGCGCCGGCACTGGTGTTCGGCGACACTACGCTGGACTACGTAACGCTGGAAGCGCGCAGTTTCGCGCTGGCGGCACAGCTGCGGGCGATGGATGTCGGCCCGGGCAGCGTGGTGGCGGTGGCATTGCCGCGCTCGCTGGAGCTGGTGATCGCGCTGCTGGCGGTGCTGCGTGCCGGAGCCGCCTACCTGCCGTTGGACCTTGCTCATCCGGACGAGCGCCTGGCGCGTATTCTCGCGTCGGCACAGCCGGTGTGCGTAATGGCTGCGTCCGAGGTTTCGGCGCGCATGGCCGGCGTACCGGTGCTCACGCCGGAGCAGTGGACCGCGCTGAGCTTCGCCGCGCCGTGGGCCGATCCGGCGCCCAGCGATGCGGCCTATGTGATCTACACCTCCGGTTCGACCGGCGAGCCGAAGGGCGTGGTCATCGAACATCGTGCCATCGTCAACCGCCTGCTGTGGATGCGCGAGCACTACGGCATTCGCGCCGATGACCGCGTGCTGCAGAAGACCCCGGCAACCTTCGATGTGTCGGTCTGGGAGTTCTTCCTGCCGTTGCTGTGCGGAGCAACGCTGGTGATTGCCGGGCCCGATGCGCATCGCGACCCCACTGAACTGGCGCGGCTGATCCGCGAGCATGGCATCACCACGGCGCATTTCGTGCCATCGATGTTGGATGCCTTCCTCGCTGCACCGGCCTCCGAAGGGCTGCAGCTGCGACGGGTGTTCACCAGTGGCGAGGCGCTGGATGCTGCGTTGCGCGACCGCTTCCATGCGCGCGTGCACGCTGAACTGCACAACCTGTATGGCCCGACCGAGGCCGCAGTGGATGTAAGCTACTGGCCGGCGTCGGCGCAGGATCGCTCGCGGCCGGTGCCGATCGGGTTCCCGGTCTGGAACACCCGCCTGTACGTGCTGGATGCCCGGATGCAGCCGGTGCCGGTCGGTGTGGCCGGTGACCTTTACCTGGGCGGCGTGCAGTTGGCACGCGGCTATCTTGGTCGCGACGATCTGACCGCCGAGCGCTTTCTTGAAGATCCTTTCCTGGCGGGCGAGCGCATCTACCGTACCGGCGACGTCGCGCGCTGGCGCCACGATGGCGCGGTCGAGTACCTGGGCCGCAGCGACCACCAGGTGAAGCTGCGTGGCCTGCGCATCGAGCTGGGCGAGATCGAGGCGGCACTGCGCGAACTGCCGGGCATGGAGCGTGTGGAAGTGCTGCTGCGCCAGGATGCGCCCGGCGACGCGCGCCTGGTGGCCTATGTGCCCGTGGCCCTTGCCGACGCGGTAGTGCTGCGCAGCCACCTGGCCACGCGCGTGCCGGATTACATGGTGCCCTCGGCGTTTGTCGGCGTGGACCACTGGCCGGTGACCGCCAACGGCAAGCTCGACCGCAACGCGTTGCCGAAGCCCCCGCAGCATGAAGTCGCTGGACTGGCACCACGCACACCGTTGGAACAGGAACTGGCGTTGCTGTTTGCCCAGGCACTGGGGCGTGAAGCGCCGGTAGCGGTAGATGCGGATTTCTTCAGTCTCGGCGGTGACTCGCTGTCGGCGGTGCACCTGCTGCTGGCGGTCGAGCAGCGCTGGCGCTGCGACCTGGGCCTGGGTGCCTTGTTCGCGCAGCCCACCGTGGCCGCGCTGGCGGTTCGCATTGCCGAGCCGCCCGCGCTGGCCGATCACGCACTGGGGCCGGTGATCGCGCTGGCCGCGACTGGCGCTGCCGGGCCCACGCCGCTGTTCGTGCTGCACCCGGCCGGTGGCATCGCCTGGAACTACCGCAGCCTGGCCCGGGCACTGCAACCCGCCCGCCCGGTGTATGGCCTGCAGTCGCCGGCACTGGACGCGCGGTTGCCACTGCCGAGCAGCATCGAGGCGATGGCCAACGACTACGTACAGCGCGTGGTCGCACTGCAGCCGAAGGGGCCGGTGCATCTGCTGGGCTGGTCGGTGGGCGGCATCCTCGCCCAGGCGATGGCGGTGCGCCTGCATGAGATCGGCCGCGGCGTCGGCGAACTGGTGCTGCTGGACGCCTATCCCAGCGAGTGCTGGCGGGCCGAGCCGGAACCGGATGCCATCGCCGCACTGCGGGCACTGCTCGCGATCGCCGGCCACGATCCGGATGCGCATCCGGAACTGGACAGCCGTGAACGCATTCTCGCGTTCCTGCGACGCGGCGGTAGTGCACTGGGCAGCCTGCCGGATATGGTGCTCGATGGCGTGGTGCGCGCGGTGACCGGTACCAATCGGCTGATCCGCGAACACATCCACCAACCGTTCGACGGCACGCTGGTGCACGTCCGCGCGGGCCGGGATCACCAGGCGCGGCCACAGCTGCAGTCGGCGCTGTGGCGGACGCACGCACGCAAGGTGCAGGCGCTGGAACTGCCGTTCCTGCATGCCGAGCTGACCGGCCGCGACGCGGTGGCGCAGCTGGCGCCGTGGTTGTCGGCGCGGTTGCGCCACTGGGACGAGCAACAGGAGATCGCAACATGCAGTTGACCGGCTTTGAAGGTCGCGTGGCACTGGTGACCGGCGCTGCCGGGGGCATCGGCGAGGCACTGGTGCGGCTGTTGGTCGAGGCCGGTTGCATCGTGGTGGCGACTGATCGCGAGGCGCCGCGCGTGGCCGATAGCCGGGTGACGTCGCTCACACTTGATGTAACCAACAGCGCCGCAGTGGACGCCTTGGTGGATCAGGTCGAGTCCAGCATCGGGCCGATCATGCTGGCCGCCAGCGTGGCCGGCGTGCTGCACGTGGGCAGCGTCGCCGAGACCGGCGACGCCGACTGGCGCCGGGTGTTCGCGGTCAACGCCGATGGCGTGTTCCACGTTGGGCGTGCCTTGGCGCGGGTGATGTCGCCGCGCCGGCGGGGCGCGATCGTTACCGTCAGCTCGAATGCGGCCGGCGTCCCGCGGCACGGCATGGCCGCCTATGCGGCATCCAAGGCCGCCGCCACCATGTTCACCCGCTGCCTCGGGCTGGAGCTGGCGCCGTTGGGCATCCGCTGCAACATCGTCGCCCCGGGGTCCACGCTGACCCCGATGCAGACCGGCATGTGGCAGGACGAGCACGGCGCCGAACGGGTGATCGTCGGCAGCCTTGAGACCTACAAGGCCGGCATTCCACTGCGCAAACTCGCTACGCCGGAAGACATCGCGCAGTCGGTGATGTTCCTGCTCTCCGAGCAGGCCGGGCACGTAGCGATGAGCGACCTGTACGTCGACGGCGGCGCGACCCTGCGTGGGTGAGCCCCGACCGCCGCCCGCCGGCAGTGGTAGTGCCGGCCGCTGGCCGGCAATCCATAGCCCCGGTAGTGCCGGCCGCTGGCCGGCAACCTCATTCAACTTCAGACATCTCCCAACCCCCATCGAGGCTTGGCCTGACAGCCAACGCCCAATGATCAACCCACCATGGCGCATGAGCAGCCATCGCCTCCGCCTGGGCCGTCACTCGATCATCGGCCAGGCCTATGTCCTGACAACCACGACCCATCAGCGCCGCAGGCTCTTTGAAAGCGACGCTTCGGCAGCATGTGTAATCGATCAGTTCGATTACATCGAACAGCGCGGGCTCGTACGGTCACAGGCATGGGTTGTCATGCCGGATCACGTCCACTGGATGTTCGAGCTGCGTGCAGCTGACCTTCCCGACATCGCGCGCCGGATGAAATCGTCGAGCGCGCTTGCCCTGAATCGCCTGGCGGGCCGTCGAGGTACGGTGTGGCAGCCCGGCTACTTCGATCATGCAGTAAGGACCGAAGAGTCGCTGGCGCGGCAGGCCCTGTACATCCTGGGGAATCCGGTGCGCGCCGGTCTTGCTGGGCAGATTGGCGAGTATCCGTATGCGTGGTCGGCCTGGGGGTGATGCCGGCCAGCGGCCGGCACTACCACAGCAGAACCGAAGCGCCGCGCAGATCGTGTTCCGGCGCACAGCGCCCGCGATGGTAGTGCCGGCCGCTGGCCGGCAACCGTACGAACCGACGCGGAGACCCGTAGCTGCCGGCCGGCGACCGGCACTACCATTCAGTGTTCAGCGCGGGCATTCGCTGTTCAGCGCCGCTTGCGCGCTTCGGCCGTGGTCAGCCTGGATGTGATGCCGCCGCGCAGATTCCGTTACTGCGCACAGAGCCCCCTCAATGGTAGTGCCGGCCGCTGGCCGGCAACCACATGACCCGCACAGAGATGCGTGGCTGCCGGCCAGCGGCCGGTACTACCAATCAATGGTCAGCGCGGCCATTCGCTGTTCAGCGCCGCTTGCGCGCGCTTCGGCCGTGGTCGGCCTGGATGTGATGCCGGCCAGCGGCCGGCACTACCACAGCGGAACCGAAGCGCCGCGCAGAGTCCGTTCCGGCGCACAGAGCACCGGCGATGGTAGTGCCGGCCGCTGGCCGGCAACCACATGACCCGCGCGGAGATGCGTAGCTGCCGGCCAGCGGCCGGCACTACCATTCAGTGTTCAGCGCGGCTTGCGCGTGCGCTTTGGCTTTGTGGTATCACCGCCGCTGGCGGCGCCATCCTGCAGCGCCTGCAGCCAGGACAAGGTGTCCACATAGTCGATGAAGTGGCGCAGGTAGCCGGGGCTGGTGGCCTGCATCGTGTCCAGCATGCGCTGCACCAGCACCGCCGAGTTCAGCGGGCCGCCGTCAGCCGGGGCCTCGGCGCGTAGCGAGCGGCGCACCTGCAGTTCGCTGCGCAGCTCCGACCATTCGCGCTGCACCTGTTGCAGCATCGGCACCTGCGGGTAATGCGGCAGCGAGCGCGACCCCGCATCGAGGTCACGCACCAATGCGCGCAGGCCTTCCAGGGCGGGCGGCTTACTTGCCATCCGCCGCCTTGGGCTTGGGAATCGGCGCGATCTCCACGCGACGGTTGCGTGCGCGGCCTTCCTCATTGGCATTGGAACTGACCGGCTGCTCGCTGCCGAACGCGGCGGCGAACACGGCATCAGCGGGTACGCCGTCGGCAATCAGGGTGCGGGTCACGGTCAGCGAACGCTGCGCGGACAGCTCCCAGTTGTCGGCAAAGCGGCGGTTGCCTTCGCGCACGGGCGCATCGTCGGTGAAGCCGCTGACCATCAGGATCTCCTCGCGGCTGCCCAGGTAGGCGGCCAGCGGTGCCGCCAGGCTGCGCAGCAGCTCTTTGCCTTCCGGCTGCAGCTGGTCGGAGTTGAGCGCGAACAACACGCTGCCGCTGATGCCGATGCGGCCATCGACCAGGGTCACGCGACCGGCGGCCAGTGGGCCGGCCAGCGCCTGTTCCAGGGTCTGCAGGCGCTTGGCTTCGGCCTGGCGCTGCTTCATTTCCTGGTCCAGCCGCTGCGACAGCTCCAGCTGCACCCCGACCACACCCACCAGGATCAGCACGAACGCACCCAGCAGCACCGACATCAGGTCGCCGAAGGCGGCCCAGATCGGTGCGTGCGAGCCGCCATCGACCTCCAGCTCGTCGCTCATGCGCTACCGGCCTTGCCGCGGCGCGCGGCCAGCTGCTGCAGTTCTTCCATCACCTGCTTCTGCGACAGCAGGCTGAGGTCGACCACCTCGCGCGCCTGCGCCACGTAATAAGCCAGCTGCTCATCGCTACGGGCCAGCGAGGCATCCAGCGCGCCGCCAATCTGTTCCAGACGGCCGGACAGCTCGGTGGAGGCGTTGCTGAACTGCGCGACCGCTTCACCGAAGGCGCCGGCCAGCTGGCTGACTTCACCTGCGCTGCCGTTGAGTGCTGCGGCAATGCCATCCAGCTTCCCGGTCTCGGCGGCGATATGGTCGGTGAAGCGGTTGCCGACGCGCTCCAGCAGCTCGGCCGAACCACCGACCAGCGCGTCCACGGCGGTGCGCTGTTCGTGTGACGCATGGTTGATTGCATCGAGCAGCGTCTGCACGGTGGCCAGCAGGCGGCCGCGCTCTTCCAGCATCGCGTTGTCGCGCACCAGGCTTTCGGACAGCGTACTGCGCAGCTCGTTGATGACGTCGGCCGCAGCCTTCGGAGCGGCGACCGCGGTCTGCAGCAGGGTGGACACTTCGGCCAGCGTGGCACTGGCCTGCGCGCGACCGTTCTCGCCGATCTGCTGTGCGGTGGCCGCCAGCGCGTCGCAGACCTGTTGCTGCTGTGCAGCCAGGCGTTCGCCATTGGCCTGCAGGCGCTCGGCCAGCTCGGTGGAAACGTGCTGCAAGGCATCACTCCAGCGCTGCAGGCGCTGTTCGTCGCCAGCCTGCAGTTGCGCCTGCAGGGCGGCGTGGGCCTGCTGCAACTCGGCGCTGACCGCGTCCCAGCGCGCCTGGCGCTGCTGCTCGCGGCTGTCCAGGTTGGCCTGCAGTTCGGCGTGCGCAGTCGCGGCGGCGGCCTGCGCGGCCTGCCACTGCTGCGAGCGCTGCGCTTCATGATCCTGCAGCAGTGACTGGTTGGCGCTGTGCTGCTGTTCCAGTGCCTGCAGCAGCGCCTGCGCACGCGCATCCAGATGTTCGCTGGCGGCGATCAACGCCTGCTGCTGGCGCTCGACCAGCGCGCTGTTGAGGGCCTGCTGCTGCTCGGCGGCGGCACGCAAGGCGTCTGCATTGCTCTGTGCATCGGCCTGCAGGCGCTCGCCGATGCGCGCGATCAACGCTTCGGCATGCGTGCCCTGGCCATCGCTGAAGGCCTGCAGGTGCTGGCGCAGATCACTCACCAGCGCCTGCTGCGCCTGGGTCTGTTCACTCACCACCTTGGCCCAGCTGGCTTCGGTGGCGACCCGGCTGCGTTCGAAACCGTCGCTCAGGCCGGCCAGCTGCTGCTGCACGGCCTGCTCGACGCGGGCATGCAGTGCTTCGCCGTGATGGGCCAGGCCAGCCAGGGTGGTCTCGGCCATCGGCTGCAGCGCGCCACCGATGGCGGCGGCGCTGGCTTCGGCACCTTCGCGAAGTGACTGCTGCAGCGACAGGGCCAGGCGTTCCTGCAGGGCCTGGCTCTGGGTCAGGAACTCGGCCTGGCCGGCCAGCAGGCGCTCATTGGCGGCGGCACTGTGCTGTTCAAAGGTGCTGGTCATCGCCTGCAGGCGGTCGACCAGCGCCGGCAGCGCTGCGGACTGCGCCTGCAGCAGGCGCAGCGATTCGGCGCGCTGCCAGGCCTGCGAATACGGGTGCAGGTCGCCGGCAATGGCGCGGTCCAGCTGCTGCACGGCCAGCAGGCGGTCACGACGCAGCAGCGCCGCCAGCAGGCCGAGCATGGCCGAGCTGGCCACGCCCGCGATCGAGGTACCGAAGGCCACCGCCAGGCCCTGCACCGGCGAGGCCAGCGAGCCGCGGATGGCGGCCATGTCGGTGGCGCTCTGCAGGGCCAGGCCGGTGCCACGCAGCGTGTCCATCATGCCCAGCAGGGTACCGAGCATGCCCAGCAGCACCAGCAGGCCGACCAGGTACGGGGTCAGCACCGGTGCGGGCAGGGCGGTGCGCTCGCCTTCCACGCGCAGGCGCACGGCGTTGCGCAGGCCTACCGGCACGCGCTCCAGCCATGGGGCGAGGCTTTCCTTCGCGCTGGACAGGTCATTCAGTGCGGCGCGCAGGCCGTTGCTGGCCTGGCGGTAGCGGTACAGCTCCACGCCACCGGCGATGTAGCAGGCCGCGATGATCGCCGCCACCGCTGCACCCAGCGGATGCACCGAAACATAGCCAATGCCGATCCAGCACACGGCCAGCAGGCCGACAAGGAAAACAACGACATGGAAAGCAGTTCTGGACATGGTGTTCCGGTCAGTGGGAGCGCAGGGCGTCTTGCAGCCCTTCGATCGGGTGGAAGCGCAGCTGCAGCTCGGCGAGCAGCAGGGTGCGCATGTCATGGCGGAAGGCCGCGCGCCAGCCGGGCTGGCCGTGCACGCGGTCGAAACGGGCGCCGAGCACTGCCGGCGCCGTGGCCAGCAGGCTGTGCTCGCGCGGGGTGAGGGTCTGTTCCATCACTGCATCGACCTCGGCCAGCCGCGCCAGCTCCGGCGAGACCTGTACCAGCTGGTCGCGCAGGCGGCCGCGCAGGCGCCCGGTGGCGGTCTGGATGGCCTGCTGCAACACCCGGTAGCGCTGGCGCAGCGAGGCGAAGTTGGGTGCGGCAGCGGCCTCGGCCAGGTCCAGCAGGCGCTCGGCCTCGGCGTCCTCACTGATCGAGGCGCGCAGGCTGGCGTGCGCCTGGGCGCAGTCGGCCAGCACATCCTCGACCGCTTCGACGGCTTCACCGGGCTCGGGCAGGCGTCCTCCGAGCGCCCCGGACAGGGCCACGGCACGGCTCCAGTCCACCCACTGGCCGAGGCGATCGGTCAGGGCGGGACTGCTGGCCGGCATCGCGCCGTCGCTGAGACGGGCGAGCAGGCGGAGGAACTCCGGTCCACCCAGGACCGGCTGCGCTGCGTTCGCCATCAAGGGGTGAGGGGCCAAAAACCGTTGATTTTACAACCAGATGACCCCGGCTGGATGAAGGCGGGGCCTGGGGGGCGGTACCCGCAGGCGCGACAAGGCTTAGAATGTCCGGCTGCATCCACCCGTTCGATCCTTGGAGTACCCCCATGACTGTTGCGCAGTTCTACCCGATCGGCACCCCCGGACAGCCCTGGGGCGACGCGGAACGCGCACAGTGGCGGGCCCGCCAGCAGCGCCAGCGCAGCTACCATGATGACGTGGTGGCCGCCCTTGAGCGCCTGGACGACAGCGTTTTCGACGTGATCCAGTACGGCCAGCTGGACTATGCGCCGGACCATTACCCGCTGTTCGCCGTGGTCAACCACGACTGGAACCCGGCGCTGCCGACCGCGCTGATCACCGGTGGCGTGCATGGCTACGAGACCAGCGGCGTGCACGGTGCCCTGCAGTTCCTGGAGCAGCAGGCGGAGCGTTACCTGGGCCGGCTGAACCTGATCGTCGCGCCCTGCGTCAGCCCGTGGGGCTATGAGCGCATCCAGCGCTGGAACCCGGACGCCATCGACCCCAATCGCAGCTTCCGTGACGGCGGCCAGATCGAGGAAGCCGCCGCGCTGATGCGCTGGGTGGCCGAGCGCAAGCCGAACCTGCTGGTGCATCTGGACCTGCACGAGACCACCGACAGCGACCTGAACGAGTTCGATCCGGCGCGCTGCGCCCGCGACGGCAAGCCGTTCGAGCGCGACACCATTCCCGATGGCTTCTACGTGATCGGCAACAGTGAAGATCCGCAGGCCGAGTTCCAGAAGGCACTGATCGCCGCAGTGGCGCCCATCACCCATATCGCCCCGGCCGACGCCGAAGGCAATCTGGTCGGCCTGCCGTTGCAGTCGCCGGGCGTGGTCTGGGGCGAATCCCGTTCGATCGGCGCCTGCGCTGGCTTCACCGATGCGCGCTTTGCCACCACCACCGAGGTCTACCCGGACAGCCCGCGCACCAACCCGCAGGAATGCAACGACGCCCAGGTGGCGGCGGTGTGTGCGGGCCTGGATTTCGCCCTGGCGGCGCAGTAGCGCGCCACGTTCCGGGCAGCGACCGGCATCAGCCGGCGCCTTTCTTTCGCCGGTGAGGTGGCCACAGCCGGCGAAGCCGACGCGCGGCAACCTGCGAACACATCCAGATCGTGCTGGTACACCCCGCTGTTGACCGCGAACAGGCCCAGCAGCGAGTGGAAGAGGTTGTCGTGGCTGTGCGCCCGGTGCAGGGCATTCTGGTGCAGGCAGGCCAGGTCCAGGCCTGCGTTGCGGCTGAATTCGGGTGAGAACCACATCACCATCGGCACCTGGGTCTGCTCGCGCGGGGCGATGAAGTAGGGCGTGCCGTGCAGGTACATCCCGCGTTCGCCCAGCGACTCGCCATGGTCGGACACATAGATCAGTGCGACATCACGCTGGTCCGCATAGCCCTGCAGCAGGTCGATGGCCTTGCCCAGCAGGTGGTCGGTGTGGACCAGAGTGTTGTCGTAGGTGTTGACCAGCGCCTCGTTGCTGCAATGCTGGATCTGATTGCTGTCGCAGGTCGGGCTGAAAGCCCGCGACGCTGCGGGATACCGTTCAAAGTAGGTCGGCCCATGACTGCCGAGCTGATGCAGCACGATCAGGGCGTCGCCGTTGATGGCATCGATGCGTGCGCCCAACTGGTGCAGCAGCACGTCGTCGTAGCAGGTGCCGTCGGCGTTGACGCACTGGCCGGCTACCTTCAGCGCAGGCATGTCCTCGGTCGGTACGCGTTCGCACACGCCCTTGCAGCCGCCGTTGTTGTTGTTGCGCCAGAGCACGCTGATGCCGGTGCGCTGCAGGATGTCGAGCACGTTCTCCTCGGTTGCGGCGCGCACGTCGTCGTACTGGCCTCGGGTCATCTGCGAGAACATGCACGGCACCGAGATGGCCGTGGCGGTCCCGCATGAGGAGACATCATTGAAGCTGATGACGCCTTCCTTGCGCGAGAGCCGGGGATTGGTTGCGCGTGGGTAGCCGTTGAGCTGGAAGTTCTGTGATCGCGCGGTCTCGCCGACGACCAGGATCACCAGCTTCGGACGCGGGCCCGGCGCGCGCTGTGCGTCCATGCCAATCGCGCGCAGCGGTTGCTGGCGGGTGCTGTAGAGACCTTTCAGATAACCGTGGGTATGCCGCACCACGTTCAACGGCAGCACCTGGTCGCGGATGTGGCGGTTGTTGCGCAGCAGTGAGGAATAGTCCTTGTAGAACGCGAAGCCGATTGCCAGCAGTACCAGCAACGACGCCAGGACGCTGGCCGGCCACACCAGCAGCGAACGTGTCGAAGCCGCTCCGCTGGTGGTGCGCACCCAGGCCAGCCCGGCAGCGGGCAGCACGCCCAGCGTCAGCAGGGTCAGCAGCAGCGGCAGCGAGAGATAGGCGTTCAGTTCGGCCTGGTTGGTCTCGAACACGTTCTGCACCATGCTGCGATCGATCAGCACGTTGTAGTGCAGCATGAAATAGCTGCAGGCGGCGCTGGTGACGATGAGTACGGCCAGCAGCGGCTTGCGCACGAAGGGTAGTGCCAGCAATGGCGTCAGCAGAAGATTGAACAGGCAGAACAGCACCAGCGGCAGGCTGGCCAGGAACAGGATGCTGCGCGCACCGTTCAGATCGATCAGTTCCCACAGCGACTTCCAGAGGGCGATGTTTCCAATCGTGGTGAAGAAAAACGCTGCGGCCCAGACCAGGATGATCGGATGGGGCCGTGGAAAACGGAGGCATTGGCGCACGAGCAGGTTCCGCGGAACAGGAGTGCGCGCAGTATCGAAACGGCTTTATCAGGAAGTTGTCAGCCTTGCCGGGCTAGCCCAGCAGGATCACGCCCCACACTGCGCCGACCATCAACAACGCGGTGGTCTGCGCGGCACTGCCCATGTCCTTGGCGTTCTTGGACAGCGGATGCTGCTCCAGCGAAATGCGATCAACCACGGCTTCAATCGCCGAGTTGAGCAGTTCCACCAGCAGGCTGATGAAGCAGACCGCCAACACCAATGCGCGCTCGACCGCGCTGATGTCCAGTACGAACGCTGCAGTGATCAACAGCGCGTGCAGGAGCAGCAGCTGGCGAAAAGCAGCCTCGCCACGAAAGGTAGCGATGAATCCGTCTCGCGAATGGATCAGGGTGTGGAAGATGCGGCCCAGGCCGGTCTTGCCATGCGGGTACTTGCCGCTGTCCTTGGGGTGCTGCATGCCGTTTCCGCCGTGAAGTGAGCAATCCCCAGCATGTGCACGCGCGTGTCAGGAAACCGTCAGGCGGGCCATTCCAGGCTGAACCGGCATCCCTGCTGCGAGGAGTGCACCGTCATCCTCCAGCCCAGGTGCTCGACGATGCGCTGCACGATGGACAGCCCCAGTCCCTCGCCATTGTGCGGGCTGCCGGGCACGAAGCGCTGGAACTGCTGTGGGTCGATACTGGAGGGCAGGCCGGGTCCGGTGTCGGCGACGGTGAGTGCGGTGTCGTGGAGGGTGATCCTCACTTCGCCCCTTTCGGTGTACTGGCAGGCGTTGCGCAGCAGGTTCCAGATCACGCTGTGCGCCAGATCTGCGTTGGTGTCCAGCACGGCGTCATGCCGGGCATCAAACGCAACGATCACCGGCTTGCCGGAAATCCACGGTTGGCAGCGCTCCATGCAGGATTCGATCAATGGGCGCAGGGCCACCTTGTTGCGCGGCACGGAGCCGGGGGTACGTGAGAGCAGCAGCAGGCAGGACAGCTGGCGCTGCATCTCCTGGGTAGTGCGCAGGATACGCTCCGCGCTGGGGACCAGGTGGCTGTCGGACGGAAGCTGGCAGGCAAGGGTTTCCGCAGCGCCGCCGATGATGGCCAAGGGCGTGCGCAGCTCATGGCTGGCATCGCCGCTGAAGCATTGCTCGCGATGCAGGAACCGTTCGAGCTCATCACTGTGCCGGGCGAAGGCACGGGCGAGTACACCGATCTCGTCGCGGGCGTCCTGACAGGGAAAGGGCTTCCGCCCGCTCTGCACGGCATCGGCCAACTGCGTGATGGGCGCGATGACGTGCGATGCCACCCTGCGACCGATCAGGAAGGCGCCGAGCACGCAGATCGAAATGACCACCGCGGCAAAGGCATTGATCAGGTGTTCCAGGTAGCCATAGGGTGCAGCGTCCTGCAGCAGGTAGTAGCGCTGGCCGCCACTGTCGAACACACGCAGGTGCCACTCGTCGGGTCCTGCTTCGCCGTGGTAGCCCAGGCCGTACTGGCGCAGCACCATCGGCACGCTATGGCTGTCGTACAGCTGGCTGCCCGTGGGCAGGGCGGGGCGCTCGCCACGGGCCAGTGCTGCCTGCAGCTTGTGCACGGCACTGTCCTGGGTCCGGGCGATGACCGCGGCCCTGACCTGGTCGTAGTCCACCTGTTCGGCCAGGACGATGAAGCCCATCGCGCCGGCCATCAGCAGCACGAACGAAATCGTGATGCGGGTACGCAGGGCCAGGCGGCGGTAGAGAGCGGCAGGGGTCACGCCGGCATGCGCCAGCCGACGCTGTGCACCGTGGCGATCAACGTGGTGTCGAAGCTGCGGTCCACCTGCAGGCGCAGCTCATGGATGTGGGTACGCAGCGCGCCGCTGTCCGGTGGCTCGTCGCCCCAGACCAGGTATTCCATCTCCTGCTTGCGCACCACGGCCGGGGCCGCGCGTACCAGGCACATCAGCAGTTTGTGCGACGTAGGCGTCAGCGCGATGCAGCGCCCCTGTCGCCAGGCCTGCGGCGAGCGCGTATCTACCTGCAAGTCCTTCCACGCCAGTACGCTGTCGACCTGACGGCCCTGGGCGCGTCGCACCAGGGCCTTGATCCGCGCATCCAGTTCCTTCAGCGAGAACGGTTTGACCAGGTAGTCATCGGCGCCGAGAGCGAGGCCCTGCACGCGGTCCTCGACCGGATCGCGCGCGGTCAGCATCAGGATCGGCACCGGGTTCTGGAATTCCCGGCGCAGCTTTCGGCACAGCGTCATGCCATCCAGGCGCGGGAGCATCAGGTCCAGCAGGATGGCGTCGTAGTCGTGCTGCGTGGCCCGGCGCAGGCCGCTGGCACCGTCGCGGGCGTCGTCCAGCACGTAGCCGATAGGCTCAAAGAAAGCGTACAGGTTGGCTACGAGCTCGGGGTTGTCTTCGATGATCAGCAGGCGGGTCATGGCGTGCGTCCTTGCGCGTGGCCGAACTGTGCCCGATCCCTGACTGATTGCCAATGCGCATGCTGAATGGTTCGCGGCCTGGGTTCGGCCGCGTCAAGCGACGTTCAATCGGCCGGCATCTTCGGAAACGAACTGCCAGCCGATATCTTCCGGTCTGTCCGAAAAGAACAGGCTCATGTAGGTCGGCTTGTCCTTGTTGATGAGCGAGGCGCGGAATGACTCGACCACGTGTTCGATCGCCGCTGCATCAGCCGACGATGGGCGTTGGCTTGCATGGGCCGGCAGGCCTGCGGCGAGGCACGCAGCGAGAAGCGCGTTCTGGATTCCGGTGGTTCGCATCGTTCATGACGGCCTTCGTAGGGTGGAAGCGCCGCCGGGGCCACGGCTACAGGGCCCCGGCGCGCTCCGCATTCAACGATGCAGCGCGTCGATGATCAAGCCGGTCGCGATCTCCACCAACAGGTACTCGGTGTCGGACTGGCGCACCCAGCGCTGGCCGCGACCCGGATTGCGCAGGTCATAACGCGCGTAATCATCCACCCAGTAGCGGCGGTCCACTTCGGCCCAGGGCAGGCGGTCGCCACGACGCCAGGCCTTCTTCTGCCAGCCGGGCGGCGGCGCATCACGGTTGTGCGGGCCGCCGGCATGCGGCGGCGGGCCGTTGCCGCGGGCGTGATGCGGCGGGTCAGCGAAGGCGGGGGCCGCAGCCAACGCGGTGGCGGTGGTCAAAGCGATGGCAAGCAAACGTGTGGTCTTCATGGAAGTGCCTCCGTCATGGCCGCAGCATGCGGCGCTGTGGCGGGAATATAGGGCAGTCAGTGTGAATGAATACGGGTTTGGGCGGCACTTTTCTGAACAGACGGCGCGGCCTGCAGCCGCTGCCAGGCAACGGGTCACTGGACCCCGCCCGGGGCTGAATCTGTTGCAGCCCAGCCTCCACCCAACGACAGGAAAAGATCCATCTGCCGGTCAATGCGCTCCGCGCGCAAGACGGCCAATGCGGACTCCGCATCTGCCAGCGCGGCCTGGGCCGAAAGCAGGTCGAGAAAATCGATCCTGCCGAAACGGTAGAGCTGCTGCGCCTGCCCGGCGGCCCGCGCTGCATCCCCACGCGCCTGCGCCAGGCTGCGCTCGCGTTCAAGTTCCTGCGTGCAGGCAGAAAGCGCGGTCTCGGTCTGGCGCAGTGCCTGCAGCACGACGCCGTCAAAGGACGCGAGCGCGGTATCTGCATTGGCACCTGCCGCTGCGACGCGGGCCTTGGCCACGCGGCGGTTGGGCCAGTGCCATGACAGCGCGGGACCGATGCTCGCACCGAAGCCGTCGGCCGACAGCAGATGCGCCGGTGTGCCGGCCACGCCCGAAGAGGCGCCCAAGGTGATCTGCGGATAGAGACCCGCCGTCTCGACACCGATCATTGCAGTCGCGGCGGCCAGGCTGCGTTCGGCTGCGCGTACGTCGGGGCGCCGCTGGAGCAGTTGCCAACCATCACCGACCGGCAGCGCCTGCTCCAGCTCCGGGGGGCCTGGGCAGGCTTCGGCCTCCCTGGGATAGTCCGCCGGGAGCCTGCCCATCAATGCGGCCAGTTCGAACAGTGCGGCCTGGCGTTCCGCCAGAAGGTGCGGTATCCCCGCCGCGCTGCGGTTGACGGCGGCACCGGCACGGCTGACATCGAAGTCCGTTCCGCGCCCTCCGGCAGCCAGGCGTCGGGTTGCCTCCAGGGTGGCGCGCTGCACCGCCAGCACCTGCCGGGTTGCAGCGAGCGTGTGATTTCGGGTGCATACCTGGAGATAGGCACGGGTGACGGCCACAGCGACGACCACGCGGACCTGGTCCCGCGCCGCAGCGACGGCCTCGGCGTCCGCGTTCGCGGCTTCGATGCCGCGGCGGATACCGCCTGCAAGATCCAGTGGATAGGAGAGGTGAAGGCCCAGCGCGTACGACTGCGGCGCGGCCGACGCCTGGGTGTAGCCACCTGCATGGATGAGCGTGCCCGACGCATCCACGTCGGCCTGTACGGCACCGCGCGCGCGATACTCCAGCACGGTAGCGCTGGCGCGCCGGAGGTTGGCATCGGCAGCGCGTAGGTCGGTGTTGGCCGCCAGTGCTTCGCGCACGTAGCCGTCAAGCTGGGGGTCGCCATACAGTTCCCACCACCGATCCGGTGGCGCGTCGTGGCTGAACGATGCCTCCCCGCCCGAGACGAATGCCCGCGCTGCCCGTGGCGTGGCAGCGACGGCATTCGCAGGCAGGTGATAGTCGGGGCCGGAGACGCAGGCCGTCATCGGCAGCAGCAGGGCAAGCAACCCACCGCGTAGTGTTCGCAGGCTCACTTGCAGGCTCCCGCTGCCGAGGGTGTGATGGTCACGCTCGCAGTGCGACCCACGATCAGGCGGGTATCCGACGGCGCATCATCGATGCGGATGCGTACCGGGATGCGCTGCGCCAGCCTCACCCAGGTGTAAGTTGGCGCCACGGCGGGCAGCAGGTTGTGTGTGCTTGAGCGCTGATCGTCGGCAATGCCGGCGGCGATGGTTTCCACGTGCCCGCGCACGTCGTGGTTGTCGCCCATCAGCCGGGCCACGGCGGCATCGCCCTCGGTGATGCAGCCCAGCTTGGTTTCCTCGAAATAGCCCTCGATGCGCAGGCTGCGGGTGTCGATCAGCGCCAGCGCCTGTGCCCCCGGCTGCAGGTAGTCGCCCGCGTGCAGGTCGAGGTTGGTGATGATGCCATCGGTGGTTGCGCGCACCTCGGTGCGTTGCACGTTGAGCTGGGCAACGCGCTGTTCGGCCCGTGCCTGCGCCAGCGCGGCCAGCTCGGTATCGACCTTGGCGGCGTTGCGTTCGCGGGTTTCCGAAGCGACCAGGTTGCCAAGTGCGTTGTCCCGCGCCGATTCGCGGCGAGCCAGCGCCAGCGTGGCATGCGCGCTCCTGACCGCCGCGTCTGCCTTCTCCAGCGTGGCGGCGAAGCGTGGCTGATCGAGCACCAGCAGCAGCTGGCCGGCACTGACCCGCTGGTTGTCGTGCACGAGCACTTGGGTGACCAGCCCCCCCATGTCCGACGCAACGCGCACCACATCGGCGCGCACCCGTCCATCACGCGTCCACGGGCGTGTTTCGTAACGGTTCCAGAGGGAGAACGCGGCAATGGCGGCAAGCGCACACACGCCCAGCGTTGCGCTCCAGCGCCCGATAACAGCAAGCAGGTCTTTCATTTCATTTCCCGAGCAGGGGCACGAGCCGGATCATCAGCTCCGCCAGGATCACGAACAGGGACAGGCCCACCAAGGGCCGCGCGGCGAACAACCGGTACACGCCGAGGCTGGCGAGCAGGCGTGAAGTCAGTATCGACAGCGCCAAGGCGGCAGCGGCCACGGCGAGCAGGCCAGGAATGAGCACGCCATCAATGGAAAGATCAGAGAGCATGCGGTCAGTGCCGACGGGTGAGCGGTGAGGCCAGCAGGTCGCGGCGCAACCCGCTGAGCAGGTGCAGCAGATTCCCTCGATCGGCCTCGGCGATGGCTGTTGCGGCCTCGCGCATGCAGTCCAACAACTTCAGAAGATGGGCATCGACACTGCGTGGCGCGTGGGCGCGAACCCTGAAATGTGCGGCGACGCGTTCGACCAGCGCCGCGTGTAGCGCCCGAACGTGCGGGGTGTCCAGGTACTTGTCCAGTGTGCGGAGTTGGCTGGATGCATGTGCCGCACGAACGTCCGCAAACAATGCCCGCAGCTCGTGTACTGCGCTGGAACGGCCCTGCAACCTGGGAGCGAGCAGCCCGATTCGATCCAGCATGCGGCTGAGCCACGCGCGGCTCGCACCGCCTTGTCCGGCGGCGTGTCGTGCGATATCCCGACGGATCGAACGCTCCAGCCGTGCGCGGTTGCGGCCCGCATCGGTGGTCTGGAACAGCTGCATGCTGCACAGTGCCACCGTTGTACCAACGAACAACGCAACGCTGTTGTTGAGTGCGCCGACGATGTTGACCGAATTGGTCGCGCCCAGGCCGGCGATGAGCGGAAACGTCAGCACCACGCCCAGGGCAGCCATGGTGAAGGGTGGCCGGGCCAGGAACGATCCGCACAGCAGCAGCATTGGCGCGAGCGCGGCAATCAGGCCGACGAAATCGGAGAGCGCGAGGAAGATCAGTAGACCGTAGAGCAGGCCGACGGCAACGCCGATCAACGACCCCACCAGATAGCGCATGACATGCGGTGCCGGCGCTTCGATCGTGCCGAACAGCACGCACGCCGTGCCGATGATGGACACCGCCGTGGCGCCCTCCGACCAGCCGGTAGCGATCCATAGAACGCAGCTCAGCAGGATGCCGACGAACGCGCCCAGCGCGCTGCGCAGGGCAAGCCGATGATCCCGGTTAAGTACCGCACCCGGCACATGTCGTGCAAGGCGGGCAGGTACATGCCGGCGCCAGTCGGGACGGGCAGTGTGCAGTTGCGCCTGCAGCACGCGGCAGTCGGCGTGGGCGAGGTCGAGCTCCGTCTGTTGCGCGGCGAGGCCGGCCTGCAGCAGATCGCGCCAGCCCGTTGCATCCACCGCGCCGGCCTGTGGTGAACGCAGCCGGTCGATGGAATCTTCCACCGCGCTGGACAGCATCAGCACGTCCAGCATCCGGTCATGCAGGGCGCGCAGGATCTGCACCTGCGCCACGCCGTGGGCGCTGTCGTAGGGCAGGTGGATCGACAGCACATGCAGCTCGAGCAGGTCGGCGGCCACTTTCGAGCGGTCCGTCGCCAGCACCGTGTCCGATGCACCGGCGCGCATGTCCCGTGTCCATCGTTCCGCATCATCCAGCACGGCAGCAACCCGTGCGTGCACGCGCATCGAGACCCGGCGCGGCAGCACCAGCGCATGTACCAGCGTTGCGGCCAGGATGCCGATGGAGATTTCCTGCACCCGCGTGATGGCAATGGTGAACACGTCTCCCGGCACCATCACCGCAGGAAACCCGATCAGGCTGGTGGTATAGCCGGTCAGCAGGAACGCATAGGCACGTGGCGTGCGGTCGAGCATCGCCAGATACAGGCACAGCGCCATCCAGGTGGCGAGCGCGGCGCTCAGCACCAGGGGTGCATTGGCGAAACGCGGCACCAGCACGACGGTGGCGACGGCCCCGCCCACGGTACCGAGCAGGCGGAACAGGCCGCGGCTGAGTGTCGCCCCGGACAGAGGCTGCGATACCAGATAGACCGTGCCGATCACCCAGAACGGGCGATTCAGGCCGATCCTTAGAGAGACATACAGCCCCAGCGACGCGGCGAGCAGGCATTTGAGCGAGAAGAGCACCGCCTCCTGATCGGTCCTGAGGGCAGGGCTTTTCAATCGGGCGAATGCCTGGAACACGTGGGGACGGGCAGGAGTGGGGGAGTGCATGCGGCTCATGCTAGTGATCGGCCGCACTGGCGAATGTCGCTACAATGACAATCAATCGCTAAAACCGGTCAATGTGAGAATGGCTCGCATTTCGCTCCCCGGCTTTGACCTGGACCCGGACGAGACCGATCGCCCGGCGGTTGCCAGCCGCCTGCAGGTGGCCGAGCACGACGCGGAAATTCCGGTGCATGAGCATCGAAAGGGCCAGCTCATTCTTGCGCTGCATGGGGCGGTGACCTGCGAAGTGGCCAATGCGCTGTGGATCGTGCCGCCCCAGTGTGGCGTCTGGATTCCGGGCGGCATGCCGCACAGCAACCGCGCCACCGCCAACGCGCGCCTGTGCTATCTATTCGTCGAGCCCGGCATCGTCGACCTGCCGGCGCAGTGCGTGACGCTGGCCATCTCGCCGATGCTGCGCGAGATGATCCTGCACCTGGCCGACGCGCCGCTGGACTATCCGCATGGCAGCCACACCGACCGGCTGGCGCGGGTGTTGCTGGACGAGCTGGTACAGATGCCGGCCGAGCATCTGTCGCTGCCGGTCAGCCATCACCCGAAGGTGCGTGCGCTGGCGGCGGCGCTGTCGGCGGATCCGGCAGACCGCAGCACCATCAGCCAGTGGGCTGTGCGCCTGGCCCTGGGCGAGCGCACGTTGACCCGCCTCATCGAACGGGAAACGGGACTGTCCTTCGGACGCTGGCGGCAGCAGCTGCACCTGCTCATCGCCATTCGTGAACTCGCCGCGGGCGCACCGGTACAACGCGTATCCGAGACGCTGGGCTATGAGTCGGTGACGGCCTTCATCACGATGTTCAGGAAGGCGCTTGGCCTTTCCCCGGCGCGGTACTTTGCGGTGCGCCTGCGTGGGCAGTAGCAGGGAACAACCCGGAAAGCCATTGCCTGGAACGGCTACTTCAAAGTGCCGGAGACGGATTGAATCGCGGCCACCACTGCAGCAGGATCCTCGCGCTGGAGGGTGTGCCCGGTCGCCAGGTAGCGATGCGAGCCGCGCGTGAATCCCGAGAAGAGCAGGCTATGTCTACAACGGTTTCGGTGATCTGACCGGGCAAGTCAGCCCGGACAGCGGTGCCAGCAGCTTCACCGTGGATGCCGCCGGCAACCGCAAGACGGCTACCGATGCGCGTGGCGTCACCGCCACCTATCACTACGATGCACTCAACCGCCTGATCGGCATCGCCTACCCGGATCCCAATCTGGACGCGGGCTACAGCTATGACGTGGCGCCTGCCGCCTGTGCCGCCGACGAGCGCTTCGCCAAGGGACGGCTGGGGCAGGTGCTGCACGCCAATGGCAGTACCCAGTACTGCTATGACCGTTTCGGCCAGGTCACCCGCAAGGTACAGACCGTCAACGGCGTTGCCAGCACGCTGCGCTACGCCTATAGCAAGTCGGGCCGCCTGACTGCGTTGACCTACCCCGACGGCAGCGTGGCCGACTACGTCCGCGATACCCAGGGCCGCATCAGCCAGATCGGCCTGACCCGCCCCGGCCAGGCCCGCCAGATCGTGGTGAACAACCTGACCTACGCGGCTTTCGGCCCGGCGACCGGTTGGGCCTACGGCAACGGCCGCCAGCTGCAGCGTCCGTTGGATCTGGATTATCGCCCGCAGGCGGTGCATGACCCGGCTGCAGGCGGCCTGTCGCTGGGCTATGGCTATGATCCGGTCGGCTCGATCACTGAGCTGAAGAATGGCGCAGGCTCGACGGTGCTGGCCAAGTACGCCTACGACACGCTGGGCCGCCTGACCCAGACCCAGGACGGCACGACCGGCACCCCGATTGAAACCTATGCGTATGACGCCACCGGCAATCGCACCGCGCTGACCACCTCGGCAGGCACGGCCAGCTACACCTATCCCGCAACCAGCCATCGCCTGACTGCGGTGGATGGCGAGTCGCGCAACCATGACGCGGTGGGCAACACCACCAGCATCGGCGGCAAGACGTTCACCTACAACGATGCCAACCGCATGAACGCAGTGAAGCAGGGCGATGCTGTACTGGAAAGCTACGCCTACAACCATCGCGGTGAGCGCGTACTGCGTACCCCGGCCGGTGGCGCAGCGCAGATCACCTTGTACGACGAAGCAGGGCAGTGGCTGGGCAACTACTCGGCCACGGGCCAGGCGCAGCAGCAGGCCATCTGGCTGGACAACTACCCGGTGGCGTTGATCAACATGCCGGCCACCGGCGTGCCGGAACTGGCCTACGTGCAGCCGGATCACCTGGGCACACCGCGCGTGGTGATCGATCCGGTACGGAATGTCGCGATCTGGGAGTGGAGCAACAAGAGCGAGGTGTTCGGCAACCAGATTCCGAGTGCAGACCCGGACGGGGATGGTGTGGCGTTCGAACTGGCGCTGCGCTTCCCGGGCCAGCAGGCGACGGATGCGAGTGGGTTGTTCTACAACTACCAGCGGGAGTATGACCCTGCGGTGGGTCGTTATTCGCAGAGTGATCCGATTGGGCTCGCAGCGGGGCCAAATACCTTTGGCTACGTGATGGGAAATCCGATGAGTTGGATTGACCCTGGGGGCTTGGAAGTACTTGTATGTAGTCAGCCGGCCTTTGGAGTATCCAACAATCCAATTGATCACCAATGGATTCGTACGGATACAGTTGAGGCAGGCATGGGTGGCACTCGTGGAAACGTACCTGGTAACGACAGTGGAGACATGCCGGGCGATCCCGTGCAGGTGACCAACCATGTCGGTCGTAGCAATGAGCCTGGAGCATCATGCAAAGTGGTTAAAAATGTCGACGAAGCGAGAGTCAATTCCCAGCTTCAGATAGGGAGATCACTTGGTAGGTGGGGGCCTGCCAACCATTGCCAATCATTTGTAGCCAAGACACTTTGGAATGCTAGTACAGTCGAACTGCAGCAAGAGCAGAACAAACGATTGCTCAACTCGAAGGTTCCTGGGCTGAGGTAGGTATGAAGAGATACATGACATGCGTCCTGCTGGCGTCACTTTCTTCGGCATGTGCGGATCAGAAGCAGGGCGCAACGACGAATTCGTTCGACGATGAGCGGATAGAATGTGTTGAGCCCGCTCGACTGAAGACCGAGCCGTGGGGAAAAGCGGGCTCTTTGAAGGGGTGCGAGATTGCTGATGGTCCATTTGTCGCCGCAGATGATGGGTATATTCGTATGCGTGGACAGTTTAAGAATGGGCATAAGGCCGGTGTGTGGCGATGGTACGACCGAAGTGGAAATGTCACTAAAGAAGTCAATTACTCACAGTAGTCTTTGCGGGGGAGGCTGGATGCAGTGCTCTGAAGGACATCCCGTGCCCAGATTCCTCACCCCCGACGAGGTCTCCCTCATCCACAGGCTGCTGCCCGAGACGAACGAGCTGTCCGAACGGTTGTTGAAGGATCTGGCGCTCGCCCAGGTGGAGGACGTGGAGGTCGTCGGATTCGGAGGCGTGGTGTTCCTGTCCAGCACGACCCAGGTCTTCGGAAGCGACATTGCCACTGCAATGCTTGCCGATGCCGACGGCGTGCCGGTGAGAGTCACCCTGTGCCTGGGCAATCACGATCAGCTCTTCGAGCTGGAGCTGTGCAAAGTGGACTTCTCACCGATCATCGGGGTCGATCTGAGGAGTGCTTTCAGCTAGCACTGACGCCTGCTGAAAGCGGTCCTCGCTGAAGGGCGTTGCGCATGCCCTTCACCCTTCGGGCTGCAACCGCCCCACCGCCTGCGCGCACAACGACTGGCAGGCCATGACCAACCCCTCCATCACCCGGTCGCCCACGTACTCTTCCGGTTCGCCGTTCTGGCGGGTGCGCTCCGCCGCCAGCAGCATTTCCAGCACCACCCGCAACCCGGTCAACGCTCAATCGGCGTCGGCCAGGGCGAGGCGGCGGCCGGGCAGCGGGTGACGCTCCGGCCACGGTTGCCCATCGGCCGCCGCACCGGAGCCGATGCGGTGGAGATTGGCAATGAAGGTGTTCCTGTCCACTGTTGGCGCAGCCTGTGGCGAACCGTCATCGCCGGCGGCGCTGCGGTAGGCGTGCAGATGCGGGAAGTCCGATTCGTTCATGGCAAGGCTCCGTGCAGGGCAATCGGTAGCCGCCACCCGAAAGGTGGCGGGCGGTACGTGGTTCGAATCCGGGTTGGCCTCAAGCCGGCGGGCGCGAACGCCCCCAACGCACCGCCCGCCATAGCCGGCAGACGGATTGCCAGCCGGCGCCACGCATGGTGACGCCGGCTGGCAAGCGCACTTACTCAAGGCCAACACGGGATTCGAAGCCCGGCCACCCTTTTCCGGTGGCACGCCATCTGAGCCCCTGGCGCTGTGCAATGCCAATCAGAAGAGTTGCAAACATCACTCGATTGGAGACGCTTTTGACATTGTCCTACGCTGTTAAGCCCCGCCAGTGCTGGCTGGCGTAGTGATCCGCCCGCAACGTGCAATCTGCGACATGTGTCGAGGTTGTCACGGCGAACGGGACGGGCGGGGAGGGCCTATCACGACAGGCGGTGCCAATTCAGGCTGCGTGCCTCCCGGGTTGACGCTTTCAACGCCCCAGCGCACTCTGCGGGTTGGGGTCGACAACCCGTTCAGGGGCAGGGCTGCAGGGTGGTACCAGGAGGCGGAACAGCGATGAGCCAACTCACCGACAGCTTCGGACGCAGCTTTCCGTACCTGCGCTTGTCGCTCACCGAAGCCTGCAACTTCCGGTGCAGCTACTGCCTGCCCGACGGTTACCAGGCCGACGGCCGCCCGCGTTTCCTGCAGGTGGACGAGATCGACCGCCTGGTGCGGGCCTTTGCTGCGCTAGGGATGAGCAAGATCCGCCTGACCGGCGGCGAGCCCAGCCTGCGCAAGGATCTGGACGAGATCATCGCCACCGTGGCGGCGGTGCCGGGTATCCGCAAGGTGGCCATCACCACCAATGGCACGCTGCTGCCGCGGCGCCTGCCGGGCTGGCACCGGGCCGGCCTGACCGCACTGAACGTGAGCATGGACAGCCTGCAGCGCGAGCGTTTCCACACCATCACCGGGCACGACCGCCTGCCGGAGATCCAGCAGGGCCTGGCCTTGGCGCAGGCGCTGGGCCTGCCGGCGATCAAGCTCAACGCGGTGCTGCTGCGCGGCCTGAACGACGACGAGCTGCCGCAGTGGATGGATTACCTGCGTGACCGCCCTTTCAGCGTGCGCTTCATCGAACTGATGCGCACCGGCGACAACGAAGCCTATTTCCAGCGCCACCACCTGCGCGCCGACGTGGTGATCGAGCAGCTGCTGGCCGCGGGCTGGCACGAGCGGCCGCGCGCGGCCGATGCCGGCCCGGCGCGCGAGTTCGGCCACCCCAACCATCGCGGCAGCATCGGCATCATCGCGCCGTATTCGCGTGACTTCTGCAAGGGCTGCAACCGCCTGCGGGTGACCGCCAAGGGCGACCTGCGGCTGTGCCTGTTCGGCAAGTTCGGCGTACCGCTGCGCCAGCTGCTGCAGCGCGACGAGGACCACGACGCGCTGCTGGCACGCATCACCACCCAGCTTGGCCTGAAAGCGGCCGGGCATGGACTGCACCAGGGCCAGACCGGGCTGACCCCGCACCTGGCCTCGATCGGAGGATGAGCAACACGATGAGTGGGGAATTGAATGCGGCCTTCCACATGGCCGATGTCCGTAACAAGCGCATCAGCCGCCGCCGTGCGGTGGCGGTGGGCGAGCTGCATGCCGGTCCAGTGGCCTATCCGCTGATCGTCGAGCGCCGCCTGCCCAAGGGCGATGCGCTGGTGATGGCCGAGATAGCCGGCCTGCAGGGCGCGAAGATGGCCTCGATGCTGATGCCGCTGTGCCATCCGTTGCCGCTGGAGCTGGTGCAGGTGTTCTGTGCGCCTGTGCCGGAGCGGCAGGCGATCCGCGTGTGGTGCGAGTGCGCCAGCGAGGCGCGCACCGGCGTGGAGATGGAGGCACTGGCGGGCGTCAACGCGGCGCTGCTGACCCTGTACGACCTGAGCAAGCCAGTGGAGCCGGCCCTGCGCATCGAAGGCATCCGCCTGCTGTTCAAGGAAGGCGGCAAGCGTGGTGTGTGGCTGCACCCGGACGGCATGGACGAGGCCGAGCGTGAGCGTTTCAACCCGCGTGCGCCAAAGGGGTTGGAGGGTGCGGCCTGCGCGGTGATCACACTGAGTGATCGCGCCAGCGAGGGCAGTTATGAGGATGTGTCCGGCCCGACCCTGGTGACTGGGCTGAAAAAGCTGGGTGGCGAGGTGGTGGCCGCCGAAGTGCTGCCCGATGGCATCGAGCCGTTGGCGGGCCGCCTGCAGGCGTTGGCCGCCGAGGGCGTGCGCCTGTGCCTGTGTACCGGCGGTACCGGGCTGGGCCCGCGTGACCTGACCCCGGAGGCGCTGCGTTCGTTGAATGCGCGGCCGGTGCATGGCCTGGCGCAGATGGTGCGGGCACTGAGTGCACAGCACACGCCGATGGCCTGGCTGAGCCGCGCCGAGGTGGTGCAGCTGGGCAACATGCTGGTGTTCGCGCTGCCGGGCAGCCCAAAGGCGGCGGCGCAGTGCCTGGACATCCTGGCGCCGGTGCTGGGCCACGCCTTGGCCATGGTCGATGGCGGTGGCCACTGATGATTGCCTACAGCGAGGCCTTGCAGCACCTGCTGGACGCGGCTACGCCGCTGCCGGCCGAACGCCTGCCGCTGCACGAGGCCGCGGGCCGCACGCTGGCCCGTGACATCTACAGCGCGCAGTCACTGCCCCCGTTCGACAATTCGGCGATGGACGGCTTCGCGCTGCGCGCCAACGGCGCGACGTTCGAGGCCGGCCGCGAGTTCGCGGTTCAGGGCTGGCAGGCGGCCGGCGATGCCGGCGCCGAAGGCGGCGAGGGTGCCTGGGAAATCATGACCGGTGCGCGCATGCCGGCCGGGCTGGATACGGTGGTACCGGTCGAGAACGTGGAGATCCTCGCCAGCGAGGATGGCCGCCCGACCCGCATTGCCCTGAAGGGCACGGTAAAGCCGGGCCAGAATGTGCGCCTGCGTGGCGAGGATGTGAGCGACGGCGAGCGCGTACTGCAGGCCGGCCAGGTGCTGGACATCAACGCGCGCACCCTGCTGCATGCCATCGGCATGGGCGAGGTGGCGGTGGTGGCAAGGCCAAGGGCCGCGGTGATCGCCACCGGCAAGGAGCTGGTGACCGAGGCGGCGCAGACGCTGGCGTCCGGGCAGATTCGTGACAGCAACCGGCCGTACCTGGTGGGCCGCCTGCAGGCCGCCGGTGCCGAGGTGGTCTGGCAGGGCACGGTGGGCGATGAGGTGGCGGCGTTCAACGCTGTCCTGGATGAATCGCTGGACGCGGGTGCGCAGCTGTTGATCAGCACCGGCGCGGTGTCGGCCGGCCGCTACGATTTCATTCCCGACGCGCTGCGCGGCCGAGGTGCGCGCATCGTGTTCCACAAGGTGGCGATCCGCCCCGGCAAGCCGTTGCTGTTCGCGGTGCTGCCCAATGGCGCGCTGTATTTCGGCCTGCCGGGCAATCCGGTCTCCGCTGCCGTGGGCCAGCGCTTCTTCATCGAGCCGGTGCTGCGCCGCCTGCTGGGGCTGGCACCGGAGCCGGTGCTGACGTTGCCGCTGCAGGCCGACGTGCGCACGCCGCCGGGCCTGCGCTTCCACGCGCGGGCGTGGGTGGAAGTGGATGCGCAGGGTCGCCTGAGTGCGCGCGTGCTGGCCGGGCAGGAGTCGTTCCGGTTGATGTCCATGCTGCAGGCCAACGCCTGGGTGGTGCTGGAAGGCGAGGGCGGTCTGGCCCCTGCCGGCACGCCGGTGCGTGTGCAGGGCTGGGGTCATCAGGACCCGGTGCAGCTGGCGAGCCAGGAGCCGTGATGAGACAGGTGAATCTGCAGTTGTTCGGCGCGTTCTCCGATCTGGATGCAAGCCGTGAAATCGCGGTGGAGGTGGCTGGTGGCACCGTGGCCGATCTGCGCCAGGCGCTGCGCGAGCTGCTGCCACTGCGTTGGCCGGGTTTCCGTGCCGGCCTACTGGATTACTCGGCATTCGCCGATCAGCAACGCGTGCTGCGCGACCACGACGCGTTGCCCGACGATGGCCGGGTGGCGATCCTGCCGCCGGTGAGCGGGGGCTGAGCGATGAGCGAGAAGATCATCGCGAAGGTGGTGGACCGCGCGCAGGCGGCGATTGATCCGGCCGAGGGCATCGCGGCGGTCTCCGATCCGGGCTTCGGCGGCATCGATGTGTTCATCGGCAAGGTGCGCGACGTCAATGTGGGCCGGCGGGTGACCGGGATCACCTACGACCTGTTCGAGCCGCTGGTATTGAACGAGTTCAAGCGCCTGGCGGCCGAGGTCGAAGGCACGTTCGGGCCGAAGCTGAAGCTGTATGTGGCCCATGCCAAGGGCCGGCTCGGCATCGGCGATGTGGCGGTGGTGGTGGCTGCCGGCAGTCCGCACCGGGACGAGGCGTTCCGCGCGTGCCGGCAGCTGATCGAGGTGGTGAAGCACCAGTGCCCGATCTGGAAGCAGGAGCATTACGAGGACGGCGACAGCCAGTGGAGCGAGGGTTGCAGCCTGTGCCATGTGGACAGCGAAGCTTCGCACTCCCACGACCACACACATGACCATGGGCATTGACCGCGCCCTTCGGGAGGGCGCCGGGTCCAGTAGATCCACGCCATGCGTGGATGAGGCGTTCCCGATGAATCCGGCCGACGCAGCCACGCATGGCGTGGCCCTACTGCGATGAGCATCAACGGCATCGTGCTGGCCGGTGGCCTGTCCAGCCGGATGGGCCGCGACAAGGCGCTGCTGCCCTGGCAGGGCCGCACCCTGCTGGAACACATGCGCGGCGTGTTGAAGCAGGCGGGCGCCGGGCGGGTATGGGTGAGCGGCAACTACCCGGCGTTCGGCGGCGTGCCGGACTGCGTGGCACGCTGCGGCCCGCTGGGCGGGCTCTACAGCGTGGCGATGCAGATGCCTGACGGGCCGGCCTGGGTGGTGCCGGTCGATACGCCGCGGATGACGCCCGCGCTGTTGCTACGTCTGCAGGCCGATCAAGCGCGCGCCTGCACGGTATTCGACGATGAACCGTTGCCGATGCGGCTGCAGATCGATGATCATTGCCGCCGCGTGCTGCGGGACTTGATTGATGATCCGATGGCGCGACGTTCACTGCGCGCCCTGCAGGAACGCCTGGGCGTGACCCGATTGCCATTGGCACCCGAGGATCAGGCGTTGCTGCTCAACTGCAATACGCCATCAGAGTGGGAGTCCATCACAGCATGAAGGTCCAGCTGCAACAGCAATCGATGCGCCTGCGCGTGGATGAGGAAGAGCTGGCACGCTTGCTGGCCGGCGAGTCGGTCGAGAACCTGACCCGCTTCGGCGGCAGCGGCGGCTGGGGCGTAGCGCTGTCGCTGCATGCCGGCGATCAGGCGGTGCTGCTCGATGGCGGTACATTCTGCCGGTTGGTACTGCCGCGCCAAGCCGTTGAGTCGCTGGCGGGGCGGTTGCCCTGCCGGGATGGCTTGGGCTTCGGTATCGCCCTGGATGACGACAGCATGTTGCAGCTGCAGTTCGATGTGGACGTGCGCGACAGCATGCGGCAGCGTGGCCCGCAGCGACGCGCTGAACCTGCGCCGGAGTAGGCGCATGACGCGCAGGGCCGGCTGGCACGCTGTCGTATGATGGGCGCCTTCGTTCCTGCGTTGCTGCAATGCCCCTGAACCCCTCCGCTCCCTCTGCGTCCCGACCGGCCACGCCCAATCCGGCAGCGGCCGATGACGGTGACGCGCTGCACTTCTGCAGTACCTGTGCGTTCTCGGACGCCTGCATGTCGCAGGGCTACGACAAGACCGCGCTGGGCGAGCTTCATGTGCTGGTCGACCACGTCGGCCCGTTCCAGGCCGGAGACTATATTTTCCGTGCGGGCGATCCGTTCGATTCGATCGCAGCGGTCCGCGCGGGCATGGTCAAGACCTTCGTCGATGACAGCCAGGGCAACGAGCAGGTACTGGGGTTCAGCCTGCCCGGCGAGGTGATCGGGCTCAATGCCATCCATGGCGCGCGCTTCCCCTGCAATGCGGTGGCCCTGGACACCGTCTACCTGTGCCGGATCTCGTTTCCGCGATTGAGCCTGCTGGCCACCCGCATGCCGGGGTTGCAGGCACGGCTGTTCAGCCTGCTCAGTGCCGAGATCGGCAAGGTGGCCACGCTGGCTGCCAACCATCGCACCGAGGAGCGCATGGCGGCGTTCCTGCTGGATCTTTCCGAGCGCTATGCCCGGCGCGGATTCTCCGCCACCCGTTTCAACCTGAGCATGGCCCGCACCGAGATTGCCAACTACCTGCGGATGGCGCCGGAGACGGTGAGCCGGGTGCTGCGCCGGTTGAGCGACGAGGGTGTGATTGCGGTGAACCAACGTGAGATGCTGTTGCTGCAACCCGAGCGGCTGGCGGAACTGGCCGTGGCTCGGGAATCCGGACTGGACTGATCAGGCAGGCGAGGGGCCGACCCATGATGCGAGCGGGGCTGTTGGTGCTGGGAATGCTGGCTGCAGTGCCGGCCTGGGCGGCCGAGTTGACGGTGTCGGCGGCATCGAGCCTGACCGAGAGCTTCCGCGAACTGGGCAATGCCTATGAGAAGGCGCACCCGGGCACCAGGGTCGATTTCAACTTCGCCGCGTCCGGCGTGTTGCTGCAACAGATCAGCCGCGGTGCGCCGGTGGACGTGTTCGCCTCGGCCGACGAAACCACGATGGACCAGGCCCAGCAGCAGGATCTGCTGGCGGCCGGCACCCGCGAGGTGTTCGCGGTGAACGCGCTGTGGGTGGTGGTGCCGCCGCAGGCCAAGGCCGCGCCGCGTACATTGAAGGACCTGGCCGGTGCCGGTGTGCAGCGCATCGCACTGGGCAACCCGGACAGCGTGCCGGTCGGCCGCTATGGCAAAGGCGCGCTGGAAGCGGCGGGCCTGTGGCCGTCGGTGCGGGGCAGGATCATCACGACGCAGAACGTGCGCCAGTCGCTGGATTACGTGGCGCGCGGTGAAGTGGATGCCGGCTTCGTCTATGCCACCGATGCACAGGCAATGCCCGACCGGGTGCGCCGTGCCTTCGCGGTGCCGGTGCCCGGGCGCATCGCCTATCCGCTGGCGGTGACCAAGGCCAGTACGCAGCCGGTGGAGGCCAGGCGCTTCGCTGCCTTCGTGCGTTCGCCGCACGGCCAGGCGATCCTGGCCAGGCACGGGTTCGGCAAGCCCTGAGGCATGGATCTGGACTGGAGCGCACTGTGGTTGTCGCTGAAGGTGGCCGGCTGGGCCACCGCGATCAATCTGGTGCTGGGCGTGGCACTGGGCGCCCTGCTGGCGCGTCGGCGCTTTCCGGGCCGTGACCTGCTGGATTCACTGCTCACTCTCCCGATGGTGCTGCCGCCGACGGTGCTGGGGTATTACCTGCTGGTGCTGATCGGCCGCAATGGTCCGATCGGTGCGTGGCTGCAGTCGTGGTTCGGCATCAACCTGGTGTTCACCTGGCAGGCGGCCGTGATTGCTGCGACGGTGGCCTCGCTGCCGCTGGTGTTCAAGCCGGCACGCGCGGCGTTCGAGGAAGTGGACGGTCAGCTGGAGCAGGCCGCGCGCACCCTGGGTGTATCCGAAGCGGCGGTTTTCTTCCGCATCACGCTGCCACTGGCCTGGCGCGGCATCCTCGCCGGCCTGCTGCTGGCGTTTGCGCGCGCGATGGGCGAGTTCGGCGCCACGCTGATGGTGGCGGGCAGCATTCCGGGCCGCACGCAGACGCTGTCGATCGCCATCTACGAGGCGGTGCAGGCCGGCCAGGACGGCAAGGCCAATGCGCTGGTGATCCTGACCTCGGTGGTCTGCATCGTGATCCTGTTGCTGGCCGCGCGGCTGGTGGGCGGGCGTCGCCGGGAGCTGCGCGATGTGGCTTGACCTGCAGGTGCAGCGTCGCCTGCAGGCGGCCGGCCAGGATTTCGTGCTGGATGTATCGCTGCAGTGCACGCAGCGCCAAGTGGTGTTGTTCGGGCCCTCGGGCGCGGGCAAGAGCCTGACCTTGAAGGCGGTGGCCGGGCTGCTGCGGCCGGGCCAGGGTCATGTGCGCGTGCAGGGGCAGACCCTGTTCGATGCGGCCACCGGCGTGGATCTGCCGCCGCAGCGCCGCCGGCTGGGCTATGTGTTCCAGGACTACGCGCTGTTCCCGCACCTGAGCGTGCGCCAGAACGTGGCGTTCGGGCTGCAGAAGGGCTGGTTGAATCCGGGGCTCGGCCAGCGTTTCGATGCCGTGGAGCAGTGGTTGCACGCCTTCCGCATCGACACGGTGGGCGATCTGCTGCCCTCGCAGGTCTCCGGTGGCCAGCGCCAGCGCACTGCATTGGCGCGCGCCCTGGTGACGCAGCCGCAGGCGCTGCTGCTGGATGAGCCGTTCTCCGCACTGGACCATGACCTGCGCCAGCACCTGCGTCAGGAGCTGGAAACGGTGCTGGACCGGACCGGCATCCCGTTGCTGTTGATCAGCCATGACCCGCAGGATGTGGCCATGTTCGGCCAGCAGGTGGCGCGCGTGGTGGACGGCCGCATTATAGGCAATTGACCCGTGATGGACGCACCGGCGATGGTTGGTCACATCTGATGGTAGTGCCGGCCGCTGGCCGGCAACCACGGAATCCTGAGCAGCCGGCCAGCGGCCGGCTCTACCGTGATGCGTAGGCGACGGCTATCTAGAGCGGGGTAGTGCCGGCCGCTGGCCGGCAGCCGTGGCATCCGGAGCAGCCGGCCAGCGGCCGGCTCTACCGGTTCAAGGTCCGTGCGGTCCGGTGGCCATGGATCAGTACAGCTCACAGTGCGTGCGGCCTTCACCGCCCAGCGCGTCCCAGCGCCCTTCGCCAGCGACGGCATCGATGGCCTCGCGCACCGCGCCTTCCAGGTGGCGCTTGTTGCCGCACAGGTACAGATGCCCACCGCGGGCCAGCACATCGCGCACTTCATCGCCGCGCTGCCGCAGTACATGCTGCACATAGACCTTTTCGGCGCCATCGCGCGAGAACGCGGTATGCAGGCCAGCCAGCACGCCCCGGGTATGCCAGTCCTGCAGCTGGTCGCGGTACAGGTAGTCGCGCTTGCTGTGCTTCTCGCCAAACACCAGGTGCACCTCGCGTTCGCAGCCGTTGGCCTGCAGTTCCTGCATCAGGCCCATCAGCGGTGCGATGCCGGTGCCGGTGCCGACCAGCAGCAGCGGCGTCTGGCCGGTATCGGGCAGGTGGAAGCCGGGGTTGGAACGGCAGTACACACGGGCGTGGTCGCCACCGTGCAGCAGGCTGCCGGTAGCGGTGCCGAAGCGTTCGCGGCCGCGCAGGGTGTAGCGCACTTCGCGCACGCACAGGCTCAGCTGGTCGTCGCGCGGGTGCGAGGCGATTGAATAGGCACGCGGCAGCCGTGGTGACAGCAGTTCACGCAGCCGGGGCAGCGGCATGCTGTCCGGGGTGGCGTGGTCCTGCAGCACGTCCAGCAGGTCCAGGCCGTGCAGGTAGGCGTCCAGCTCGCGCTTCTGGCTGACCTTCAGCAGGCCCTTCAGCGTTTCGCTGCCACCGAGCCGGGCCAGCTCGCGCAGCACGCTCTTGCTCAGCAGGCGCAGCTCGCGGTCGCGCAGGGCGGCCACGGCCGTGGTATCGCCGTACCAGCGGGCCAATGCGTGCAGCAGGGTTGGGTCGTTCTCCGGCACCACGTGCAGGGTGTCGCCCGCGCGATAGGCCATGCCACTGCCGGCAATGTCCAGCTGCAGGTGCCACGCGGCCGGGTCGCTGCTGTTCAAGCGGCGGCGTTCGAGGATGCGCGCGGCAAAGGCGTTGTCTTCACCATAGGCGGTGACCTGCAGGTGCAGGTCTTGGCCAGCGCTGAGGTCGCCACCCAGCACCTGGCTTAGCACCGGCTGCCATTGCTGGAAGAACTGCTCGTAGCCCAGGTCGGCATCCACCCGGTGCAGCAGCGGCTGCGCCTGGCGCTCGCTCAGCGCGGCATCCAGCGCCTTGGTGAAGCCGCAGAAGCTCGGGTAGCCGGTGTCACCGAGCCCAAACACGGCATAGCGCAGGCCGCTCAGCGTCGGGGTCTGGCGCAGGGTTTCGAAGAACCGCTCGCCATTGGCCGGCGGTTCGCCATCGCCGAACGAGCTGGAAATCGCCAGCAGCACGTCGCCTTGGCCGAGACTGGCCACGTCGATGTCGTTGAACGGGAGCACCTGCGGCGCATGCGGCTGCAGGTCCGCGCCCAGACGCTGGGCCAGGGCGCGGGCGTTGCCCGACTCGGACGCAAAACCCACCAGCAGGCGGCTGAAGGGCGTACTGGTCGGGAGAGCGTTCACGCGGCCTCGTAGAAGTCGTCGAACTTTTCCTTGCTGAACTCGACCAGGTCGTAGTTCTGCATCAGGTCGTTCACCACGCGGCGGATGCTGATGTAGGAGGTGATGTTGCCGTCGGCGTCGAACAGCGGCTGCACGGTGGTGTCGACCACGTAGAGCACGCCGCCCTTGCCGAGGTTGGGCACGATCCCGGTCCAGGTCTTGCCGGCCTTGATGGTGTCCCACATGTCCTTGTAGACCGCCTTGGGCACATCCGGATGGCGCACGATGCTGTGCGGCTGGCCGATCAGTTCCTCGCGGGCGAAGCCGGTGAGCGTGCAGAACAGGTCATTGGCGTAGGTGATGTTGCCCTGCAGGTCGGTGGTGGAGATCACCATGACGTTCTGCAGCGCATTCAGGAGCTGGGCGTTGTCCGGGGAGTAGTTCATCGCGGGGGTCCTTGTAGAGGCCGGCAGCGCCGGTGTGTTCGGGTCCTGCATAGGAATACGCCCGCGTGGCGGCGGGCGATTTGACATTGGTCAAGCGCGTGGCGCGAAGGCCTGCGACCGGGTGTCGCAGGGAGAATCTCTGTAAAGCCGAGCCCATTTTCGGCTCGAGCGCCAACGGGACTGCCCGCAGCCGAGCGTGGGCTCGGCTCTACAGGAGAGGCACGGGCGGCTGGCGGGCGTACCTCATGCGTACTGAGCTCATGACGCCTTGTCACAAAGAAATCGCCATGGCTTCACGGTTGATTGATCGCATGGAGGGCTATTGTCGTCCTGAGCCTCTCGCTGGCGTCCCCCACGTCCTGCGTCGACTTCCTTCCCAGCACCAGCGCCCGTCCGGGCGCCGCTGGCGTCTGTCTGCCTGAAGCATCCGAGATCATCCCCATGGCCCGCGCCGCCCAGTCCGCTTCACCCGTTGCGATCTCTCCCGTCACGCCCGTGCCGATCGGCACGCGCCGCGGCCATTCGCAACCGTTGGATCTGCCGGAACTGGTGCAGCGCGTGTTGTTCGTTGCCACAGAGATGGCGGACTTCGTCAAGGCCGGTGGCCTGGGCGACGTCGCTGCGGCCCTGCCGCGTGCGGTGCGCGGTGCGTGTGATTCGCGCGTGCTGCTGCCCGGCTACCCGGAGGTACTGCAGCGCCTGCCACAGCTGCAGCGGGTGGGGCACGTCAGCGCGCGGGCCGGCCTGCCAGCGTGCACGATCGGCATGGCGGTGCAGGCCGACGGCCTTCCGATCTACGTCTTGCTGTCGGCGGAGCTGTACGAGCGTGAGGGCTCGCCCTACGTGGACGGGCAGGGACAGGAGTGGAAGGACAACGCGGTTCGATTCGCCACGCTTTCGCATGCGGCTGCGGAGATTGCGGCCGGGCGTGCCGGGCTGGACTGGTCGCCGCAGCTGCTGCACCTGAATGATTGGCCGGTGGCCATGGCGGCCGCCTACGTGCGTTGGGACCGGACGGCCGTGCCGACCCTGCTGACGATCCACAACCTGGCTTACCAGGGGCTGTTTCCGTACGCGCTTGCACCCGTGCTGGGCGTGCCGGCCGAACACCTGGATGAACTGCACTTCCACGGGCAGATGTCATTCCTGCAGGGCGGGATCACCAACGCCACGCGCCTGAACACGGTCAGCCTGCGCTACGCGCAGCAGATCACCGCCCCGGATGACGGCTGCGGGCTGCATGATCTGTTGGCGCGTCGCGCGGCCGGCGGGCACCTGAGTGGAATCGTCAACGGCATCGACGCCAGCTGGGACCCGCGCCGCGATATCCATCTCAAGGCCCACTTCGGCATTGGTGAGTGGACCGGGCGCGCCACCAACGCGCATGCGGTGCGCAAGGCGTTCGGCCTGGCGCCGTCGACCGGCCCGCTGTTTGCGGTGGTCTCGCGGCTGGTGCACCAGAAGGGCCTGGACATCACCTGCGACGTGGCGCCCCAGATCGTGGCGGCCGGCGGCCAGCTGGTCATCATCGGCGGTGGCGAGCCGCAGGTGGAAGCACAGGTGCAGGCGCTGGCCCGCCGCTACCCGGGGCGGGTGGGCGCCTTCATCGGGTTTGAGGAAGCGCTGGCCCGCCAGATGTTTGCCGGTGCCGATTTCCTGCTGATGCCTTCACGCTTCGAACCCTGCGGGCTGAGCCAGATGTACGCACAGCGCTTCGGCTGCCTGCCCATCGCGCACGCGACCGGCGGGCTGGTGGATACCGTCGAGGATGGCGTGACCGGATTCCTGTTCCATGGCGCCAACGCTGATGGACTGCGCCGCTGCGTGGAACGGGCGATGCGCACCTTCCGCCTGCCCGGCCTGCTGCAGGCCATGCGCCGCGCCGCCATGCTGCGGCCGGGTGGCTGGGATGCGGCCGGTCGCGCGTATCTGGCCCTGTACCAGCAGACCTGCCAGGTGGCTGCATGAGCCACGACAGCCTGCATCTGGCCGCCCTGGAGGATGAAGCGATCACGGAGACGGGATTGGATCAGCGTATCGCCCCGGCGCTGCAGGACCTCGTCCACGCGCGCCCGGCCGATGCATTTGCCTGGCTGGGCCCGCATCGCCAGCCAGAAGGCGGACGCCAGCTGCGCGTGCTGGTGCCGCACGCGCAGCGCGTCGAGGTGATTGCAGACGGTGGGCAACGCTGGGACTTGTCTCCCGGCCCGTTGTCAGGCCTGTTCGAGGGCGTCGCCGGCGACGCGGCGATACCGCTGCTTGCCCTGCATTTCGAGCAGGGCGTGGAGCAGGTGCACGATGCCTATGCGTTCGGTCCACTGTTGGACGAAGCACTGCTGCAGCGGTTCCATGCCGGTGATGCCGATGCGGCGCGGCAGCTGGGGGCGGTGCCGATGCAGGTGCAGGGCATCGCGGGCGTGCGCTTCGCGGTGTGGGCACCCAATGCCCAGCGGGTCGCGGTGGTTGGCGATTTCAACGGGTGGGATGGCCGGCGCCATCCGATGCGGCTGCGCCACACCGCTGGCGTGTGGGAGCTGTTCCTGCCTGGCGTGCAGGCCGGTGCCCGTTACAAGTTCCGCATTGTCGGCGCCGACGGCCGGGTGATGCCCGACAAGTTCGATCCGATGGCGCGCTGGGCCGAGCTGCCACCGGCCACCGCTTCGCGGGTGCCTTCGGCGGCGCCGATGCAGTGGCACGATGACGCCTGGTTGGAGGCCCGGCGGCAGGCCGGAACCCGCACGCCGCTGTCCATCTACGAAGTACATGCGGGCTCCTGGCAGCGCAGCGACGAGGGTGCGCCGCTGGACTGGGACGCCCTGGCCGACCGGTTGATTCCGTACGTGGCCGGACTCGGCTTTACCCACATCGAGCTGCTGCCGGTCAGCGAGCATCCCTTTGGCGGTTCCTGGGGCTATCAGCCGCTGGGCATCTACGCGCCGACGGCGCGCCATGGCACGCCGCAGGCCTTCGCACGCTTCGTGGACCGCTGCCACCAGGCCGGCGTAGGGGTGATCGTGGACTGGGTGAGCGCGCACTTCCCGAACGATGCGCATGGCCTGGCAGGGTTCGATGGCACCGCGCTGTACGAGCATGCCGACCCGCGCGAAGGGGTGCACGCGGACTGGGACACGCTGATCTACAACTATGGCCGCAATGAGGTGGCCGCCTACCTGATCGGCAGTGCCTTGGAGTGGGTGGAGCGGTTCCACATCGACGGTCTGCGCGTGGATGCCGTGGCGTCGATGCTGTACCGGGATTACAGCCGTGCCGAGGGGGAGTGGATTCCCAACGAGCAGGGCGGGCGCGAGAACCTGCAGGCGGTCGCGTTCCTGCGGCGGATGAACCAGGCGCTGCGTGAGCGTTTCCCGGATGTGCTGGTGATCGCCGAGGAATCCACCGCGTGGACGGGGGTGACCGCGCCGGTGGAGGAGGGCGGGCTTGGCTTCACCCACAAATGGAACATGGGCTGGATGCACGACACCCTGCAGTACCTGGGGCGCGATCCAGTCCATCGCCAGCATCACCACAGCGAGATCAGCTTCGGCCTGGTCTACGCCTTCTCCGAACGGTTCGTGTTGCCGCTGTCGCATGACGAGGTGGTGCATGGCAAGGGAGCGCTGCTGGCCAAGATGACGGGCGAGCCGGCGCAGCGGCTGGCCCAGCTCCGCGCGTACTACGGTTTCATGTGGGCGCACCCGGGCAGCAAACTGCTGTTCATGGGCGGCGAGTTCGGCCAGGGCCACGAGTGGTCGCACGATGCGGCACTGGACTGGGCACAGGCGGCCAGCAGTGAGGGCCAGGGCCTGTCGCGCCTGGTGCGAGACCTCAACGGCGTGCTCCGCGCCGAACCCGCGTTGCATCGCGACGAGCGTGACGAGCGGGGTTTCGACTGGAGCGTGGCCGACGACAGCCGCAACAGCGTTTACGCGTTCATCCGCCGGGATCCGGCCGGCAGCGGCCGCACCCTGCTGGTGGTGAGCAACTTCACCCCGGTACGTCGCGACGGCTACCGGGTCGGCGTGCCGCACCCGGGGCGTTGGAGCGAACGGCTCAACACCGACAGCGCGTATTACGGTGGCGGCAATGCGGGAAACCTCGGTGCAGTGCATACCGAGTCGAGGCCGATGCACGGCCACGCGCAGTCGCTGCGGCTCACGCTGCCGCCGCTTTCCACGCTGTACCTGCAGGTTGATGCATGACCACAGTGGCCCCGCGCCTGGGCGCTTGGCCGGTGGCCGGTGACGGGGTGGAGTTCCGCGTGTGGGCACCGGACGCAAGGACGATGGCGCTGTGCCTGCGCGGCACGCAACAGCCGATGCAACGTGCCCCGGACGGCTGCCACTGGCTGCGGACACCGGCATCGCATGGCGACCGCTACCGTTTTCGCCTTCCTTCCGGTCAGGACGTGCCCGACCCGGCCTCGCGCTGGCAGCCGGACGGCATCGACGGAGACAGCGCGGTGGTGCTGGACACGGCCATGGCGCAACCCGCTTGGCGCGGGCATGCCTGGCAGGATCTGGTGATCTATGAAGCACACATCGAGGCCGGCGGCGGCTTCGCGGCGTTGACCGCGCAGCTGCCGATGCTGGCCGCGCTGGGCATCACCGCCATTGAACTGATGCCGGTCGCGCAGTTTCCCGGCCAGCGCAACTGGGGCTACGACGGCGTGTTCCCGTATGCGCCGGCCCATGCCTATGGCGGGCCGGCAGCGCTGAGGGCCTTCATCGAAGCGGCGCACGATGCAGGGCTGTCGGTGCTGCTGGATGTGGTCTACAACCACTTCGGACCACAGGGCAACCACCTGCGCGACTACGCGCGCGGGTTCTTCCGTGACGACCGCAGCACGCCGTGGGGCGAGGCCATCGACTTCCGCCAGCCCTGGGTGCGGCGCTTTTTCATCGACAACGCGCTGATGTGGTTGCGCGACTACGGCTTCGATGGCCTGCGCCTGGACGCGGTGCACGCCATTGACGATGACCGTTTCCTCCAGCAGCTGGCCGATGAGGTACGTGCGGTGGCCCCGCACGCGCACCTGGTGCTGGAGAACGAGCGCAACCAGGCGCGGTGGCTGCGCGGCGCCTACCAGGGGCAGTGGAACGATGACTTCCACAATGCACTGCACGTGATGCTGACCGGCGAGCAGGAGGGCTATTACGCGGCCTATGCCGGTCGCGCCGAAGCGCTGCTGGCGCGCTGCCTGGCCGAGGGATTCGCCTGGCAGGGCGAACCGGACCTGCGCGGCGATCCCCGCGGCGAACCCAGCGCCGACCTGTCTCCCGCGTGTTTTGTGGCATTCGCGCAGAACCACGACCAGGTAGGCAACCGTGCTTTCGGCGAGCGCTTGTCGATGCTGGTGGATCCGGCGCGGCTGCGTGCGGCGCTGGCGTTGACCCTGCTGACGCCGATGATCCCGCTGCTGTTCATGGGCGAACCGTGGCAGGCGCAATCGCCGTTCCTGTTCTTCACCGACTACGCGCCGCCGCTGGACGAGGCGGTGCGCGAAGGGCGTCGCCGCGAGTTCGCTGGTTTCAGCGCCTTTGCCGACGCCGCCGCGCGCGCGCGTATTCCCGACCCGAACGACCCGGCCACCCTGCAGGCGTCCTACACGTCGCCGCCCGGCGATGATTCCTGGTCGCAGAACTGGCTGCGCTGCACGAGCGGGTTTCTGGCACTGCGCAGGCGCTATCTGCAGCCCGGGTTGCTGCAGGCGCGGTCGTTGGGTGCGCGCGTGCTGGGCGAAGGCGCGGTGCAGGCGGGCTGGCAGCTGCCGTCGGGCCAGTGGTGGATCGCGGTCAATGTCGGCCCGTCGCCGGTGGTGCATGTGATGCCGGCCGGGGAGCACGTTGTAGGGCCGGACGCTGCCACGTTGCTGCCCGCAGGCGGCGGCGTGCTTGCCTGTTGGGTCGCCGCATGAGGACCGATGCGGCGGTTCTGGAGGCGGCACGGCGCGCGGGCCTGCTGGTCCGCTGGACCGACGTGGCCGGAGCAGAGCGCGAGGTTGCGCCCGACGTTCTGCGCGCCGTGCTGGCGGAGTTCGCGTGCGACGGTGCGCCGGTGGCCCACCCGTTGCTCACCGCATGCTGTGGTCAGCTCCTGGCCATGCCTGAGGCAACGGGCGCGGCGTGCTGGGTGGATGAGCAGGGCGCAGCGTTGCCTGCACGTGCGGATGCGCAAGGGCGCTGGCGGGTTCCGGATCAGCCAGGCTATTGGCAGTGGCGCCAGGGCGGGCAGCAACAGGCGGTTGCGGTGGCACCGCAGCGTGCCTGGTGGCCGCAGGGCCTGCTGCGCGGTTGGGGTCTGTCGGCGCAGGTCTATAGCCTGCGCGCGCCCGGTGATGCCGGCATCGGTGACAGCGCCGGCTGTGCGCGGTGGCGCGAGCTGCTGCACCGTCACGGCGGCGATGCACTGGCGTTGAGTCCGCTGCACGCCGGCCTGCCACCGGGCCCGGGCTACAGTCCTTACTCGCCCAGCGACCGGCGCTGGCTCGACCCGCTGCAGGTGTCACTGCCGCAGGTTTTGCCGGAGGCCGCCAGCAGCGTGTTGCGCGAGGACGAAGCACTGGCGATGGCCGTTGAAGCGGCTACCGCAGCACGCCGCATCGACTGGCCGCACTCGGCGGCAGTGAAGTGGCGCTGGCTGCGCCAAGTGCGCCAATGGCTGCGGCAGCAGGCGCCGGCACAGTACGAACAGATGCAGACGTGGCGCGATGCGCAAGGTGAACCCCTGCTGCGCTATTGCCAGCACGCCGCCGACCGGTTCACTGGAAGCGCCGACGACCATGCGTTTGCGCAATGGTTGGCGCGGCAGGGCTGGGCGCAGGTGCAGGCGGGATTGCGCAACGACGGCGCGTTGATCGGGCTGATCGCGGATCTGGCGGTGGGTTGCGCACCGCAGGGCGTCGAGGCGCGGACCGGCGGCGACCAACTGCTGCAGGGTCTTGAACTGGGCGCGCCGCCGGATGCGTTCAATCCGCTGGGCCAGGCCTGGGGTATCACCAGCTGGTCACCCTTCGCCCTGCAGCGCGAGGGCTTTGAGCCGTTCATCCGCGTGCTGCGCGCTGTGATGGCCGGCCGTGGCGGGCTGCGCATCGACCATATCCTTGGCCTGCAGCGCCTGTGGGTGCTTCCCCGCGGGGCGGGCGCCGGGCAGGGCGTTTACCTGCGCTATCCGTTCGATGATCTGATCAACCTGCTGGTGCTGGAATCGTGGCGGCATCGCTGCGTGCTGATTGGTGAAGACCTGGGCGTGGTGCCGCCGGGCGTTCGCCAGCGGCTGGCAGCCCGCGGCATCCTGGGCATCGAGGTGCTGCCGTTCGCCCGCAACGGTGAGCGCTTCCTGCCGGCGCCACGGTGGCGCCGCGATGCGGTGGCCATGCCCTCCACCCATGATCTGCCACCGCTGTCCGGCTGGCTGCACGGGCGCGACCTGCGCTGGCGTGCCCGCCTGGGTGAGCTGAGCGGGCTTCCGTCGGCGCTGCACGCGCGCTCCAGAGAGGTCCAGGCGCTGTCCGCAGTCGCCCGGGGCGAGGGGGCCACGCTTGAAGCGCGTGCGCTGTCGCTGGTCGCGCAAGCATCGTCACGGCTGGCGCTGCTCCCGCTGGAAGACGCCCTGGGCAGTCGCGCGCAGGTGAACCTGCCGGGCACCGTCAACGGCCATCCGAACTGGCGCCGGCGGCTACCGCTAGCGTGGGACCAGGACGCGGTTGACGCACGTATTGCCCGCTTCAGCGCCACGCGGCGGAGGGAGCGGCGATGACTCCATTGCGTGCCACCGTACGCCTGCAATTGCATGCAGGCTTCGACCTCGAGGCCGCCGCGACGCAGCTGCCGTACTACGCCGCGCTGGGCGTCAGCCACCTTTACCTGTCGCCGATCACCGCCGCGCTGCCCGGGTCTACGCATGGCTACGATGGCATCGACCCGGCCCGCATCAATCCGGAACTGGGCGGCGAAGAAGCCTTCCGGCAACTGGCCACAGCGACGCGCGCGCACGGCATGGGCCTGATCCTCGACATCGTACCCAACCATCTGGCGGCGTCCCCGCACAGCCATTGGTGGAGCGATGTGCTGATGCACGGGCGTCGGAGCCCGCACGCAGATTGGTTTGACATCGACTGGGAGGCGCCGGGCTGCGAGGGCCGGCTGTGGCTGCCTGTGCTGGACCGGCCGTTGCACGACGCGGTGCGCGATGGCTTAGTGCGCGTGGTGGTGGACAAGGCGCGGCCCGTGCTGCGCCACCATGGGCTGGCGTTGCCGTTGTCGCCGCGCAGCCATCCACTGGACCCCGCGCAGTGGCCGGCGTGGGCCGAGCGCTGCAACCGCGGCGTTGAACGGCTGCATACCCTGCTGCAGCGGCAGCACTACCGGCTGGCCTGGTGGCGCACGGCGGGCGATCAGGTGAATTACCGGCGCTTTTTCGATATCAACGAACTGGCCGCGCTGCGGGTGGAGCGCGACGACGTGTTCGAGGCGGTGCATGCGCTGCCGCTGCGGCTGGTGCGTGAGGGATGGGTTGACGGCCTGCGCGTCGACCATGTGGATGGCCTGTCGCGTCCGGGCGCCTACCTGCAGCGCCTGCGTGAATCGATCAGGACGGCGTGCGCGGCCGGCGACCGTGATCCGCAGGCGGTGAGCCTGCATGTGGAGAAGATACTGGCCGAGGGCGAGCAGCTGCCCGACAGCTGGGCCTGCGACGGTACCACCGGCTATGACTTCATGGACCAGACCGGTGCCTGGTTGCACGATCCGGCGGCTGCCCCCGCGCTCTCGCGCACGTGGCAGGCGCTGGGCGGTGACTCGCGCAGCTTTGACCGGATTCAGCAGGACGCTCGCGGCATGATGTTGCGCCAAGGCCTTCACGCAGACTTCCAGCGGCTGCTGCGCAGTGCGCAGCAGGTCCTGCAGCCCCGGCTGGCCGAGGCCGATATCGGACTGGCTGCGCTGGCGCGCGCATTGGCTTCATTGCTGCGGCATTACCGCACCTACCGGCCCTATTCGCTGCAGGGGGCGGGTGAACGAAAGGCGCTGGTGGACGCTGCCGGTGCTGCGCGCGAGGCGCTGGACGGTGCCGCACGCGCCGCGCTGGATCTGCTGCTGCAGGCACTTCCCGGCCAGGCGCCGGCTGAAACCGAGCTGCGCGTACGGTTCGGGCAGCTGGCCGCGCCGCTGAATGCCAAGTCGGTGGAAGATACCGGGTTCTATCGCTATTTCAGGCTGCTGTCGCGCAACGAAGTCGGCAGTGATCCACAGCGGCTGGGCATGGAGGGGCGCGAGCTGCTGGAACATGCAGCCGGGCGCCTGCGGCGCCATCCCAGGGCGCTGCTTGCGCTGGCGACCCACGATCACAAGCGCGGGGCCGACAGCCGGGCACGGCTGGCGGTTCTCAGTACCTGCACGGTCGAGTGGCGGGACGCGGTGCGGCGCTGGAGCCGGATGGCGACCCACGCCGGCGCGCCGATGCCGTTGCCGGGTGCCGAGACCTATGCGCTATGGCAGGCGCTCGTCGCCGCGTGGCCGATGCACGGTACCCCCGGCGCCGACTTCGCATCGAGGATGGTGCAATGGCTGACCAAGGCATTGCGCGAGGGTAAACGGGTCAGCAGCTGGTCCGATCCCGACGTGGCCGTGGAGGAGGCCGCCGCGCAGTGGCTGCACGCGCTGCTGGATGGAGCGCCATTGCAGCCGGTGCGGGAGGCGCTGGCGACGTTCGTGGCGCGCATCGCGCCGGCGGGCGCCTGCAACGGCCTGGCACAGCTGTGCCTGCAGCACTGCCTGCCCGGCGTGCCCGACCTCTACCAGGGCGGCGAAGGCTGGGACCTGAGCCTGGTGGACCCGGACAACCGGCACGCGGTGGACTATTCGGCGCGGCACGCGTGGCTGCGTGATGCGCGCGGGTGGCCCGCGCTGCTGGATGACTGGCGGGACGGTGGGATCAAGGCATTCCTGCTCCGGCAGTTGCTCGATTGCCGCCGCAGGCACCCGCATCTTTTCCTGCACGGCGCGCTGCAGCCGCTGTCCGCGCCTGCGCGCTCGCCGTGGCTGGCGTTCACGCGCAGGCATCAGGCGCAGGTGCTGCTGGTGGTCGTACGGCGAAGTTCGCCCACCACCATGCCGGGGCCCAGCCTGCACATTCCGCGCGACGTCGGCAGCGGCGTGACGCTGCGTGGGCTGCCGGCAGGCCCCATGCGCAATGTCCTGGACGGGCGCATCGAACATTTCAACGCAACCGCGGACGTGGCCGGGCTTCTGGCTGGCAGCCCGTTGGCGATATGGATCAACGAGGAGACAGGTAGGGATGGACAGCAGGGAACGACGGCAGCGGATTGAGGCACTTGCCCACCAGATCTGGGAGGCAGAAGGGCGCCCGGACGACCAGCAGCAACGGCACTGGCACATGGCCGAGCGGCTGGTGGAAGCCGAGATTGCCGCCGCGCGCGGGGAGGAGGGCACTGATGGCGAGCCGTAAGTGGACGCAGACCTCGCGGGTGCGCGAAGGCCGGCCGTTCCCGCTGGGGGCGACCTGGGACGGATTGGGTGTGAACTTCGCGCTGTACTCGCGGCACGCCACGCGGGTGGAACTCTGCCTGTTCGATGGACGCAACCGCGAAGTGGAACGCATCGCGCTGCCCGAGTACACCAACGAGATCTGGCATGGTTACCTGCCGGACGTGCGGCCCGGGCAGCGTTACGGCTACCGGGTGCACGGCCCGTATGCGCCGGAAGAGGGCCATCGCTTCAATCCCAACAAGCTGCTGCTGGACCCCTACGCCAAGCAGATCGTCGGCGAACTGAAGTGGGCCCCCCACCTGTTCGGCTACACCCTGGGTCACCGCGATGGCGATCTCAGTTTCGACCGCCGCGACAGCGCCAGCTACATGCCGCGCTGCGCCGTGATCGACCCGGCCTTCAGCTGGGGTGTCGAGCGTGCACCTGCCACGCCCTGGGACCGGACCGTGATCTACGAAGCGCATGTGCGCGGGCTGACCATGCAGCATCCCGATGTCCCGCAGGCCGAGCGTGGCACCTTCTCTGCCCTGCGCCATGACGCAGTGGTCGACCACCTCAGCCATCTGGGCGTGACCGCCATCGAACTGCTACCCGTGCACGCATACGTCGATGACCAGCAGCTGCTCGAGCGCGGGCTGCGCAATTACTGGGGGTACAACACCATCGGCTTCTTCGCGCCGCAGCCTCGCTACCTGTCGCTGGGCATCGTGGCCGAGTTCAAGCAGATGGTCGCGCGGTTGCACAATGCCGGCATCGAAGTGATCCTGGACGTGGTCTACAACCACACCGCCGAAGGCAATGAGCTGGGCCCTACGCTGTCCTTCAAGGGCATCGACAACGCCAGCTACTACCGCCTGGCCGATGATCGCCGCTACTACATCAACGATACCGGCACCGGAAATACGTTCGACCTGACCAATGCCGGTGCGCTGCGCATGGTCATGGACTCTCTGCGCTACTGGGTGACCGAGATGCGGGTGGATGGGTTCCGCTTCGACCTGGCAACCATCCTCGGCCGTGAACGGCATGGCTTCGACGCCTCGGGCAGCTTCCTCGATGCGGTACGCCAGGACCCGATCCTGAGCCAGGTGAAGCTGATTGCCGAGCCATGGGACATCGGCCCGGGCGGCTACCAGCTGGGCCAGTTTCCGCCGGGCTGGGCCGAATGGAACGACCGCTTCCGCGACACGGTGCGCGCGCTGTGGCGTGGCGATGGCGGGCAGCTGGCGGAGTTTGCCACGCGCTTCACCGGCTCGGCCGACCTGTTCGAACACCACGGCAGGCGGCCGTCGGCCAGCATCAATCTGGTGACGGCGCATGATGGATTCACCCTGCACGATCTGGTCAGCTACAACGATCGCCACAACGAGGCCAACGGCGAGGACAACCGTGACGGCCACTCGCACAACCTTTCCAGCAACCACGGCGTGGAGGGAGACACCGATGATGCGGCGATCCTTTCGTTGCGTGCGCGGCAGATGCGCAACCTGCTGGCCACGCTGCTGCTCGCGCAGGGCACGCCGATGCTGCTCGCCGGGGATGAGTTCGGCCATTCGCAGCAGGGCAACAACAACGCCTACTGCCAGGACAATCCACTGAGCTGGATCGACTGGGAGCGCGCAGCATTGCCGGCTGCACAGGCGCAGGTGGCGTTCGTGCGGCGGGCGCTGTCACTGCGCCGGCGCTACGGCCTGCTGCGCCGGAACCGGTTCCTGCGCGGCGAGTACGATGAGGCGCTGGGCCTGCGCGATATCGACTGGCGGCATCCCGATGGTCGCGGCATGGAGGAAGCGGACTGGCATGACGCAGGGCTGCGTGCGCTGCTGATCGTGCTGGACGGTCGCAGTCCGGACAGTGGCCTGCGCGAGCCCGGGCGGCATGTCAGCCTGGCCCTGCTGTTGAACGCCGGGGAGCAGCCGCAGCGGTTCTGTGTGTCAGACGACGCCCTGTCGTTCCGGCGCGTACTCCTGCAGACCGACGAAACGCCGTTGGAGCCGGATGAGGAAGGCGCCTGGACGCTGCCGCCGCGCAGCCTGTGCCTGCTGGCGGCAAGCAGCAGCGCGTGATTGCACTGCTGCGCCACTACGGTGCGCCGGGCGTTGCCCGGCGTACCGGTAGCTACCCCACCAGATAGCGCAACACACCCGCCGAGACCACGCCGATCAGCACGGTCGGGAGCATCGACAGCCGCGTGGCGGCCAGCAGGGTAATGGCCAGCGCGGCCAGGTCGGCGGGTTTGTCGGCAACGAAGTCCGGGGCGATCACCGAGATCAGCACGCAGCCCGGCGCGGCTTCCATCACCGTCACCGCACGTTTGCTCAGGGTGCGGTTGCGCAACGCCAGGAAGCCGACGATGCGGGTCAGGTAGGTGGCGGCGGCCATCAGCACGATGGTCAGTACCGAGGTCCAGTGGATCAGGCCATTGAAGATCATGCTGCGTCCTCCGCCAGCAGCCAGGCGGCGGCCAGGCCGGCCAGTGCGCCGCTGGCCACGTACCACGCGCCCGGGACCAGCAGATAAGTGGCGGCGGCCACGACCAGGCTGACCAGCCACGGCCGCGCCGCCTTCATGCCCTGCCACATGCCGCGCAGCAGCACCAGGAACACGGCGGGGAAGGCCATGTCGAAACCATAGGCGTGGATGTCGCCCAACAGCGGCCCGATGATCGCGCCGAGTGCGGTGCAGGCCACCCAGACCGTGTACAGCCCTGCCGACACGCCTAGGTAGTAGGCCAGGCTGAAGCCAAGCGCGCGCCGGCGCGCATCGGCCACGCCCATCGCCCAGCTTTCGTCGCACATGAAGAACAGGGCCGGCAGCACGCGTCGGCGCGGCAGGTGCTGGAGCAGCGGGGCCAGGCTGGCGCCCATCAGCAGGTGGCGGCTGTTGACCAGGGCGGTGATGGCCACGATCAGCGCGATGTGCGGTGGCGAGGTCCACAGTTCGACGGCGGCGAACTCCGAGCCACCAGCGAAGTTGAGACCGGTCATCAGCGGTACTTCCAGTGCGCTCAGGCCCTTCTGGGCCGCCTGCGCACCGAGCACCAGGGCAAACGGAATGAAGCCGATCATCACCGGCACGGCGGCGCGCAGGCCGCGCAGGAATTCGGCACGCGGGGCGGTATCGCAGGTGGCGGGCGGGGGGAGGGTGGTACGGGCGTCCATGGAACGGCACAACAAGGTGGGGGTGGCCCATGCTAGCGGTCCAATCACGAAATCGGGTTGCGTTGATGCCACTTGATTCTGGATGATTGATATTTCATGCGGCCAGAAGCGAAACGGGTGAAATCCCATGCAGTACCAGCTCGACAACCTCGATCGGCGCATCCTCGACGCCCTGCAGCGCGACGGTCGCCTGCAGAACCTGGAGCTGGCTCGCCTGGTCGGGCTGTCGCCGTCGGCCTGTCTGCGCCGGGTGCGGTTGCTGGAGGAGGGCGGCTACATCGACCGCTATGTGGCCTTGTTGAACGAGGCCAAGGTGGGCCGTGGCTTCACGGTGTTCGTGCGGGTGTGGCTGCGGGGGCAGGACGAGGACACCACCAATCACTTCATCAACAGCATCAAGTCGTTCCCGGAAGTGCTGGAATGCCATCTGATGGCCGGTGACTGCGATTTCCTGCTGCGGGTGGCGGTGGCGGACCTTGATGCCTACCGGCAGTTCCAGATGCAGCACCTGAACCGGATCGCCGGGGTGCAGAACACCAAGACGGAGATTCCGATGCAGCGGATCAAGCAGACGACCCAGCTGCCGCTTTGAGGGATGGGGTTTGCGGCCGGGTTGCACCCGGCACCCGCGGGTAGTGCCGGCCGCTGGCCGGCAACCTCAACAGCAACAGCAACAGCGGGCCTACTGAGGGATGGCGGGGTGGGGCCGGTTGCGGGGGACGCTGCAAGTACGTCCATGTAGGCTCGGTCGCCGCATCCATGCGGCTCACGCCCCCGCAACCGGACCCACCCCGCCTTCGACAGATTTCCACGATCTGCCGGAACGGCATGAGCTGCTCTTGGTGGGTGTCGACCTTGGTCGACACGTCTGGGTCGGCACGGGGTCGGATCCCGTTGCTGCGCAACGGGCTCTGACCCCAGGCGTGGATGAGGTGGTCTGTTCGATCTATTGATTCCTGATGGGTGACTGGCTTCAGGTCGGCTGTAGGTGGCGGTCATCGCAATGACATGTGACCCCGGTACGGTTTGAGCCCGCTTGCGGGTCGCGCGCGGGCCGGGGTTCCGGTCTTGGCGCGCGTCCACTGCAGCTGCTGTCGCTGCCGAGGGTCACGTGTTCTACGTCAGGGGGCTGAATGGACACCATGCGGTCAGAACTTGGAAGGTGGCCATCGCGGCATGGCTGCTGCTGTCCTTTGCCGCTGCCGGGCAGGACGGTGTTCATGCCTACGACATCCCTGCGCAGCCGCTGGAACAGGCGGTCGAGCGCTTCAGCGTCATCAGTGGGTGGTCCGTGATGTACCCGGGTGACCTGGCCGCCGGCCGCAGCAGCCGTGCGCTGCGCGCCAGCCTGCCGCCGCTGCCCGCCCTGCAGGCGCTGCTGCAGGACTCCGGCGTCGAGGCCGAGGTGATCGGCAAACAGCGTGTGGTGCTGCGCCGGGGCGCGCCCTTGGCTGCCGAACCCGGTGTCGGCGCGGAACTCGCCAATGCGGAACGTCGACGTCGCTATGGTGGGCTGCAGCAGCGGCTGCGTGCGGTGTTCTGTGACGATCCGGAGATCGCTCCCGGCCGCTATGCCGCGACGCTGCGTTTCCGTGTCGACAGCGAGGGCCAGGTGCATGCGCCCGAGCTGCTGTCAGGCAGTGGCAGCGAGCGCCGCGATGCGCGCCTGCTGCAAGCGCTGCAGCACTTGGTGCTGGCGCCCGATGCCGCTGCGCTGCCGCAGCCGGTAACGCTGCAGATCCGACCTTCCGGCACCGACCACGACTGTGGCGGGCGCGCGCCCCTTCCATGACTTCAAGGATTCGAACATGAGCAACGGTACGGCTGGGGCAGTTGACCTGATGGACCACCTTCTGGGTGCCTACGATGAACTGAAGCGCCGGCTGGTGCGCAAGCTGGGCTCGGAGGAGCTGGCCGGCGACGCGCTGCAGGACACGTGGATGCGCCTGAGCGCGCGGCGTGACCGCCTGGATGCCGTGCAGAACCCCGCGGCCTACCTGCTGCGCATGGCAATGAATACCGTGATCGACCGCCAACGTGCTGACCACCGCCTGCTGAGCCTGGAGGAGGTGGATACGCTGATGGACATGGCCGACCCTGCACCCGGCCCGGCGCAGGCGGCTGAACTGGACTTCGCGCTGGAAGACATGGTCGGCCTGCTGCAGCGCATGCCCGAGCGCCGTCGCCGCATCCTGCTGGCGATCCGTGTCGACGGCCTGCAGCAGCGCGACGTCGCCGATCACCTCGGTGTGTCGCTGCGGCTGGTGCAGCGTGAGCTGAAGGCCGCCCAGGACTATCTGGCCGAGCGCAGCGGAACGGGGCGCCAGGTGCGGTTCTGAACGGCGGCATCCGTCTACACTTTGACGCCGAGCAGAACCCCGCAGCGTGCGGGTCCGGCATGAGCCCCCATGGATCCTGACGATCGCCCGCAACGCCCGCTGGATGCCGTCGAGCGTCAGGCGCACGCGTGGGTGGTGCGGCTGACCTCGGGCGAGGCGACCGCCGCCGACGGGCGCCGGTTCCGCGCGTGGTGCGAGTCCGACCCGCGTCATCGTGAAGCGTTCGGACGTGCGCGCCGGCAGTGGGAGCAGGTGCGGCTGGCCGGCGAGCAGCTGCCCGCCGCCGCGCGTCAACCGGTCGCGCCGACGCCGGCCCAGCGCTGGAGCCGACGCGCCTTCCTGGGCGCCGCGATTGCCGCCCCGGCCAGTCTGGTGGTGGTGGCGGCCATCCGCCCGCCGATGGGCCTGTGGCCCTCGGTGACAGCCATGGCAGCCGATTTCCATACCGGCACCGGTGAGCGACTGCAGATCGCGCCCTCGCCGCAACTGAAGATCGAACTGGATACGCAGAGCAGCCTGCGCCGCCGTGCGCACACGCAGGGCGAAGGCTTCGAGCTGGTGCAGGGCCAGGCCGCGATCGAGACCCAGGCCGGTCTGCGCCTGGCGTTGCTCGCGGGCCCGGGCTGCGTGATTGCCGATGAGGGCGCGGTGCGCCTGGACGTACGCAACACCCAGGGCCAGGTGCGGGTGACCTGCCTGCAGGGCAGTGCCCGCATCGAGCATCCGCAGGGCCGGCTGCGGCTGCAGGCGGGCCAGCAGACCCGGTACGACGAGCGCCTCAGTGGTGTGGTGGCCGAGGCCGTGGCGTCGGAAGTGAGTGCCTGGACGGAGGGCATGCTGGTGTTCCGCCGCGCACCGCTGCGTGAGGTGGTGGAGGAGATCAACCGTTACCGCCGCGGCAAGGTACTGCTGGGCGAATCGGCATTGGCGCGCGCCCCGGTCAGCGGCCGCTTCCGCATCGATGATCCGGACGCGGCGCTGGAGCAGCTGCGACGGACGATGTCGCTGGATCTGCGTCGCTTTCCGGGTGGCATCGCCGTCCTTGGATAGATGAAGGCGCTGGCCGTGCGCGCCGCGCCGGGCTGTTGCAAGCAAGGAGAATCCAAGGATGCGCAACGAGACCATCGGTGTGCTCGATCTGCGCCGCAATCTGTCTGCATTGCTGGAAACCACCCAGCGAAGGCCCCTGATGGTGCATCGCTATGGTTCGCCCTGGGTGTGCGTGGTGTCTGACGCGCAGTGGCAGCAGCAGGCGGTGCTGCTGGACTTCAATCCGCAGTCACACCCATTGGCGATGCTGCTGCGGCTGCAGCAGCAGGAGATGCCTTTGGTCGAATCCGGGGCGCTGCCGCCTGCGGTGCTCGCACGCGCACTGCTGTTAGCGGGCATGCATGGCATCGACGATCTCACGCAGCTGCATGAGCAGGTACTGCATCATCGGCTCTGGCACTGGTTCGTGGCGGGCGCCCATGGGGTGATGGAGGGCTGGCAGCTGCCCGCACTGCGCGTTGCGCTGGCGTCATGGTGCGATGACGTGGACATGACCGATGCACTGGTCGCATTCGCTGCCCGCAGCGACGTGGCGGTACTGGCCCGCCGTTGTGGGGGTGACGCACCGCGGCTGCAGCGCGAAGCCTGCAGGCGGATGACGCTGCGATGACGTTGCCGATGAAGCGCCACCCCGTGCACAGAGTTGCATTCGCGGTGTCGCTTCACCTGCCTTGCTGACGTCTTCTCCAGAGTACGACGCACCACGCGTCGTGGAGCACGGGCGGCGCAGATGGAAGACAGTCGCAGGATCAGCATGCTGGAGCTGGATCGCCACCTGAGCCAGTCGCTGGAGCAGGCACGGCACACGCCCCTGAACGTACAGCGCTATGGGCGCTCGTGGGTCTGGGTGCTGTCCAGTGACGCCTGGGCGGATGCGGCGCGCTGGGCGGCACTGGACAGCAGTGCGCATCCACGGGCGGCACTTCGAAAGGCCCTCGACCTGCGGCTGTGGCCCTGGCCCGACGCGGCCATGAGCGCGCTGCCGCTTGGCGCAGCCGATGCGCGACTGCTGCAACGTGCGGCCCTGCTGGTGATCGTGCGTGATCTCAACACTGCGCAGCGCGTGTACGACGACCTGCGCTACCACCAGGCCTACCGCATGTTCATCGGCCTCGACCACGGCACCGCGTGGTCGCCGACGCAGTGCGTGCGCCTGCTGCAGGCGTGCGTGCATCCGTTGTTGCGCGAGTGCATCGACCAGACACTGGCCAGCGTGCCGCCGCACCTGCTCGAGGCGGCACGCGTGCCGGCTGCACGTGCGCCCGCACAGGCAACCGCGCAGCGAATCGCAGGCGGATGTTTATCGTACTGACACATGCACCGCTGACCATGGTGCAGCGGTCTCTTCCAGGATGACGAGGGCGGAACAATGGCAAGGCAGGCAGGTGGTTGCAGGGCTCGGCAGCAGGGCTTCAGCCTGATCGAGATCATGGTGGTGGTGGTGATCATTGGCATCCTTGCCGCGCTGATCGTGCCGCGGTTGATGGACCGTCCGGACCAGGCGCGCGTGGTGGCGGCGCGCCAGGACATCGCGGCGCTGATGCAGGCGCTGAAGTTGTTCAAGCTGGACAATGGGCGCTATCCCAGTGCCGAACAGGGCCTGCAGGCGCTGGTGAAGCCGCCGCAGGGCAGCGGTGCGTTGCCGGTGACGCCGTATCTGGATCGCCTGCCGAATGACCCGTGGGGCCATCCGTACCAGTACCAGGTTCCAGGCACTCATGGCGACATCGATGTGTTCTCGCTGGGTGCGGACAGCCAGCCCGGTGGCGACGCCGGAAACGCGGATATCGGCTCCTGGCAGCTGTGAGGCGTGCTGATGACAGCCCGGACGCATTCGGTCTCGTGCATCCGCCAGCGTGGCGTGGCGGTGATCGTCGCCTTGCTGGTGGTGGCATTGGTGGCGGTGATTGCCACTGCGCTGCTGACCCGGCAGTCGGCGCAGTTGCGTGCGCTGCGCGGCGACCAGTTGCGCGCACAGGTACGCATGGCGGTGGATGCCACGCTGGAGCGTGCGGCGCAGCAGCTGCGTGAGGATGTCAAGGAACAGCTGACCACGGTGCGCAGCGGGCGCTGGGCGCGCCCGTTGGAACTGCAGGCGCCGTTGCCGGTGCAGGTGCAGCTGGTCGATGCGCAGTCGATGTTCAACCTGCGCAACCTGCTGGCCCATGGCAGGCCGGACCCCGAGGCGCGGGGCGCGTTCGTCGCGTTGTGTGCCGGGCAGGGGCTGGGCCAGGGCACCTGCGCATCCGCAGTGGACCGCATCCAGGCGCGCCTGCGCGACGGCGATATGCCGGCGCAGGCGCCGCTGCCGCGCGAATCACTGATCGAACAGGCGCTGGCCGGCGCCGACCCGGTGGCGTTGCAGGCGCTGGCGCGGCGCACAGTGGTGTTGCCCGCGCAGACCCTGGTCAACGCCAATACCTGCGACCTGAGCGTCCTGCAGGCAGTGACGCCTGCGGTGGAACCGGCAAGGCTGCAGGCGCTGCTCGCTGAGCGCGACGCCGGCCACTGGCTGCTCAACCGCGGTGACATCGCCAACCGACTCCAACTGAGCAACGAACAGATGGCCGTGCTTCCGCTGGGTATCCATAGCGAGTGGTTCCTGGCCGTCGGCCGGGTGCAGGCCGACGGCAGCGCGGTTGATTTCCGCGCGCTGCTCTGGCGCGAGTACCGCGACGACGGGGTGCGTGTACAACGGGTGTGGACGAGGATCGGCGCATGACCGTGCAGCTTCGGGTGCGCCTGCCGGCGCTGGCGCACCTGCGCGCTGACAGCGCGGTGCACTGGGCGCAGCTGCACAAGGGCGAGGTGCTCGCCCACGGTCGCGACACGCTGGCGGCGCTGGGCCTGCGGCATCCGCGGGCCACGGTGCACGCCTGCCTTGATCCGAACGACCTGATCCTGCTGGAACTGCAGCTGCCGCCGCTGTCCGGGCGCCGCCTGCACGCGGCGTTGCAGGGCGAGGTGGAGGCCATGCTGCTGGATGATCTGCAGGAGGTGGCGCTGGCCCACGGTGCGCAGGCGGCAGACGGTACGGTTCCGGTGGCCTGGCTCGACCAGCAGGCCATTACGCAGGCGCAGCAGCTGCTGGCCTCGTGCGCGCTGCAGCTGCAGGCGTTGCATCCGACGCCACTGCTGCTGCCTTGGCAGGACCGCCACGCCACGCTGCAGGTCAGCGGCGAGCATCTGCTGGTGCGCAGCGGGCGCGATCGGGGACTTGTCCAATGGTATGGCGGACGTGATGCGTCTGCGGTGATGCAGGCGTTGGCCACCCGCCTGCAACAGGCCGGCGTGCAGGCCGTGCAATGGATCGACAGCGTACCGCCGGCGTGGCCGGGCAGCCTGCCGGCCACCGCCGTCGCGCATGAACGGCAGGCCTGTGGCCCCTTGCCGGGTTGGTCATTGCCGCTGCCCGGCGCAGGCCGTCAAGCGCCGCGACTGGCGATCGGCCTGGCACTGGCGGCGGTGCTGTTGGCCGCACTTGGGCTGCAGTGGCAGGTCTCGCGTTGGCGGATCGAGGGTGAGGCGCTGCAGCAGGACATGGCACGGCAGTTCAGCGCACGCTTCCCGGAGATCACCGATGTGGTGGACCCGGTGTTGCAGGCAAGGCGAGCGCTTGCGGTTCCGCCGCCAGCGCCGCCGTTGCCGGCGCTGCAGCGTCAGGTCGCCAGCACGCTGCACGCGGTTCCGGAGCTGGCGGGGCAGGTGCACAGCCTGCACTACCAACCCGGGCAGGTGTACCTGGAGCTGGACGCTGATGCTCGGGCATTGGCCGACGATCCACAGCGGCTTGAGCACTGGCAGCAAGCGATGCAGGCGCAGGGGCTGCAGCTGGCGCGCGACGCCGGTGGACGCTTGCGGGTGAGCGGAGCGGGACAGTGACGACCCGAACCCTGCGGCTGGGCGAGGGGCTGGCGGGCGTGCAGCAGCGCTGGCAACGCCTGCCACCGCGCGACCGGCTGATGCTGTGGGTGATGGTGGTGGCGCTGCTGGTGGCGGGCCTGTGGTCGTTATGGCTGGAGCCCTTGCTGAAGCAGCGCACGCACTGGCAGGCCGAACTCCCACGGCTGCAGGCGCAGCAGCGCGCACTGGCACCGCTGCTGCACGCCCGTGAGCGCCAGCAGCTGGCGCAGGGCCAGCATCCGACCCTGGCCGGACTGCGTGACCAGATCAAGGCTGCCGGTCTGGCTGGCGGCCTGCATATCGAAGCGCGCGACGGGTGCTGGCACCTGCAGGTACGGGCCGTACCTGCCGATGCGCTATGGAACTGGCTGCTGCCGCTGCTGGCCGACCCTGCCATCGAGCTGCAGCAGCTGCAATTGACACGCACAGGGGATGCGAACATGCCGGCGGCACGGATTTCAGGACACATCGTGATGGTGGCCCCTGCGGGTGCCCATCCATGAGGGCGATGCGCAGCCTTGCCTGCAGTGCCGCATTGGCCCTGATCGTGGGCGTGGCCCACATGCCGGCGCCGGTGGCGGCGCAGGACACAGGCGATGAGCCGGTGCAGCTGAACCTGGTGGATACCGATATCGGTGGCGTACTGCGCATGGCAGCGCGCTTCACCGGGCGCCAGTTCCTGGTCGATCCACGGGTGACCGGCAAGATGACAGTGGTTTCCGATGGCCCGGTCAGCCGTACCCAGGCCTATCAGCTGCTGCTCGGGGCGTTGCGCATGCGCGGCTTTGCGGTGGTCGAGAACGGCGGCGTCAGCCGGGTGGTGCCGCAGGCCGACGCCAAGCTGCTTGGCGGCCGGGTGGGCGCCGGTGGTGCAGGGGGCGAGATCGCCACGCGCACCTTCCCTCTGCGCTACGAGAATGCTGCCGCGCTGGTGGCAGTGCTGCGGCCGATGATCAGCCCGGACAATCCGATCACTGCCAACCCCGGCAACAACACCCTGGTGATCACCGACTATGCCGACAACCTGGAGCGCATCGCACGGGTTATCGCCAGCGTCGATACTCCGGCCGGCATGGACACCGATGTAGTGAAGCTGCAGCAGGGCATCGCTGTGGACGTCGCGGCGATGGTCGCGCCGCTGCTGGATGCGCAGGGCGCCGAGCCCAGCCAGAAGGTGGTGGTGATGGCCGACCCGCGCAGCAACAGTGTGCTACTGCGTTCCAGCAGCCCCGGCCGCACCCGTCTGGCGCGGCAGCTGGTGGAGAAGCTGGACCGCGCCCAGGACGAGTCCGGCAACCTGCATGTGGTCTACCTGCGCAATGCCCAGGCCAATCAGCTCGCCGGCGTGCTGCGCGGCGTGGTTGCGGGGCAGAGCGATGCGCCGGCAGTGGGCAGCAATGAAGGCATCACGCCACTGCCTGGCGATGCAAGCCGTTCCGCACCGGCGCAGCCGTCGCAACCGCAGCAGGCCAAGACCGGAAGCAATGCGCTGGAATCGCAGCGGCTGGACCCGAGCCGGCGTGACCCGATCGATGCGGGAAGCACCGGCTTCAGCCAGAACGGCATCTCGGTGCAGGCGGACGTGGCCACCAACACGCTGCTGATCTCGGCGCCGGAGCCGGTGTACCGCAACCTGCGACGGGTGATCGACCAGCTCGACCAGCGCCGTGCACAGGTGCTGGTCGAGAGCCTGATCGTGGAGGTCAACCAGACCGATGCGGCCGAGCTGGGCGTGCAGTGGATGCTGGGCAATGGACGCACCTTTGGTGGCACCCACTTCGGTGGCGCCACCGGCGGCAGTGGACTCAATACCGGTGCCCGCACCACGCTGGACGTGCTTCCCCGGGATGGCCTGAAGATCGGCGTGATCGACGGCACCATCAACCTTCCAGGTGTCGGCCAGATCCTCAACATGAAAGCGCTGGCCAACGCACTGCAGAGCAAGGGCGGCGCCAACATCCTGTCCACGCCGAACCTGATGACGCTGGACAACGAAGCGGCCAGCATCATGGTCGGCCAGACCGTGCCGTTTGTCAGCGGGCGCTACGTGACCGACGGTGGCGGCGGCAGCAACAACCCGTTCCAGACCATCGTGCGCGAGGACGTGGGCCTGAAGCTGCGCGTGCGCCCGCAGATTTCCGAAGGCGGCACGGTGAAGCTGGACATCTACCAGGAAGTCAGCAGCATCGACGCGCAGAGCGCGAACAGCACGGCCGGCATCATCACCAACAAGCGCGCCCTGGATACCAGCGTGCTGCTGGACGATGGCCAGATCATGGTGCTGGGTGGCCTGCTGGAAGACAGCGTCAGCCATGGCCGTGATGCGGTGCCGGGGCTGGGAAAGATCCCGGTGCTGGGCGCCTTGTTCCGCAGCGACACGCGCAAGCGCGCCAAGACCAACCTGATGGTGTTCCTGCGCCCGCACGTGGTGCGTGACCCGGCCGCCGGCCAGCGCCTGACCCGCGACCGCTACGACTACATGCGCAACGCGCAGGCGGGCGCGCAGCCAGTACAGAGCTGGGCCTTGCCGGCGCTGTCGGCACCGCAGCTGCCACCGCAGGACCTGTCTGTACTCGGCCAAGGCAATGCGCGCGATGGCCGGGGCCAGCCGTTGCAGAACACCAGCCTGGCCGCGTTGTATCCGTCCGGTGACGGCGATGCGCAGCTGGTGCAGTTCGCGCAGGGGCTGGACCCGGGGCGTGCCAGCCAGGGCGTGGCGCAGGTGCGGGCGCTGGGCCTGCAGGCCTATGCTGAAGCGACGCCCGGCGAGAGCGGGCAACGCCTGCGCGTGCGATTGCCGCGCGATCCGGCGACGCTGGACCCTGCGCTGCAGCAGCTGCGCGTGCTGGGCTACACGCCGGAACTGGTGATCGGGCCGTGAGCGCTTCCGCGCCGCTGGCGTACGCCTGGGTGCGCAGCCATGGCGCGATGCTGTCCGAAGTTGGCGGCGAGCCCGTGTTGCTGGGCACCGCCGACACCGCAGCGTGGGCCGTGGCCGAGCTGCGCCGGCGGCATGGCCCGCTTCCGTTCCAGATGCTGGATGCGGCAGCCTGGCAGCAGCGCTTGGGCGAGCAGTACCGTGACGGCGGCGATGCCGCTGCCGTGGTGGGGGCCGCCGAGAGTGAAGTCGATCTGGACCGGTTGATGCAGGACATGCCGGAGGTCACCGACCTGCTGGATGCGCAGGACGATGCGCCGGTGATCCGCATGATCAATGCGTTGCTGGCACAGGCTGCACGCGACGGTGCCAGCGATCTGCATATCGAGCCGTTCGAGACCCATTCGGTGGTGCGCTACCGGGTGGACGGCACGCTGCGCGACATGGTTCAGCCACGGCGCGCACTGCATGCAGCGCTGGTGTCGCGCATCAAGATCATGGCCCACCTGGACATCGCCGAGAAGCGGTTGCCACAGGATGGGCGCATTGCGATCCGCGTGGGCGGGCGGCCGCTGGACATCCGTGTTTCCACTGTACCGACCGGGCATGGCGAGCGCGCCGTGCTGCGATTGCTGGAAAAGGATGCCGGCCGCCTGCAGCTGCAGCGCCTGGGCATGGCCGATGACACCTTGGCCACATTCACCGGGCTGATCCGGCAGCCGCACGGGATCGTGCTGGTGACCGGGCCGACCGGCAGCGGCAAGACCACGTCGCTGTACGCCGCGCTGGGCCAGCTCGACAGCAGCACCAGCAACATCCTCACCGTGGAAGACCCGGTGGAGTACGACTTCGCCGGCATCGGCCAGATCCAGGTCAATGCGCGCATCGGCATGAGCTTTGGCACCGCGCTGCGCGCGATCCTGCGCCAGGATCCGGACACGATCATGATCGGTGAGATACGCGACCTGGAAACCGCACAGATTGCCGTGCAGTCGTCACTGACCGGGCATGGCGTGCTGGCCTCGCTGCACACCAACGATGCGATCTCGGCGGTGACCCGCCTGGCCGACATGGGAGTGGAGCCCTTTCTGCTGGCTTCGTCGCTGCGCGGCGTACTGGCGCAGCGGCTGGTGCGGCGGCTGTGCACGCAGTGCCGGCGTGCCGAGGTGGATGGCGAAGGCCGAACCGTGTGGCGCGCGGTGGGCTGTGCGGCCTGCGCCAACAGCGGCTATCGGGGTCGTACCGGCATCCACGAACTGTTCGTGGTCGATGACCGCGTGCGCGCATTGATCCATGAAGGGCAGGGCGAGCCCGCGCTGCGCGAGGCCGCGCGGCACGCCGGCATGCGCACGTTGCGGCAGGACGGCCAGCGCTGGGTCGACAGCGGGGTGACCACGCTGGAAGAAATCCTGCGCGTCACCGGCGACGACTGAGACGACGATGGCACTGTTCGATTATCAGGCCGCCAACGCGCAGGGCCGCGTCGAGAAAGGCCAGCTGGACGCCGACAGCCCGCGCGGCGCGCGTCAGCTGCTGCGCGGGCGTGGGCTGACGCCTGTGCAGGTCAGTGCGGCGCGCAGTGCCGGCAGTGGCTGGGGTGCTCGCCGGTTGTCAGCCAGTGAGCTGGCCTGGGCCACGCGCCAGCTGGCCAGCCTGCTGGCCGCCAGCCTGCCGTTGGAAGGTGCCTTGAGTGCGGTGATCGAGCAGGCCGAGCGCCCGCACGTGGCGCAGGCGCTTACTGCCGTGCGTGCGGATGTACGTGCTGGCCAGCGCCTGACCGTGGCACTCGCCGCGCGGCCTCGCGATTTCCCGCCGATCTATCGGGCCCTGGTGGGGGCGGGTGAAGACTCCGGCGACCTGGCGCGAGTGATGGAGCGCCTTGCCGACTACATCGAAGAGCGCAACGCGCTGCAGGCCAAGGTGCTGACCGCCTTCATCTACCCGGCGGCGATCAGCCTGGTGTCGGTGGCGATCGTCATCTTCCTGCTCAGCTACGTGGTGCCGCAGGTGGTGACCGCGTTCGTGCAGGCGCGGCAGACGCTGCCGATGCTGACCCAGGTGATGCTGGCGGCCAGTGCTTTCGTGCGCAGTTGGGGCGTGTGGGCGGGGCTGGGCATCGCTGCGCTAGTGGTGGCATGGCGACTGGCGCTGCGCCGGCCCGAGCTGCGCCTGCGCTGGGACGCGATGCTGCTGCGGCTGCCGATGGTCGGGCGTTTCGTGCTGGGTGTGAACAGTGCGCGCTTCGCCTCGACACTGGCGATCCTGCTGGATGCCGGCGTGCCGCTGCTGCGCGCGTTGGAAGCTGCACGGCAGACACTGGGCAATGCGTTGCTGGCGCGTTGTGCCGATGACGTGTCCGCGCGCGTACGCGAAGGCGCTGCGCTGGGTGCTGCGTTGAAGGTACAGAAGGTATATCCGCCGATCCTGGTGCATCTGGTGGCCAGTGGCGAGAAGACCGGTTCGCTGGCGCCGCTGCTGGATCGCGCCGCGCAGACCATCTCACGCGAGATCGAGCGTCGCGCGATGGCGCTGACCGCCCTGCTGGAACCGACCATGATCCTGGTGATGGGCGGCGTGGTGCTGACGATCGTGCTGGCGGTGCTGATGCCGATCATGGAAATGAACCAGCTGGTGCAGTGATGCGCAAAGCGCATCACAGGTAGAGTCGACTGTTAGTCGACTAGCGCGCAGCGCGCGTGCTTCGTACTGCTGCTGCGTGTGAAGAGCAGTCGACTAACAGTCGACTCTACCCAGTCGATTCGATCCAGCCGATCCCATCAAATCGATTCGATCCAGTCGATTCCATCGAATCGATCCCATCCAGTCGATCGGACGGCGTCGTTGGAATGTGGCATGGGCCGATTCTCCACACAATCCTCCACACCTTTTTTCGATCTTCCACAGGTTTCTTAAGCGGCCTGTCATCGGTGCGGACCAGCATGGACACGTCGCCGCAGAGTGGGCTGGGAGGCCCTCGGCGGCAGCAGGCGTGTAGTGACCGTTCCTCCCTTGGCGTTTCCCTTCGCAGTAAACCCTTCAGGAGAAGATCATGAACAAGTACAAGACCCTGGCCGCGCTGGTTGCTACCGCGCTGCTGGCCACTGCTGGTGCCGCTTCGGCCCAGACCGCCGTCACCGGCGGCGGCGCTTCGCTGCCGGCCGACCTGTACAAGGGCCAGGCCGACAGCATCCTGCCGGCCAACTTCAGCTATGCCGTGACCGGTTCGGGCACCGGCAAGAAGGCCTTCCTGGAAAACAATTCCAGCCTGTTCCAGGCCACCGGCACCGTACATTTCGCCGGTAGCGACTCGGTGCTGAGCGGCACCGAGCTGAGCACCTACAACAGCACCTACAACGTGTCCGGCGACGCCAACCGCTATGGCGCACTGGTGCAGATCCCGTCGGTCGCCACCTCGGTCACCATTCCGTTCAACAAGGCCGGTTCGGCGGTTGACCTGTCGGTCACCCAGATCTGCGGCATCTTCTCCGGCAAGATCAACAACTGGAGCCAGCTGGCGGGCTTGGGCCGTACCGGCGCCATCCAGGTCGTCTACCGCGGCGAAAGCAGCGGCACCAGCGAACTGCTGACCCGCTTCCTGACCAGCGCCTGCCAGCCGGCTGACGTGTCGGGTACCAACCTGAAGCTGACCAACGGCGTGCCGGCATTCTCGGTGCAGTCGACCTTCGCCAACCTGTTCACCAGCGTGCCGTCGAACTTCATCGCTGCCCCGGCCACCGGTGGCACCGCGCTGTACAACGCCGTCTATGCCGTTGACGGCCGCGTCGGCTATGTCGGTCCGGACGTGATCCCGAGCCTGACCGATGCCACCAAAATCGCCAAGGTCAAGGGCTTCTCGCCGGATGAAGTGAGTGTGCAGGCCACGCTGGAAACCGCTGCGCCGCCGACCGGTGCCGCCGCCGAGAACCCGGCGAACTGGGTGCCGGTGTTCGGCAACCCGAACGCGGGCTATCCGATTGCCGGTTACACCAACTTCGTGTTCGGCCAGTGCTACAAGAATGGCACTGTGGGCGCCAACGTGCGTGCCTTCCTGGCACGTCACTACGGCAGTGTCGTCGATGCCAGCGGCGTCGAGAAGGGGCCGAACGACGACGCGATCCGCGCGCACAAGTTCATTCCGCTGACCAAGACCTGGCGTGATGCGGTCCGCACCCGCTTTGCGACCGCCACGAACGCCGGTGCCGTGAACAACCCCAGCACCTGCTCGGGCATCGGCCGTCCGCTGTAACTGCGATTGCTTTGGTCGTTGCAGGAAACGCAGAGGGGCGCCGGCAGTAATGCCGGCGCCTTCTGCGTATGTCCGCTGCATGACAGTGATGCGCCTGTCGCCTTCACGCCGTCGCCACCGTCTATGAGGTGCAGGGCGTGCCTGGCGCAGGCCCATCCGTACACACGCCGCGGCCGACGCGGCCCATCAGGTTGACGAGGTCCCCGATGTCGCACCCGCATTCGCCCACCGCCCGTTTCCCTGCTGCCCTGTGGCGCAGCCACCCGATGGCCTGGGCCGTCGCAGTGGCCCTGGGCAGCGTGGTGGCTCCGGCCACTCAGGCCCAACAGGCGTTCAGCCCCGGCTGGTTCGCCGAGCGCGGTGCGGCGCAGGGCGCGGCGGCACAGAGCGGGCGCATGCCCAATGGCGTGCCGATCCAGTTACAGCTGCCCGCGCAGCAGCAGGATGCGGCACGGCAGAAGCTGCAGCAGTCGATCGACAACCTCGGCACGGCCGCGCAGGCCATCGCCCTGCAGCAGCGCCTGCAGGAGCAGGCACGGCAGGCGCGCCGCGAGGCGGGTTTCGTAGTGGCCGATGGCCTGGGCAAGGATGGCCTGAAGGTCGACGAGAATCCGCTGACCCGTGGCTGGATCAACGCCCGTGAGGCCATCCAGTCGCAGACCGCCGAGGGGCGGGTGCTGGTCAACATCGAGCAGACCGCCGACCAGGCGATCCTGAACTGGGAGACCTTCAACATTGGTGGCAATACCACGCTGAACTTCCTGCAGAACCCCGACTGGGCCGTGTTGAACCGGGTCAATGATCCCGCTGCAAGACCCAGCCAGATTCTCGGCCAGCTGAAGGCCGATGGCACGGTGTTCGTGGCCAACCGCAACGGTGTGGTATTCGGCAACAACAGCCAGGTCAATGTCCGCAATCTGGTCGCGGCGGCGGCGCGCATCAGCGATGCGCAGTTCCGCAAGCAGGGCCTGTACAGTGCCGACGCGAACACCTCGGCGCTGACCGACGCCGTGGGCAAGGTCATGGTCGAACGCGGTGCACGCATCACCACGCACGAACCGACCACGGCTACACGGGGCGGCGGTTATGTGCTGCTGGCTGGCCACAGCGTGGAAAACGCGGGCCAGATTGAAACCCGCAAGGGACAGGCCCAGCTGGCCGCCGGTGACAGTTTCGTGATCCGTCGCGGCGTGGGAACCGCCCAGAACACCGCGTCCACCACCCGCGGCAATGAGATTGCCCCGCGCTTCGTCGCTGACAGCACGGCGGGCAGTGTTCGCAACAGTGGTCTGATCCAGGCGCGCGAAGGCGATGTCACGCTGGCCGGCCGCACCGTCGAGCAGGCTGGAGTGGCCGTTGCTACTACCACGTTGAACCAGCGCGGTACGGTGCACCTGTTGAACTCGGCGTCCGATGCGGCCGGCAGCGTGACTCTGGCCGCCGGCTCGACCACGGCAGTACTGCTGGAGGACGATGGCAAGAGCACGGCGCTGGACAGCCAGCGCAACGCGCTCATCAAGGAATCGGCCGAGCAGGACAAGCTGCGTGGTTCCAGCAACAGTGGCACCTTCGATAATCTCTCGCGCCTGCAGGACCGCCGCGAGCAATCGCGCATCGAAGTCGTGTCCGGCGGCGATGTGAACTTCCAGGCCGGCTCGCTGGCAGTGGCCACCGGCGGCCAGGTGATCGCCGACTCCAGCCGGCGCAGCTATCTGGATGATGGCGCGCGCGTGGACGTCTCCGGTGCCGTGGGTGTGCAGGTGGCGATGGAAAGCAACAGCGTCAAGGTGAAGGTGCAGGGCAACGAGCTGCGCGACTCGCCGGACAATCGTGACAGCGGCAAGCTGATCAGCAGCGAGGTGTGGATCGACCGCCGCCAGTTGACCGAAGTTGCCGCCGGTACCGGTGGCTATGAAGGCACGCGCTGGTATGCCGGCGGCGGCCTGCTGGAAGTGGGTGGCTATCTGGACAATCAGGGGCATTCGATCAGCGAATGGGCAGCGCAGGGCGGCACCGTCCAGTTGGCAGGCAAGGAAGTCGTCAGCCACGCCGGTTCGCACATCAATCTGGCTGGTGGCAGCCTGGATGTGCAGTCCGGCGTGGTGCAGCAGAGCTGGCTGCGTGGCCGCGATGGCCAGTTGTACCGCCTTGACGACGCGCCGGCGGAGATGCTGTACGACGGCCTGTACCAGGGCTATGAAGTGAAGCAGGAACGTTGGGGGGTGACCGAATCGTTCCGCAATCCGCTGGTTGCCCCGGGCCAGCGCTTCGACAATGGCTACACCGTGGGACGCGATGCTGGCCGCCTGTTGATCTCGGCGCCCACGGCCGTCCTGGAGGGCCAGGTGGATACGGTGGCCTTCCAGGGCGCACAGCAGACGCGCCGGCCCGATCAGGGGCAGGAGGGCTATGCGCAGGCACAGACGGCGGTGGCCCGCAACGCCCAGCTGTGGCTCGGGCGTTTTGACAACAGCGGGCGCAGCGCGGTGTTCGACTCGAATGTCCGCATTGGAGCGCTCAAGGCCGATCCCCGGCCGTGGACGCTGCAGGCGCCGGTCGGGGAAGCACAGCGCAATACCGTGTGGTTGGACAGTGAGGTGCTGAGCGCCCAGCGATGGGGGCAGGTGGACCTCGCTTCGGCCGGCCGTATCGACCTCGATGGCACGCTCAGGTTGCAGGAGGGCGGCCGGCTTGGGCTCACCGCAAGCCGCGTCAGCTTCGGTGGAACGGTGCAGATTGCCGGCGGGCAGGTGGAAGCCGGAAATCTGCTTGCGGCGCTTGGCGGGCCCACGGCATTGCTGACGTCCGGACGTGGTGCGGTGGATGTCGCGGCCGGCGCCCGGATCGATCTTGGCGGTGGCTGGAGCAACGCGCTTGCAGCGCCGGAGGGCGGTCCCGCACAGGCGTGGATCGACGGCGGGCAGGTGCGCTTCAACAGCAGCCACGATATCGACGTGGGCCAGGGAGCAGCGATTCTGGTTGATGCCGGCGGTGCGATCGATGCCAACGGCAAGGGGCGCGTCGGCAAGGGCGGCAGCGTCAGTCTGCTCGCGGCCAGCACCGAGGTCGCCACCGACGGCAGCGGCCGGCTGGGCTTCGGCGAGGGCGCGCGCTTCAGCGCGCTCGGCAATGGCAGCGGCAACTTCATATTGGCAACCGGCGGTGCGGTGTCTATCGGCGTGCCTGGCACGGAAGCATCGGCAGCCTCGCTGCGATTGCAGGCAGCGCTGTTCAACAGCGGCTTCGCCGGCTATGACATCGCCGGTCACAACGGTTTGACGGTTGAAGAGGGCACCCCGCTGCAGGTGCAACGACCTGCGCTGCGCTTGGCCGACGGCGCAGCACAGGCTCTGGTCCGCGAGCAGGGCGTGCAGGCCTGGATGCCATCGTTGTACGAGGCCGATCCGAGCAGTGGTCGCGTGTCGCAGCGTGGCGGCGCGAGCCTGACACTGCGCGCGGGGCATCTGCTGTCCACGGCCGACCTGCGCGTTGGCAAGGGGGCCAGGATCGAGGTCGACCCGGGCCAGTCGATCGAACTGTCCAGCGCCGGCAACCTGAGCGTGGCCGGTCATCTGAAGGCAGCCGGCGGCCGCATCCGCCTGGATGAGGCGTTCGATCCATCCGGTGTACGTGGTGATGCACGCCGCGAGCGCCAGTGGACGATCGCCGATGGCGCGCTGCTGGACGTGAGTGGCGATACCGTTTCGCTGCGCGACGCGCGCGGGACGTTGCGCGGGCAGGTGCGCAAGGGCGGAACGATCGAGATCGGGGGCGCGCTGGACTGGGAAGACCAGGACAACGTACGCCACCTGCCACCCGATACCTTCGTGGTGGTGGAGCGTGGGGCGCGGCTGGATGCCTCCGGTGCGTCGGCGCTGCTCGATATCGATGGCAGCGGGCGCACCCGCGTGGACAGCGATGGCGGCAGCATCGTGCTGCGCAGCGGCAATTCCCTGTACCTGCAGGGTGAACTGAACGCAGCGGCCGGCGGCGACGGCGCGCGCGGCGGCACCCTGGGGGTTGCCTTCGGTGGTGGCACCTACGGCAGGACGGCAAACGGCAAGGACGTGCTGGCACCGCGGATGATCTCACTGACCCAGCACGCCGCGCAGACGGCGGACCTGCCTGCACGCCTTGAGTACGGCCATGCGGCACTGTCGGTGGAGCAGATCGAGGCCGGTGGTTTCGATCATCTGGCCCTGTTCGGTGACATCCGTGCGCAGGGGGATGTCAATCTGCGCATGGACCAGAGCCTGCGCATCCAGGGCTTGAACGAGCGTTACCTCGGCTTCGTCCCGGGTGGCAGCGAGGGCGGCCACCTGCAACTGGCCGCGCCGTATGTCCGCCTTGCGCAGGGCCGCTGGTGGCAACCGGCTGGCGAAGGCACGTTGCGCCCGCTGGAGGCGCCCCTCGACGCCGGCCGGCAGCATCGCCTGGAGGTGGGCGCCGATCTGATCGACCTGCGCGATGTGACCTGGCTGGCGGGCTTTGATCAGGTCGCGCTGCGCAGCCGCGGTGACATCCGCTTGCTGGCCCCGGTCGCCAGCAGTTCGCTGGTCTCCACGCTGGCAAGCCCGGGGTCTATCGACATCAGCGCCGCACGCCTGTACCCGGCAGCCCGGGCCAAGGGACGCATCGTGGCCGGCGTCCCCGACATCGGACCTTCAGGCGAGCCGTTCTGGCAGAACCCCGACGCCGTGCTGCGCATTCATGGCATTGCAGGCGGCGCGCAACCGGCACCGGATTCTGCGTTCGGAAGCCTGGAGCTGGTGGCGGCGACGGTGGTGCATGGCGGCAATGTGCAGGTGCCGTGGGGCCATGTGCAGCTCGGCGGCCGGAAGTTCAACGCCGATGTCGCCGGCCGCGTCGACCTGCTTGCAGGCAGTGTGACGTCGGTGAGCGGGGCGGGCCTGCAGCTGCCGTTTGGCGGTACCGTGGATGGTGTTGGCTGGCGCCGCAACGGTGCCGACTTCGATGTGCTGGGCCCCGGCTCGAACAACATCCCGATCGGTATCGACATCGTGGCCAACGCCTTCAATGGCGTGGCGGGCAGCGTGCTGGACATGTCCGGCGGCGGCGAGCTGTCCGGCGCTGCATTCGTGGCCGGACGGGGTGGCTCGGTGGACGTCCTGCGGCATGCGCTGGCGGATGCGAACCCGCGCTACCGCTTCAGCGGCAGTGACAATGCGGTCTACGCGATCATGCCGGGACGCGAGGGCACGCAGGCGCCGCAGGCGCTCGCTGACGGCAGCGCCGATCCGCGCGTTGGCCAGCAGATTGTCATCCCTGCCGGGGTTCCCGGCCTACCGGCGGGAACCTACACGCTGCTGCCGGCCAGCTACGCACTGCAGAAGGGCGCATTCCGCGTCGAAGTCGGGGCTGAAAGCGCCGTCGGCAGCCGACAGCCAGTGGCGACCGGCACCGGTTCCTGGCGCGTCAGTGGACACCAGGCGCAGAGCCTGGGGGGTGGAGTCTCATCGCTGCTCACTGATCTGGTGCTGACGCCGGCGGATGTGGTGCGCCGCCATGCCAGCTACAACGAGACCTCCTACAGCGCGTTCGTACAGGGCGTGGCCGAGCGGCGTGGTGAAGCGCTGCGCTGGCGGCCAACGGATGCCGGCAACCTCAACCTGGTGCTGGGTGATGGCGCCGGACGTTCGAGCGTGCCAGCCGCGATCTTCCAGGGCGTGTCACGCTTCAACGCCGGCAGCAATGACGGACGGGGCGGCACGCTTTCGGTCAATCTGCTCGCTTCCAATGAGGCGATGCTGGAGATCGCCACCCAGGGCGTTAGTGCCGGCAGTGGAAGCGGTGCCACCCTCTTCGATTCGGCGCTCAATGCGTTCCGCCCGGAAACAATGCTGATCGGCGGCGTGCTGCGACGTGACGCGACGACTTATTCGCTGGAGGGCAGTGCGCAGCACATCGTGGTGCGCAACGGCGTCACCCTGACGGCGCAGGAAGTGCTGCTGTCGGCTGCGTTCGGGGGCAAGGGGATCCTGGTCGAGCAGGGCGCTTCGATCGATACCTTGGCCGGAGCCGATCCCTCGCGCGTGGCGCAGCCCACGGCGCCCTATCTGGTGTCGGGCGGCCTGCTTGCCGTGTCCAACCAGCGCTTGACGGCGCTCAGTGCGCAGGGCGGCAGTGCCGCCGGTCCGGTGGCGATCGACATCGGCGGATGCGAGGTGGACTGCAGTGGCCAGACCCGGTTGCTGTCGGCAGGCAGCATCAATGTGGTCACCGACGGCGCCTTGAACATTGGCGACGCAGTGAGCTATGGAACGCGCCAGCTCGGCCTGGGCATGTCGGCCCTCAACCTCGGTAGTGCCGAAGCCATTGCGACGGCAGCGGCAGCTGGCGGCCTGCCGGCCGGCATGACCATGAACCAAGAGGTACTGCAGCGATTACTGCGCGGAAACACCGCCACCGCCACCGGCGCGCCGGCGCTGGAGGCGCTCAGCCTGACCGCGCGCGATGCCATCAATGTGTTCGGCAGCGTGGACCTGGATACGCGTGACAGTGCGACCGGCCGCAGCAGTCTACGCAGTCTGGTGCTGGGTGCCCCTGCCATTCACGGCTACGGCAGCGCTACCGACCGCGCGCGCATCTTCGCCGATACGCTGGTCTGGGACGGTACGCTGGCCGGCACCGCATTGGCCGGCGGTGAGCAGACCCAACCAGCCGGCGAGGCGATGGTGGGCCGGCTTGGCCAAGGGCAGCTGGAGATCAATACGCGGGTGCTGGAGCTGGGGCGTGCGCCCTTCACCCGGTCCAGCTCGACGGTGGCCGCAGATCGCCAGGTGCTCGGCTTCGCCGGCGTAACGCTGGCGGCGTCGGATCGCATGCTGTTCTCCGGCAAGGGCAGCCTGGACGTCTTCCAGCGCCAGGGCGACTACGTGGCAGGCAGCGGCTGGCAGTTGAATGGCGGCGCGCTGGATATCGTCACCCCGCTGCTGACCGGCAACGCGGGTGCGCAGCTGGCCATCCGCAATGGAGGAACGGTGCAGCTGCGCGGTGCTGCGGCGACCACGGGCAGCGATGCGTTGGGTGCAGAGTTGTCGATCACGGCCGAACGGATCGGCATCGACAGCCGCGTGGCGCTGGCGTCCGGCCGGTTCGAAGCCAATGCCCGCCAGGGCATGACGCTTGGCAGCAACGCGGTGCTTGACATGGCCGGCCGCAAGGTCAGCCTGTTCGACGTGGACAAGTACAGCTGGGGCGGCGACGTGGCGCTGACGAGCCGCGAAGGTGACATCGTTGCCGACACCGGGTCGCGTATCGATCTTTCCGCCCGCAACAACCGCGGCGGCCGCCTGACCGTTGCTGCACTGGGCCCGCAGGGCGGCCGTATCGATCTGGCCGGGACCCTGCTGGGCGGCGCCAGCGGTCGCTACGATGCCGGTGGAACCGAAGTGCCCTATGACGGTGGCGAGCTGGTGGTGCGTGCACGCCAGTTGCAGGACTTCTCCGGCCTGAACGCTCGGCTTACCGCCGGTGGCATCACCGGTGGCCGGACCTTCCAGTTGAGTGAAGGCGACCTGGTGATCGGCGATGAGGTGAAGGCCCGAAACGTTGATATCAGCGTCGATGGCGGCAGCCTGCAGGTCAATGGCCGCGTTGATGCCAGTGGCGAACAGGTCGGCAGCGTCCGCCTGTCCGCCCGCGACGTGCTGCGTATCGATGGCACATTGGACGCGCATGGCAGCGGCCTGCGCGTGGACAGCTACGGCAAGATCATCGACAGCCCGAACCGGGCCATGATTGAACTGACCTCTGCCAACGGCAGCCTGCAGCTGGGTGCGGCTTCCTCGATGGACCTGCGCGCCGGTACGTCGGTGGCGACCGGTAGCGGCCCGGGCCAGAACGACGGCCGCGCACGCGGCAGCGTCAAGCTCAACGTGCCCCGCGTGGGCAGCAACGATGCAGCAATCGAAGTGGCCAGCGGCATCCGCATTGCCGGCGCCGGCGACCTCCAGGTCAACGCCTTCCGCAGCTACGATTCGGCGCCGCTGGCCAGCGCTCCAGACGTGCACGGCCATCGTCCGCAGGTGATCAACCAGCAATGGCTGGATACGGTGGTGGACCTGGACAACAGCCTGTGGATGAACGCCGCGCTGGCCAATACGGGATTGCAGCAGCGCACCGCCGCCCTGGGCAGCTACCGCCTGCGTCCCGGCGTGCAGCTGGTGGCGCGGAGCAGCAATGACAATCCGCGTGGCGACCTGGTGGTGGCCGGTGATATCGATCTGTCCGGCTACCGCTACGGACCGCAGTCGAACCGGACTGATCCAGCGCGCCGTGGCTTCGGTGAATCGGCCGCGCTCGTGCTGCGCGCCGAGGGCGATATCAACGTCTACGGCAGCATCAACGACGGTTTCGCACCGCCGCCTGCCAACCCGGATGAGGACGGCTGGGTGCTGCTGGAAGGGCGGAGCGCGGGCTCGCCGAACACCGCATTTGGTGGCGATCTGATCGTGCCTGGCGAGGGCGTCAAGCTCCAGATCGGCACTGAGTTCCGCGCCGGTGCGACACTGAATTACGACCTGCCGTTCCAGGCGCTGACATTGCCGTCGGGTACGGTGCTGCCGGTGGCCATGACACTTTCCGCAGAGCTCACGCTGCCCGCCGGCAGTGTGTTGGGGGCGGCGGTGACCACCGATGGCGGCCAGGTGCTGGCAGCAGGCACCGTGCTGGCCCAGGCGCTCACCCTTCAGGCAGGCGCACGGCTGGGCGCCGGCTTCCGCCTGCGCAGTCCGGCACCGGTGGCGGCCCAGATCTGGCCTGCCGGAGTGGCGTTGCCGATGGTGATGCGGCTCTCCGGCGCGCTGGATCTGCACGCCGGTGCCATCATCCCCTCGATGACCAAGGTGGAACTGGCCGGCGACGCTCCGGTGAAGCTGCGGGTGGCCGACGCCAGCGGCCGACAGGGGCGCAATTGGGCGTTGGCCTCGATGTTGCCCGAAGGGACCACGTCATGGGACCTGACTGCGGTGGCTGGTGCAGATACAGCGTCTGCCGATCCGCGCACGCGTCGCTGGGGCAGTGACGGCAGCATCGTGCTCGCCGACAGCCACTACAGCACCATCGGTACAGTGACCACCACGACGGAATGGAAAGGCGATCGTGTCGTCAACCTGGAAGGTTCGCTGTTCTGGTGGGGGGACGACAGTCTGGTCGGCAAGTCGCCCCGGGAGGCGGCTGAAATGCTGGGTGTCGCCGAAGGTGACATCTGTGAACTGGGACCGTTCTGCGGCGCGGCGCCGCGCCTGGTGGACAAGGAGGGTTCGCTGATGTGGTGGGGGGACGAGTCCTGGGTCGGCAGGCCTGCGTCGGAACTTGGCGCCGAGATGGGCATGTCCGAGGAAGATATCTGTGCAGTCACCGGTTACTGCTACGGCGGCGGCACGCTTACCGAAGTCACCACCTACGGCAAGCGCCTGGGCTCGCCGGCCTGGAGCGTGTTGCGTACCGGCAAGGGAGACCTGGCGCTGCTGGCGGCGCAGGACGTGCGCATGAAATCCGGCTTCGGTGTCTACACCGCAGGTACGCCCACCCATCTGGGTGATGGCAGCGATCCGCGCTTCAACGCGGCGCGTGCGCCGAAGCCGGAGAACACCTTGCTGCTTGGTTCGACCCAGGCCTCCGGGGCCTACGACGCGGCCCTCGCCAGCTATCAGGCGTGGTATCCGGACCAGGGCGGCAATCTGCGCATCGAGGCGGGGCGCGACATCATCGGCGATACATGGAGCTTCCGCGCGGAATCGGGCACGGTCCAGCGCGACCAGGCTGGCCACTCAAGCGCAGCAGTGGGCAACTGGTTGTGGCGGCAGGGAACGGGCACCACCGGCGGTGTCGTGCAGACGCCGACCAGTTGGTGGATCAATTTCGGAACCTACAGCACGGTGAGGCCCGAACTGGATGCAACCCCCCGCCTGGTGGGCTTTACCGGGTTCGGGACGTTGGGGGGCGGCAATCTGAGCCTGGACGCAGGCCGCCATATGGGCATGCTGGACAGCATGGGCAACGCGCTGGGATACGAGATCTCGCCGCATTCGAGTGCGCTTTCGGTCGCGGTCGGATCAACCGGGCGCGTGGTCGATGGCCAGTTGCATGTCACTGGCGGTGGTGACATGGCCCTGCGCAGCGGGGGTGCACTGAATCCGGGCCTGCGTGCCAGCAGTCGTGGCAGCACATCGGATCAGCAGGACCTGGACGTCAATGGCGTGGTGACCAATGTTCGTGGCAATACCCGCATCGACGCTGCGCGCATTGGTGGCCTCAGTACAGTCCAGGCCAGCTATGGGCAACTGGGCCTGAAGGATCCGCTGGTGGCCGACAGCCCGGTTGCGATGGCCGGACCGGTGCTGGTGCTGGGCGACTCAACCGCGCAGTTGCAGGCGCGCGGCGACGTGGTGCTGGGTAGTGCCGCCGATCCAGGCCGGGTTCCCGTGGCCAATTTCAACACGATCGTGCTGGATGATGGCAGCCGCGCGTCTGGCACGAGCTGGTTCTCGCTATGGACGCCGCGCACCGCGCTGGACCTGTTCTCCGCCGGCGGGAATCTGTCGCCGGGCCTGGTGGGCACGCAGCATGCGAGCGGCAGCAATCAGGCCAGGGAGGTGGTCGAAATCAACGCCAGCAATGGCGACATCTATCTCAACTATTGGTTGCATCCCTCCCGGTTCACCGCCATTGCAGCCTCGGGCAACATCAATCTCGCCAATCTGCGCAGCGGCAGTGTGCCTGATGCCCAGGACGTCATCCTGCTGGCGCCCTCGGCGTCGGGACGGCTGGAGGTGCTGGCGGGAGGATCGATCCTGGCCGCCAACCGAGCGACACAGATCGCGCGCTCCAGCAGTGATGCCCGCATCCCTGGGCCGTTCGATCCCGGCTTCATCGCGCAGGGGCCCGGAAACGCGGGAACGGTGCGCAGCAATGTATCCGTCGATGGGAACGCCGCCAGCCCTGACACCGTGCTGCCGTATTTCGCGTTCGGTCCCAATACCGCGCTTGGTGCGTCGTTGCCGGCTACGCCGACGGCGGTCAGCCGGTTCTATGCCGTGGCCGGCGATATCATCGGGCTGGGCAGCGGCAGCAGGCGGCAGCTCTCGCGCAATGGCCAGAATGGCGGACGTACCGTATTTGACTGGTTTGAGGCGGGCTCGGCGGTACGGCTGCGCGCCGGCCGCGATGTCATCAGCGCCGATGTCACCGCGCTCAACACCCGCGGAACCGATATCAGCGGGATCGAGGCGGGCCGGGACATCATCCGCAGCAATCTGACGGTGGCCGGCCCGGGCAATGTCGAGGTCAGCGCCGGTCGCCAGCTGCGCCAGGAAGAGGCAGGAAGCATCGTCAGCCTGGGCGGCATCGTGCAGGGCGATACGCGCCCGGGCGCAAGCATTGCCTTGACGGCGGGCAATCAGGCCATTGATTTCGATGCACTGCGCACGCGCTACCTGGATCCGGCCAACCTCGCCGATCCCTCGCAGTCGTTGGCTGCGCAACCGGGCAAGGCGGTGAAGATCTACGACAAGGAGTTGAGGGAGTGGCTGCAGCAGCGCTTCGGTCTGGCGGTTGGTGGCGCCGAGGCCCTGGCGGCATTCGACCGGCTGCCGAAGGAACAGCAGCGCATCTTCCTGCGCCAGGTCTACTACGCCGAACTGCGTGAAGGTGGGCGCGAGTACAATGATCGGAATGGGCCACGCGTTGGTTCTTACCTGCGCGGCCGCGAGGCCATCGCCACGCTGATGCCGGACAAGGACGCTGCCGGAACGGCCATCGACCGTACCGGCGACATCCTGTTGTACGGAGGCTCCGGCGTGCGTACCGAAGCCGGCGGCAACATCGAGCTGATGGCGCCGGGCGGACAGATCGTGGTGGGTGTGCAGGGCGTGGTGCCGCCGGCCAGTGCCGGGCTGGTGACCCAGGGGCAGGGTGACATCCGGCTGTTCAGCCAGGACAGCGTGCTGCTGGGCCTGTCGCGGGTGATGACAACGTTCGGCGGTGACATCCTGGCCTGGTCGGAGCAGGGTGACATCAATGCCGGCCGTGGTTCGCAGACCACCTTGTTGTACACGCCACCGCGCCGCGTCTATGACGGCTGGGGCAATGTGCTCCTGTCGCCGCAGGCCCCGGCCAGTGGTGCAGGCATCGCAACGTTGAACCCCATTGCCGAAGTGCGGCCGGGTGATGTCGACCTGATCGCGCCGCTGGGCACCATCGATGCGGGCGAAGCTGGCATCCGCGTCTCGGGCAACATCAACCTGGCCGCGCTGCAGGTGCTCAACGCCGCCAACATCCAGGTACAGGGTGAAAGCAAGGGCCTGCCCGTGCTGGCCACGGTGAACGTCAACGCGCTGGCCTCGGCCAGTGCAGCAGCCAACAGCGCCAGCCAGGCGGCACAGGATGTGATGCGCAAGAGCCAGGATGATGCGCGGCGCAACCAGCCATCGGTGATCAGCGTGCAGATCCTCGGTTTCGGCAGCGGCACCAGCAGCATCAACCCGCCGGCGCGTGGCAATACTGCCAACGCTGGCTATGACGCCAACAGTGCCTTCCAGTTCCCGCAGGCAAGTCGCGACGAGGGCACGCAGCGCCGGTAGGCCTCTTGCAACGGTGCCGATCAACAGTCGGCACCAAGGTAGATCCACGCCATGCGTGGATGCGATCGGGCCGGAAGAACGGACAGCATCGGGCCAGCCGCCACGGAGCGGTGGAGGCCCCAGCCAGGACGGCACGGAGGGCAGGGAACGGCCATCAGCGGTGAGGACCACCGACACAACGCCGCCGGGTGCAGGAGAGTGCCCGGCGGCAGGCGGGGGGATCCATGCAATGCGCGGATTCCGGAGCCAACAACAATGCCGACCAACGGTCGGCACCCACCAAGGCACGGTCGGCACCCACCGTAGATCCACGCCGTGCGTGGATGCTTTTGCCTGGGAAGAATCCTACAGCTCCAGCACGCGCCGGTAACTCAACGGCCCACGCCCATCACGCAGGCCCAGCCGCAGTTCCAGCCCGGTGGCCGGCAGCACTTCGCCTTCGCTCGGCAACGGCGCCCAGCCGGCACCGGGCTGCCATGCCCACACCTCGAACCGCTGTACCTCGTGCGCCACGGCAATGCCCTTCGACAGTTCCGGCGCCGGCAACGGATACTGGTCCGTAGCCGTACCACTGGCCCGCCACAGCGTATTGCCCTGCCGCCACCAGCGTACCCGTTGCCAGTGCAGCCCATCGCTGCCGACACTGCGGGTGATCTCCAGCGCGAAGCTCCCATCCGGGTGCCGCTCGCTCACCAGCGACGGCGGTAGCAACCGCTGCGGTTGATCGGCCGGCCGCACTGCGCCATTCATCAACGCATCGTCTGCGCGCATTTCGATATCACGCTGGAACTGCTGCAGCACGCGCAGCGCCGTCGTGGTCTCGGCATCGGCCTGGCGCAGGCGCTGATTGCTGTTGGCCACGCTGTCGAGCGCCCGCCAGCAGATCAGCGCCAGTACGCCCATGATGGTGATCGCAATCATCACCTCGATCAGGGTGAAACCGCGCACGGCGCGCGTCATTGCGCCGCCGTCCATGGCAACTGCATCCGCGCCAGCGACTGCCGGGGTGCATCTTCGGCAACCACACTCAGCTCCAGCTGCGGCTGGCCGTCGTTGCCCGTGCGCAGATGCTGAAGCACCAGGAAGCTGCTGCGCCCCTGCACACAGCGCTGCCGTGCATCCTGCGGTGCCTGTCCGCTCAGGCGCAGTTCCTGCCAGCGATCCTGCACGCACATCAGTGCCAGGCGACGGTCATGCAGCCGTGACTGATCGTCGGTCGCCACTGCCACCGAGCGCATCACCGCTGCCAGCGCAATCGAAACGATCGCCAGCGCGATCAGCACTTCGATCAGGGTGAATCCGCGCATGTTCCGCTTCACTGCACGACCTGCAACTGTCCGCTGCCATCATCACGAAGACGCAGTTTGCGGCCATCCAGCGACAACGCAAGCTCCCAGGCGATACCGATCCACTCCGGGCTCAGCTCAATGGGGCTGGCGGGCTGCACCGCGATACCCGTTGCCTGCCACTTCTGCGGTCGCAGCAGATCATCGCGTTCAATGATCACCCAACCGCTGCCTTCGCGGCGGCTGAAACGATAGCCGTTGGCGTCGGCCTGCCAACGCAGGGGGCGGCCATCGATGCGCGCCTCATCGCGCGCCACCTGCAGGCGCTGCGCCAACCGCTCGGCTTCCTGTCGCAGCTGCCGGCCCGGGTCGAGCAGGCTGCCCAGGCCCAGCCCGATTCCGGCCGTGCAGATGCCGATGATCACCAGCACCACCATCAGTTCCAGCAGGGTGAAACCACGCTGCACGCGCTGCATCGACGTTGCCTCCTGTCCGTGTCGACACCTGCCAGCGTAGGCCTGCATGATGAAACAAAAGCGTCAGCCACAGCTGCTAGCGTAGGCGGACACGAACGTGGCGGTGGTGCGGAACATGGATGGCAGGCGCTGGGATCGCAATCGCATGTTGACCCTGCTGGCGGCGACGCTGCTGCTGGCCGTGGTGGCCTATTGGAGTGTCACCCTGTCTGCCGTGGCGCCAGCGGCCGCGGCCAGCGAGACGAAGGCCGTGGCGCCGGTACGGCCGATGTTCGATGCAGTGGCGAGCCTGCCGCTGGTACGGCTGCTGTCCCCCGGTGCAGTGCAGACCGAGGTGGTGGTGCTGGGCGTGATGGCCGGTGACCATGCGCCATTGGCCCTGCTCTCGGTGGATGGACGCCCGGCGGAAGCGTATGCGCCCGGCCAACGGCTCGGACCCTGCACGGTGCTGGCCAGCATCAGTGCCAGCGCGGTGGAACTGAACCAGGCCGGGCAATCGCGTAGCCTCCCGGTGCCCGAGCTGCCGCCGGTGCCGAGCGATGGCATCGTGCCCGCGGTACCGTAGAGCCGAGCCTACGCTCGGCTGCGCCTGCGCAGCATCGCCGATGAATGCAAAGACAGCCGAGCATGGGCTCGGCTCTACAAAGGCGCTGGCTCAGCGCGCAGGTCGCTGCGGCACCACCGAGCGCCCGAACGCATCGCCCATGCGCTGTCGTGTGCCTTCCAGGTTGTACTGCATCAGTTGGTTGCCGGGCTGCCGCATCAGGCGTTCGGCCTCCGGTAGCGCCGGTGATTTCGCCGTTTTCGATGCCGGCGCAAGTTTGCGCTGCAGGCAGTCCCAGGCCGGAATGCGCTCGCCGTTGACCTGTACTTCGATGCAGGGCGCGGCGTCTTCCTGCTTCTTCGCCTCGTCGGCGCGCACCGGGGCCAACGCCAGCAGCAACGCAAGGGTGAGGGCAGCGCGCAGTTCCGCCATCAATGATTCACGCATCTCGAATCTCCCGCGGCAATCGACGTTCTGCAATGAAGACGTGTGGAGAGGGCAGGGTCCGCCTGCGTGCATTGCGCTGCCGTCAAAAGATGACAGTGCTGTCACAAAACTGTTGGCGGTTTTGACGCGACGTGCACGTCCTGTTGGTAGACCCACGCGCCGCTCCATGGCCATTTCCTTCGATACGACGCGATGCCTTCGATGACTCCTGTTCCGTGCCGAGCCGTCCGCCTTCCGCTGCGCCTGCATCCACTGGTGCTGGCCCTGGCGGCGCTGCCGCTGCCGCTGTTCGCGCAGGAGGCGGGGCCTGCGCCCAGCGTGAACATCAATGAATACATCGTGCGCGGCAACACCGTGCTCGATCCGCGCCAGATCGAGCGCGCGGTGGAGCCGTTCCTCGGCCCGGGAAAGACTCTGGCCGATGTCGAGAAGGCACGCGATGCAGTCAATGCGCTGTACCAGCAGGCGGGCTACCAGTCGGTCTACGTGGAGTTGCCCGAGCAGCAGGTCAGCGGTGGCGTGGTACTGCTGAAGGTACAGCAGACACCGATCGGCCAGCTGCGGGTCGTGGGAACGAAGCACGAATCGCCCGAGCGCATCCGCGAACGCGTACCAGCGCTGGCGGAAGGCAAGGTGCCGGACTTCGACCAGGCCCAGAAAGAACTGACCGCGCTGAATGAGGGCGGGCGTCGCCAGGTGATGCCGCTGGTGCGCGAAGGCCAGGTGCCGGGCACGATGGATGTGGACCTGCAGGTCGAAGAAAAGTCGCCGTGGCGTGCCAGCGCGTCACTCAACAACGACCACAGCGCCGACACCGAGAAGCTGCGCCTGAGTGCATCGCTGGCCTACGACAACCTGTGGAAGCGCGGGCACAGCGCCAACATCGGCGTGTACCTGGCACCGGAAGACACCAAACAGGCCAAGGTGTTCTCGGCCTCGTACACGATGCCGTTTGAAGGTACCCCATGGAGCCTGGAAGCGTCTGGCTACAAGTCCGACAGCCGTGTGCTGAACGCGGGCGGGCAGGTCGGTACCGGCACCGGAACCAATGTGGTCGGCAACGGCCATTCGATCGGTCTCAAGCTCAACTATCGACTGGCCGGCAGCAGCCAGTGGTGGCGCCAGCTCAGCCTCGGCGTGGACTTCAAGGACACCGAGGAAGACACGCAGATGGGCAAGGAGAGCCTGAAGACGCCGCTGAAGTACGCGCCGATCACCCTGGGGTTTGTCGGTGTGCGCCAGGGCGAGCGGGATCAGTTGAGCATCAACACCCAGCTGGTGGCCGGTACCCGCCGCCTGTTCGGCTATGGCAGTGACGCCACCGCCTTCGGCCAGAAGCGCTACTGGGCCGATCCGAGCTTCGTCGCCTTCAAGGCCGACGTGGCCAACACCCACACCTTCAGCAGTGACTGGCAGTGGTATGCGCGTGGCTCGCTGCAGGTAACCGATGCGCCACTGGTGTCGGCCGAGCAGTTCGCTGCTGGCGGCATGTACACCGTGCGTGGCTACCTGTCGGCCGAGGCGATCGGCGACTACGGCGGCCTGGCCAGCCTGGAATGGCGCACCCCGGCGTGGTCGCTGTGGAGCGGCACCGACCTGCGTGTCTACAGCTTTGCCGACGCGGCCTACCTGCGCCTGCGCCAGCCGCTGCCCGAGCAGCGTGACAAGTACAACCTGGCCTCGGTCGGCCTGGGCGCGCAGCTGCGCCTGGGTGAACACCTGCAACTGCGCCTGGACTACGCCTGGCCTTATGCCGATGGCCCGGTCACGCGCAAGGACGACCCGCGCCTGCATTTCAACATCAGCACCAGCTACTGAACCTTCCCTTGAACATGCGTTCTCCGGAGACCCTTCGCATGGACCGTTTGCTTTCCCGAGTGTTGTTGCTGCTGGCCGCGCTGGTTGCGCTGCCGGCCGCTGCGGCCGATGCCAATTGGTGGCAGGCCGAATGGAAGTACCGCAAGCCGATCACTGTCGACGCCGGCCCGCAGGGCGCGGGCCTGGCCGGTGACCCGGGTCGCACGCCGCTGCTGCTGCGCCTGCATACCGGAAACTTCGGCTTCGACGGCACCCAGGATGCGGGCAACGACCTGCGCTTTGTCTCGGGTGATGGCCGCACCGTGCTGGCCCACCAGATCGAACAGTTCGATCCCAAGCTGGGCCTGGCGCTGGTCTGGGTGGACGTGCCGGCGGTCAGCGCTGCGGCACCGCAGACGATCTGGATGTACTACGGCAATGAAAAGGCCCCCGCCAGCGGCAACGGCCAGCAGGTGTTCGATCCGGACTATACGCTGGTCTACCACTTCGCCGAGGCCAATGCGCCGGCACGCGACACCACCGCTTATGGCAACAATGCCGGTGCCGTGGTGCCGCCATCGGAAGGCTCGGTGATCGGCCGCGGCGTTCAGTTGGGTGCAGCCCCGCTGCCGCTGCCGGCCAGCGCATCGCTTGCGCAGGAGGCGGGCGCGCCGCTCACTGTTTCGGCCTGGATCAAGCCAGGCAGCAACAACGCTGCACAGGCGATCTACGCCCGTCGCGACGGTGCGTCCGAACTGGTGCTGGGCATCGAAAACCGGGTGCCGTTCGTGCAGCTCAATGGCCAGCGCAGCACGCCGGCGCAGCCGATTCCGGAAGGGCAGTGGGCGCATGTGGCGCTGACTGCGGAGAAGGGCGCACTGCAGTTGTACCTCAATGGCCGCGTGGTCGCCCAGCTGAGCGGCGAGCTGCCGGCGCTGACCACCGCGCCGGTGGTGGGCGCTGATGCGCCGGGCGCGGTGCAGCCGCTGGCCAATTTCGAGGGCGCACTGGATGAGCTGCGTATCTCGCGCGTAGCACGACCGGCGGCACTGCTGCTGGCCGATGCCACCGCACAGGGCGCCGATTCGCGCCTGATCAGCTACGGTGCCGACGAGCAGTCCGCCGGTCAGAGCCACTTCGCCTTCATCCTCAAGGCAATGCCGTTCGACGCCTGGGTGGTGGTGGCGATCCTCGGCCTGATGATGCTGCTGTCGTGGGCGATCATGATCGCCAAGGGGCGCCACTTCGGCCGCACCAGCAAGGCCAACGCGGTGTTCACCGAGAGCTTCGGCAAGTTGTCCGGCGTGCCGCTGCGCACGCTGTCCGACATGGACCGCCAGGGCAAGGCGCCGACCGCGATGCACGACGGTTCGCTGTGGCGGATCTACCAGGTGGCCATCGATGAAATGCAGCAGCGCCACCAGCGCGATGGCAACAGCGGTTACCTCAGTGGCGCCACCATCGCAGCGATCCGCGCCTCGATGGATGCGGTGATGGTGCGCGAGCAGGAAGCGATGGCACGGCGCATGAACTGGCTGTCGACCACCATCGAAGGCGCGCCGTACGTGGGCCTGTTCGGTACCGTGATCGGCATCATGCTGGTGTTCGTGGTGGCGGCGATGGCCGGCGCGGTGGACATCAATTCGGTGGCACCGGGCATGGCCGCGGCGCTGCTGTGTACCGCAGCCGGCCTCGGCGTCGCGATTCCCGCGCTGTTCGGCTACAACTACCTGGGTGCACGTGCCGAGGCGATCGGCGCCGACATGGCGGTGTTCATCGACGAGTTCGCCGCGCGCCTGGCCGAAGAGCAGGACGGGCGCGGCCCGGCCGCGGTCCAGGGCTGAGGGGCGCGCCATGGGCCAGAAGGCGAAGTTCGGCATCAAGAAGCGCGAGAAGGGCATCAACGTAACGCCCTTCGTCGACGTGCTGCTGGTGGTGCTGGTGATCTTCATCCTGACCAGCAACGCCTCCATCCCCGGCATCGAGGTCAACCTGCCGAAGGCCAGCAACAGCGTCGCACTGGAGAAGCCGAAGACCAAGGCGATCACCATCGACCCCAGTGGTCAGGTGTTCCTGGATGCCTATCCGGTGACGATGGCCGAGCTGGAAGATCGCCTGCGCACCGAGCGCGCGACCACCCCGGATTTCCCGGTGATCGTGCGCGGTGACGCGCAGGTGCAGTACGCCCGTGTGGTCGAGGTGCTGGACCTGCTGCGGCGGCTGGAGCTGGCCCAGGTTGGCCTGGTCACCGGCAAGGCGCAGGGCTGAGGCATGACGGCCCATCAACCCCCTCGGCCGGAGCCCGGCATGCGCGGTCGCCAGTTGCTGGTGACCTTCGCGTTGGTGCTGGCCGCTTTGCTGGTGCTCGGCATCGCCGTGTGGTGGATGCTGTTCAAGGACACCGCCAGCACCCGCAGGCCGGTGGTGCAGCCGCCGATGCTGGCGCTGCCACCACCCCCGCCGCCGCCGCCACCGCCGCCGGAAAAGCCACCGGAACCGGAGACGCCGCCGGAAGAAGCGATGCCAGAGCCGGAACCTCTGGATCCACCAACGCCGGCTGAAGAGCCAACGCCAACGCCGGACAACGCCGACCCGGTGACGATGAATGCTGATGCGCAGGCCGGCGGTGACAACTTCGGTATCCAGTCCGGCAGTGGCGGCGGCTCGTCCGGCGTCGGCCGCGGTGGTGCCGGCAATGCCACCTACGGGCGCTACCTCGGCTACCTGATGCAGCAGGCGATCTCGCGCGACGACAAGGTCAAGCGCCTGGCGTTCCAGCTGCAGGTGAATGTGTGGCTGTCCAACGATGGCCGCCTGGAAAAGGTCGAGCTGGTGCGCGGCAGTGGCAACGGGGAGGCCGACGCGGCCGTGCTCGATGCGCTGCGACGCATCGGCAAGGTCGACCAGGCACCGCCGCCGTCGCTCGATTTCCCCGCCCGCGTGCTGATCCAGGGCCGCCGGCCCGGGGCCTGATTCCCGACTTCCGTGATTTCCCTTCTTTGGATGAGAACCGTGATGAACGACCACGACCGCGCACGAACCGACTCCCGCTGCTCGCGGCCGGCCCGACGGGCGCTGCTGTGCTGCGCCGTGCTGCTCAGCCTGGCCGCCCCGGCCGGTGCGATGGCCGCAGAAACCACCATGGTCAAGCTGATCAAGGGCCTGATCGCCAGTGGCGCGCTGAAGCCCGAAGACGGCCAGGCATTGTTGGTGCAGGCCGAGGCTGAAGCAGCGGCCGCGTCGCGCACCGGGACCACCGTACCTTCGGCCGCCAGCGGTGGCGTGGCCCTGGAGGCCGGCGACGTGCGCGTGCCCTACGTGCCGCAGAGCGTGCGCGACGGCATTCGTGACGAAGTACGGCAGGACGTGATGGCGCAGGCCAGGTCGGAAGGCTGGGCGGCACCGAACGAAGTGGCTGAGTGGACCAGGCGCATCAAGGTGACCGGTGACATGCGCGTGCGCAGCGAGTCGCGCTTCTATTCCGAGCGCAACAGCGACATCGTGAGCAACTGGTCGTCGATCAATTCCGGCAACGGCTTCGACACCAACACCAACACCAACCTGCAGCTGCCGCCGCTGCTGAACACCCGCCAGGACCGCCGCAACCTGTGGCGCATCCGCGCCCGCCTGGGCATCGAGGCCACCATCGGCCAGCACACCACGGCCGGCGTGCGCCTGGCCAGCGGCAGCAGCAATGGCCCGGTGTCGACCACCGAGCAGCTGGGCGGTGGCCTGAGCAAGAAGGACGTGTGGCTGGACCAGGCCTGGCTGGCCTACAGTCCGGCCGACTGGGTGACGGTGCGCGGCGGCCGCTTCGGCAATCCGTTCTGGACCAGCGATACGCTGTTCTCCAACGACCTGAACTTCGACGGCCTGGCCGCCAACCTGCAGTATGACTTTGACGGTGGTGACCTCGGCCTGTTCGCCAACCTGGCCGTGGTACCGCTGGAGTACACCTCCGACAGCGCGCCCAGCCAGAGCCGGGTCAAGACCCCGAACGAGAACAAGTGGCTGTCCGGTGCACAGGTCGGCATGAACTGGCGCTTCAACGACGACAATGCGCTGCGTGCCGCACTGGGCTACTACGATTTCAAGAACATCAGCGGCCGCCTGTCCTCGCCGTGCGCGCTGTATGCGGGCGCGGTGGGCTGCGATACCGACTGGTCGCGCCCAGCGTTCATGCAGAAGGGCAATACCCTGATGCTGATCCGCGACATCGCGCGCAATCCGCTGGACCCGGCCAACACGCCGACCCCGCAGTATGTCGGCCTGGCCTCGGCATTCCGCCTGGCCACGCTCAACCTGCGCTGGGATACGCAGCTGGCCCAGGGCATTGGCCTGCGCCTGGATGGCGACTACATCCGCAACCTGGCCTACGACAAGCAGGCCATGTTCAGCCGCGCCAACAACGGCATCGTCAACAACTACGGTGCCGGTGGCGCCGCCAGCATCGATACCTTCCGCAGTGGCGACACCGCCTGGATGGTGCAGGCCACCTTCGGCGCCACTGACCTGAAGGAGAAGGGCCAGTGGCAGGCGCTGCTGGGCTACAAGCGCATCGAGGCCGATGCGCTGCCCGATGCCTACAACGACCCGAACTTCCACCTCGGTGGCACCAACGCCCGCGGCTACTACGTGGGCGGCGCCTACGCGCTGGACGCGCGCAGCTGGATCAGCGGCAAGTGGATGGCGGCCAAGGAAGTGTCCGGTGCTCCACTGTCGATCGACGTGTTCCAGCTGGAGTTCAATTCCGGGTTCTGAGTGACGGCGTGATGTGGATCACGTAGTGCGTGGCGGGGGCGCAGTGATGCGCCCGTCTAGGGAAAGGAGACCACGCGTTGCACATAAGGAGGAGTGGATGAGCCGTCGCAAGCTGTTTGAAAGTTCCGAACCGTCCAGTCGATCGCTGGGCATCGGGCCGGCCTATGTCTCGGTGGAGGGGCTGCGCCAGCACTTGGCGGAGTTCCTGCTGTATGCAGGCCGGCCGGTGGTGATCATGCGCGGGCGCAGCGAAGTGGGTTACTTCCTGCCGGCGCGCTGCTGGCGCCAGCGTGACGACGATCCGCTGGCGGCGGCCGCCGCCGGCCAGCTGTTGGACGCGGCCGGGTTCCAGGCCGAGGATATCCAGCAGGTGGAGCAGGAATTCAATGCGATGCGCCAGCGCACCGTGCTGCATTCACGGCGCTGAGCGGCCGCCGGGCATGGCCCGGCGCTACCCGATGGCCCCGCGCCGCTCCGGTAGCGCCGGGCCATGCCCGGCGAGCGTCGTCTGTAGATCCACGCCATGCGTGGATGGGGCTACGCTGCAGCCCCACGCTCACTGGTGATGCGCGCACCTTCGCGCATCACCAGGGTCACCGGGGTCTTTTCCACCACCTCCAGCAACCGCTGCCACTGCGCATCGCTCAGCGCGGCGCTGGCATGCAGCACGCGGTGCACATGGAAGCGACCATCCGCGTCACGTTCCGAGCGCAGCTCGGCATGGAACTCGCCCAGTTCCCAGCCCTTGCGCTGCGCATACATGCGCAGGGTGATGGCGGTGCACGCCGCCAGCGAGGCCAGGTACAGGTCGAACGGTGCGAAGCCCTTGCCCTGGCCGCCCAGCGAGGCAGGCTCGTCCGCATCCACATCGAATGTGCCGTTGCTGATGTGGTGCAGGTAGTTGTCGGCGGTCGAAACAATACGTGCGTAGGCCATCACGTTCTCCATCTGTCTGTGGCGTCGAGCCATGCTCGACTGCTCCAAAAGGCGGCGCCAGCCGGGACCGGCGCCGCCACCCAATCACTCGGTACGATCGTACGAGAACTGGATGCCCGCCGTACCGCCGGTTTCAATGAAGAGGTTCATGAAGGCCGGCACCGTTTCCGAACGTGCCCAGTCGCGCTGCAGCTCGCAGAACAGCTGCGGCACGCTGATCAATTGGCCACCGGCCTGTTCGATTCGGCGCAGCGCGGCATCGTGCGCGGCCAGCGAGGTACCGCCGACGGCGTCGACCACCACATACACCTCATAACCTTCCTTCAACGCATCCAGCGCCGGGAAGGTCAGGCAGGCCTCGGTCCACAGCGCGGTCATGATCAGCTTGCGGCGGCCGGTGGCTTCCACCGCCTTGCGGAACTCGACGTCCTCCCAGGAATTGATGGTGGTGCGGTCGTAGGTGGGGTAGTCGCCCAGCACCTTGCGCAGCTGTGGAATCGGCGGCTTGTTCAGGCCGGTCTTGACGTTGACCGTCGAATGCACGATCGGCAGACCGTAAGCCACTGCGGCCTTGGCGGTGCCGACGATGTTGTTGACCAGCAGCTGGCGGTCCATCGAGGCGATGGAGTTCACCTGCACCGGCTGGTAGTCGATGATGATGAAGGCGGAATTCTGCGGGGTCAGCAGGTGGTCGCTGACCGGGTCGCGGATCGGTTCACTGGACATGATGGGTCTCCTGGTTCGGGGAAGTGCCGGCGGTCGGCCGGCACCGGGACAGCTCAGCTGCGTTGAGAATCCAACGGTTCGTGGCTCTTCTGCACCTCCTGCGCCTTCAGGTAGCTTTCGATCAGCAACTGGTAGTTCGGGAAGATCTTCGTGTAGACCTCGGCCCATTGCTGGGCATCGTCGCGGTTCCAGGTGCGCTGGATCTCCGAGGCCACTGCGGCGGTGTCCATCGGTACCACGCCGGCCTGCACCACGCGGGCCAGGGTGATCTCCTCGGCCATCTTCGAATAGGTGCCGGACGCATCGATGACTGCGAACACCTGGTAGCCATCGGCAACGGCGGCGATTGACGGGAAGGCCATGCACACGCTGGTGATGGTGCCGGCAATGATCAGCTGCTTGCGGCCGGTGGCCTTCACTGCGGCAACGAATTCCGGGTTGTCCCAAGCGTTGATCTCACCCTTGCGTGCCACGTACTGGGCATGCGGGGCTGCGTCGTGGATCTCCGGGATCAGCGGGCCGTTCGGGCCCTGCGGAACAGAGGCGGTGGTGATCACCGGCATCTTTGCCAGCGTGGCCATCCTGGCCAGTGCGGTGGCGTGGGCGCGCACGCTGGTGAACGGCATGTCACCGATGGTCTGGAACAGGCCGCTCTGATGGTCGATCAGCAGCATCGCGGCGTTGTCCGGATCGATCACCGGGCGGGCACCGTTGAAGTTGGCGGGGGTACTCATGGTCAGTCTCCTGGAGAAGGTGGGCGATAGCCCGGAAGGTGCGGCGGGCCAATACCGCAGCATTAAAACGATCAGTGCGCGATCTGGCCGAAGCGGCCGCTGTTGAAGTCGTTGACCGCCTGCGCGATCTCGGCCTGGCTGTTCATCACGAACGGGCCATAGCCCACCACCGGCTCGTCGATCGGTTCACCGCTGAGCAGCAGCACGGTGGCGTCGCTGTCGGCGTCGACGAACACGTCCTCGCCGCTGCGGTCGAAGGTGACCAGCTGTGCCTCGCCGACCGGCTGGCCGCCGTTGATCCGCACCGAGCCCTTCAGCACCACCAGCGCCAGCGTGCGGCCATCGGCCACCGGCAGTTCGGCGTGGTGGCCCTGCCGCAGGCGGATGTCCCAGACATCCATCGGCGTGTGGGTACGCGCCGGGCCGGCATGACCGTCGAAGCGGCCGGCGATGACACGCACGCGGCCGGCGCCATCGGGCAGATCCACCGAGGGAATCTGTGCGTCGAGCAGGGTCTGGTAGCCCGGTAACCCCATCTTGTCGCGTGCCGGCAGGTTCACCCACAGCTGGACCATGTCCAGCGTGCCGCCGCGTTTGCTGAATTCCGGCGTGTGGAATTCCTCGTGGAGGATGCCGGAGGCAGCGGTCATCCACTGCACGTCACCCGGGCCGATGGTGCCGCCGGCCCCGGTTGAATCGCGGTGGGCGACCTCACCTTCATAGACGATGGTGACGGTCTCGAAACCGCGATGCGGATGCTGGCCAACGCCACGCGGGGTATCGCTGGGAGCGAAGGTGTAGGGGCCGGCATAGTCCAGCAGCAGGAACGGGCTCAGGTGCTGGCCGTGGGTGTTGTAGGAAAACATCGAACGGGCGGGGAATCCGTCGCCCACCCAGTGCGGGCGGGGGGCGCTGTAGGTACCGGTGACACGCTTCATGGCGATCTCCTGGCCGGGGCTGCCGGCCGCTGTTGTTCGTTGCGAAGACGATATCGCCGCGACAATGGGGCCAGTAGACGCCAATATTTGCCGTCATAGTCCTATCTGGGGAACAATGGTCGCAGGCCATGAGCCGCAGGAGATCGTCCCGTGTTCATCGCAGATATCCGCCGTTGTGACCTCAACGATCTGTTCTACTTCGCCAGGGTGGTCGAGCACGGCGGCTTCTCGCAGGCCGGCCGGGCGCTGGCCATGCCGAAGTCGAAACTGAGCCGGCGCATCGCGCTGCTGGAAGAACGGTTGGGCGTGCGCCTGATCCAGCGTTCGACGCGACGCTTCTCGGTCACTGACGTCGGCCAGGACTATTACCGCCATTGCAAGGCCATGCTGGTCGAGGCCGAAGCGGCCGAAGAAGCCATTGCGATGTCACGCGCCGAGCCGCGCGGCACGATCCGCCTGGCGTGCCCGATCGCGATCCTGCATGCACGCATCGGCACGATGTTGGCCGATTTCCTCGCCCTGCACCCGCAGGTCACGGTGCAGCTGGAGGCCACCAACCGGCGCGTCGACGTGGTGGGCGAGGGTGTGGACGTGGCGATCCGCGTGCGACCGCCGCCGCTGGAGGACAGTGACCTGGTGGTACGCGTGCTGGCGCGCCGGGTCTGGTGCACAAGTGCCAGCCCGGCGCTGTTGCAGCGTCTGGGCGCGCCGCAGGTGCCGGCCGATCTGGCGATGATGCCGACCGTCGATCTGGCATCGCCCAGCCAGCAGCATGTCTGGGAATACACCGGGCCGGACGATGTGCTGGCCAGCGTGCACCATCGCCCGCGGCTGGTCAGCGATGACATGATCGCGCTGCGCACCGCCGCGGTGGCCGGGGTGGGCCTGCTGATGCTGCCGCGGATGATGATCACCGATGAGTTGGCCAGTGGCGCGCTGGTGCCGGTGCTGCAGGAGTGGGTGCCGAGGCACGGCATCGTGCATGCGGTGTTCCCGTCGCGGCGGGGGCTGCTGCCAGCGGTGCGTGCGTTGATCGACTACCTCGCCGAGCGTTTCGATGCGTTGGACGAGCCCTAGGTCTTCCATCCACGCATGGCGTGGATCTACTGAACCTGCCATGCGTGGATGATGGTTTGGGGTGCGGCTTGCCGCCTGCGGCTGCGCAGCCCACAATCCACGTCCGGACCGTCGCCATCACGCCCATCATTCCCCGGTCCGGCCTTGGCACCTATGTCTCCCAATGCCCTGGCGCTGGTCGAGCTGCTGATCCGCGAGCGCCGTGCGTTGTCTCGCTTCATCGCGCGCTATCTCGACCCGGCCAGTACCGAGGACACCCTGCAGAACCTGTACCTGAAGGCCAGCAGCGTGCCCGGCGATCCGCCCATCCTCGAGCCGCGCGGCTATCTGTACCGGATGGCCTACCACCACGCGCTCAACCGCAGCCAGTCCGACGCCCGCGAGCGGCGTGCGATGGCCGAGTACGCCCTCGACATGGCCGAGGCCAGCCGCGATGGCGAGGCGCAGGCGCTGGACCAGGCGCAGCTGCGCGAGATCACCCAGACCATCCTCGCGCTGCCGGCCCAGGTGCGTGAGTGCTTCGTGCTCAACCGCTACCTGGGCCTGAGCGAGCGCGAGATCGCCGCCAGGCTGGGTATTTCCAAGAGCCTGGTCGGCAAGAATGTGCTGCGCGCGGCGCTGTTGATCCAGCAGCATCAGCAGGGAGTGCATTGATGAGCTGCGATTGCCGTGGGCAGATCGCGCCCGCCGTTGTCACAACAGGAAGGCGCACCCGTTCGTGGTGCGGCAGGCCACAACCATGACCACGTCCGAACCCTCGCCGCGTCAGGCCAGGCAGGCGTTGCGCTGGGTGATCCGGTGCAGTGCAGGCCCGCTGCCGGAACGTCAGCAACGAACCCTGCAGCGCTGGCTGCAGGCCGACCCTTGCCATGCGCTGGCCTGGCGCCAGCAGCAGGCCTTCTGGCAAGGCTTGGATGCCGCCGGGCCGGAGGTGCTGGCCGCGCTGCCTGGGCTGACGGCTGATCGCGAAGGGTTGCGCCCGATCGCACCGCGCCGCCGCCTGCCGTGGCTGTTGGCCAGTGCCGCCGCCGTGGTACTGGTGGTCGCGGCCGCACCGCAGGCGTTGCTGCTGGCACGCAGTGACCTGCGCAGCAGCGATGCACCGCGCGTGGTGCACCTGGAGGACGGCAGCACCGCCGTACTCGATGCGGGCACCGCATTGGCGGTTGAGTTCGATGGTCAGCGGCGGCACCTGCGCCTGCTGCGCGGCCAGGCCTGGTTCCAGGTGGTGCATGAACAGCGACCGTTCCAGGTCGAGGCCGGCGGTGGCCAGATCCGTGACATCGGCACCGCCTTCAGCGTGTCGATGCGGGACACCACGGTCGTGACTCAGGTCAGCGAGGGCGTGGTCGATGTGCGCCCGGGCGATGGCAGCGTGCAGCGCCTTCATGCCGGGCAGGCACGGGTGTTCCGTGACGGTCGCTGGCTGCGGCCGGTGCAGCTGGAAGATCTCGAGACGATGGCGCCGTGGCGGCGTGGCGAGGTAGTGATCGACGATCAGCCGGCCGCGCAGGCCATCGCTGATCTCGCGCGCTACCGTCGTGCACCGGTCTGGGTACTGGGCGGGCAGGGCGCGGACTTACGGGTCAGTGGTCTGTTCCATCTGCAGCAACCGGAGGCCGCCATCGATGCGGTGGCCGCGCAGGCAGGGCTGCGTGTGCAGCGCTTGCCCGGCGGCGCGCTGGTGGTGTGGTGAGGCTCGCGCAATGCCCGGATGAACCGGTCGCATAAAAAAAAACATGAAAAAACCGTGGGCAATCGCCACATCGCCCTGTCTATAGAGGTATAGCCAGAGCGAAACACCGTTTCTCCTCAAGCCAGACATGCCACCGGCACCGGATGTGCCCGTGGTTCCGCCACGCTTGAGGAGTTCCTGTCCATGCCGTCCACGGCATCCGCCTGTCATCGTCGCGCCACCGTCCTGGCTCTTGCCATCTCCACCGCATTGCTGCCGCTGGCCTGGGTGCCGGCCGTGCAGGCGCAACCGGCGGTCGTCGCGCCGTTGCGCCAGTACACGATTCCGGAACAGCCCCTGGCCGACGCTGTGCGTGCCTTTGGCCGCCAGGCCGATGTGCAGGTGGTGTTCCGCAGTGACCTGGTGGAGGGCCGCCGCTCCAGTGCGGTGAAAGGCGAGTACAGCCAGATGCAGGCGCTGCAGCAGCTGTTGCGCGGGAGTGGCGTGCGCGCACAGCGCGGCATGGACGGCACCTGGAGCCTGCGGGCCGCAGTGGAGGCGGGTGAAGGGGAAGGGGTGCGGGTAACCGAGACTCTGGACGTGGCCGGTCGCCTGCAGTCGGAAGGGGGCGAGGCGCGTGATCGGCGCGGCTACGATGATGTGTTCGCGCTGGACCTGACCACGGCGTATTCGGGGCGCGACCGGGTGGAGCGCTACCGCGGCTCCAACCCGGCCGACGTGGTCAAGGATCTGGTCGGTGTGTTCAGTGGCGATGCGCGCAACAGCGGCGCACTGGACATCAACATCCGCGGCATCCAGGGCCCGGGACGGGTGCCGGTCAGCATCGACGGTGGCGAACAGGCGCTCACGGTCTGGCGCGGCTACAACGGCGTCAGCAACCGCAATTACATCGATCCCAACCTGATGGGTGGCATCCAGGTCATCAAGGGGCCAGGGCTGGTGCGCGATGTGCACAGCGGGATCGGTGGCGCGCTGGTGATCAAGACCATCGACGTCGATGACATCGTGGAAACGGGTGAGCGCTTCGGCGGGGAGCTGAAGATCGAAGGCAGCAGCAATGCGGTGGCGCCACGCCTGCCGCGGCTGCACACCGGCGAGGATTACCGCACCGTGCCGGGGTTCCCGCAGGGCTCGCCGAACTCGCCCTACGACGACCGCACCCTGGTGGTGCCGGTGAAGTCGCGCAGTGGCAACACCCCCTTGGATGGCGAGGATCAGGCCTGGCGCCTTGCGCTGGGCGTGCGTGGCGACAACGTCGACCTGATGGCCGCCTACGCCTGGCGCAAGCGCGGCAACTACTTCTCCGGGACCCGGGGCAACGCCTACTACGACCAGGACCGGCGCGAGCAGTTCGAGTACCAGGGCATCGACTACATCACCACGCTGGCGCGCTACTTCAAGCCCGGCGATGAAGTGCCCAACACTTCCAGCGAACAGGAGTCCTGGCTGGTCAAGGGCAGCTGGCAGATCAACGATGACCAGCAGTTGAAGGCGACCTGGCGGCGAACGCTGTCGCACTATGGCGAGATCATGCCGTCGCGCATCCTGTCGGCACCGGACTATGGGCGCATCCAGTGGCCGCTCAGCCGGGTTGCGTCCGATGCCTGGAACCTGGAGTACCGCTTCCAGCCGGCCGGCAGCCGCTGGCTGGACCTCTACGCCAACCTGTGGCGCACAGAGACGGACAGCGATACCTACACCGCAGGCGGCTTTCCGAACTTCGCCCCGGGCAATCCGGACTGGAATGCCGGCGCCAGCCCGATTCTGCGCAACACCGCGCTGGCCAATGCGCGCAACGACCGGACCGGCCTGACCCTGAGCAACCGCTTCGCGCTGCATTCGACCCTGGACCTGACCGTGGGCGGCAACTGGCAATACGAGAAGCTCGGTTCGCGCGACCCGTTTTTCGGCCCGTCCGACGGCTGGCGCATGTACCCGCGTGCCGGCCGTCGCCAGGAGGGCGAGGGCTACCTCACTCTGGAATGGCGTCCGGTCGACTTCCTGACCCTCAATGCCGGCGTGCGTTACAGCCGTTACTGGGCGTTCGACGACTTCCTGCAGGCCCACCCGGAACTGCAGACGACCTCGATCGTGCCGCGCGAAGCGCAGTACCGGGTGAATGAACTGCCGCCGCGGCCGGACAGCCTGCAGGGCGAGATCGACGCACTCGAGAGTGAGCGGGAATTCTGGGACAGCATCGGCATGGGCTGGATCGTCGATCAGTCGCTGGCCGACCTGCTGCGCAAGTACGAGACACCCAGGGAGGTCCAGCACGGCATTCCCTGGTTGCCCGATGCAAACGGTAACTACAGCCGAGCCACCAATCCCTGCCTCAACGGCCAGGTCGCCGCCATCCCCGGGCTGCTGCCGATGGTCCTCGGCACCGACATCCGCTGCAGGATCGGGGGCGGGGCGATGCAGTCGGTGGCCGGGCGCAACGAACGGCACCGCGATCACGCCTGGTTGCCGACGTTCTCGGCGACGGTGCGTTTCTCGCCGGCCGCTCGTGCCTATCTGCGCTACAGCGAGGCGGTGCGCTTCCCCAGCATGTTCGAAAGCACCATTGCGTTCTCCAGCAGCCTCAATCCGCTGTATCCACTCAAGCCGGAGCATGCCTACAACTACGAGCTGGGGTACGTGCACAACCTTTCCGGGCTGTTCGGCAACACCGCCGATGCCGACGTCAAGCTGGCCTACTACGTGCACAAGACCCGCAATGTCATCGAGCGTGATGCGTACTTCATGTTCGACAACATCGACAAGCAGACCATCCGCGGCATCGAGCTGCAGGCGCGCTTCGACAACCGGCGCTTCTTCACCGATCTGGGCATCAGCCGCATCCTTGAAAACGAAGTCTGCGATGAAAGCTCGGCGGTACGGCTGGATGCGGACCAGGGGCGGGTCCCCAACTGCGTCCAGGATGGCTTCGTCAGCGGCTATCTGCTGACCCAGGCCACGCCGAAGCTGTCGGTGAACTGGTCACTCGGCACCCGCCTGTTCGATGAGCGCCTGGAGCTGGGCAGCCGCATCGTGCACTACCAGCGGCACGACAATCCGGACCTGCAGGCCTACCGCGACCGCCTGATCGCCGGGGGCAGCAGCCTGCTCTGGCAGAACGTGCCCTTCACCTGGGGAAACATCACCACGGTGGATGCCTACGCCCGCTGGCGCTTCAACCAGCACGCCAGCGTCGAGCTGGTCGGCAGCAATCTCGGCAACCGCTATTACGTCGACCCGGCAACACGCTCAACGCTTCCGGCACCGGGCCGCACGATCAAGCTTGGCATCACCGCGCGCTTCTGAGTCCGCATTCGACAGGGAGAATCAACCGTGAAACAGCCCCGCACCCTTGTACTTTCGATCGGCCTGCTGGCTTCCATGCCGGTCATGGCTGCCGACATCGCTGGCGGGCAGAGCCCGGCCCAGGACGGCGTCCATTACATCAACGCAGGCGAATCGACACTCAATGCCGGTCCGCACCGTTCCGGTCGCGCAGGCATTTCGTTGGGGCCGTATGCCAACGCGGCGCGAGTGGACGTGGCCAGCCTTGTGCCGTACGCCACCACGGTGGTGCGTGGCGCAACCACGGTCCGCACGCTGGGCCCGGACGCAGGCCTGCCGTTCGCCACCGCTGGCGTGGGCCACTTCAGCTTCGTGCAGGTGGGCAATGCAGATGTCTGGTTCGGTGAATGGTCATCCAGCGGCGCGCAGGCGGGCTTCAATCACCGCCAGGTGTTCTTCGTCGGTGACCGTGCCGGTACTTCGCTGCCAGCAGGCATCGTGACCTACACCTTGGCTGGCATCAACCGCTTTGATGGCAGCGGCGTGCTGGAAGGCGCACTGCGGGCGAATTTCGATACCGGCACCGTCACCGCCGGCCTGGTCGGGACCGGATACAGGCTCGCCGCGAGCGGCACGCTGGATCGCGCCACCGGTGCGTTCAGCGGTTCGGCCATCGCCAATGGTTCGATCATCGGTACCAGCAGCGGCCAGTTCTTCGGCGCCGGTGCCAGTGCGGTGACCGGCATCGCAACCTTTGCCGGCAACAGCCAGTTCGATACGTCCTACGGCGGTCAGCGCAACTGATCCGCCGCCGTTCCTTTTTATGTTGTACCCGTAGTTCCCTCAACCCAAGGAGCAATACCATGAAAATGATCAACCGTTCCCTGTTGGCCGTCGCCGCTGCACTGGCCCTGGCCGGCACTGCGCAGGCGGCCGACATCGTCGGCGCTGCCAGCCCGGCGACCGATGCGCAGCTGTACGTCAAGGTGGGTGCGTCGGAAGTCAACGGCGGCCCGCACTCGGCAGGCAAGGCCGGTATCGGCGTTGGCACCGTGTCCAATGCCAAGCCGGTCGATTTCCAGGGCCTGGCGGCCTACTCGGCCCCGACCACCGTCAATGGTGTCACCGTACGCACGCTGGCCATGCCGATCACCGGTACCCCTGGCAGCCATTCCGGCATGGGCCACTTCAACTTCGTGAAGGTTGGCAGTGGTGACGTGTGGTTCGGCGAGTGGTCCAAGGATGGCGCCGCGGGTGGCTTCAGCAACCGCCAGGTCTATTTCGTCGGTGACCGTGCCGGCACCACGCTGCCGGCCGGCGTGGCCACCTACAGCGTGGCAGGCCTGAACAAGTTCAATGGCAGCAACCTGCTGTCGGGTACGTTCCGCGCCAACTTCGGCAATGGCACCCTGCTCGGTGGCCTGAGCGGTGGCGGCCTGTCGATCAACGTCAACGCCAACATCAACAGCGCCAACGCCTCGTTCGCCGGCACCGCCACCGCCAACGGCAGCGTTGCCGGCACCACCCAGGGCCAGTTCTTCGGCGCCAACGCGGCCACCCTGGCCGGTATCGCCACCTTCAGCGGCAACAGCCAGTACGACACCGCCTTCGGCGGCAGCAAGAACTGATCGCCACGCCCCTGACGGGGCAGGGCAGGGACAAGCCGCGATCCGCCAGTCCCTGCTTCGGCCCGCTGCATGCATCACCACGGATCGACCATGCGCCATTCCATCTTCCTTGTCGTACTGCTGTTGGCCGCCACCGAGGTGCGCGCCCAGCAGGACGATCTTCGACGCGTGCTTGAACAGGGCACTGAGCTGCGCCACCAGCAGCAGGACCAGCAGCGCCTGCAGCAGGCCGAGTCGGAGCGGCCAACCATCACCATCGACGGCCAGACGCTGCGCGTGGAGCGCACCGTCGATGATCTGGGCCAGGCTCTCTACCTGTCTCTGCAGCATCAGCAATGGCAGGCCGCCGCTGCGTTTCTCGACGAGTACATCGAACTGCCTGGGCATGATCCCCTGCTGCGCCACCATGCGCAGGGAGCGCTGGCACGGGTGGCCGGCAACCATCGTCGCGCGGCGAAGGAGTACGAAGCCCTGCTGGCTGCGCAGCCGGATTTTCTGCCAGCCCGCCTCGAGCTGGCGCGTGTCTATGCGGAAGATCAGCGCGATCGCGATGCGGTCGCACTGTTCACGGCCATCGCTGCAGGCATCAATGCCGATGATCCGGCCACGGCCGGCGTCCGCGCGCGCGTGGACGGCTACCTGGGTGCCCTGCACGCGCGCCAGCGCTGGAAAGGCGCGCTGTCCGCCGGCCCGGCATGGAGTGACAACATCAACCGCAGCTCGGCCAGCCGCACCTGCCTGTTCGGCGTGGGCGACGCCTGCATCATCGAACGGAAGCTGCCCGACGCCCAGCGCGCGCCCGGTCTTGACTACGACGCCAGCCTGGAACGGCGCTGGGTGCTCAGCGGGCATCATGGGCTGTACGTGCGCGGTCTCGCCTTTGGTCAGACATGGCGCGGGCACAGTGCGTACAACGAGCTCAATGCCAACGTACAGGTGGGTTACAGCTGGCGCAGCGCGCGGCAGACCGTGCTGCTCGCCCCCAGCCATGACTACCAGGGCCTGGGTAACCAGGCGCTGCAGGGCGGCAGTGGCGTGCACGCGGAATGGCAGTACGCCCTGGACGCGCGCAGCCTGCTCAAGCTGGAGGCCGACTGGAAGCGCCAGCGCTATCGCCAGCAGGGCCTGGCCAGCAACTACGACGGCGAGCTGGCATCGGCGTATGCCACCTGGTTCCGCGCGCTCAACCCGCGCTGGACGGTCTTCGCCGGGCTGGATGTCACCGGCAGCAGCGCCGCCGACCCGGCCAACGGTTACCGCCAGCATGGCCTGCGCCTGGGGGCGGCGCGCCAGTGGACGGGCACCACCGCCACCGTATTCGTGTCGCTGCGCCACCGCGACTACGACGCCTGGAGTCCGTTGCTGGAGGCGCGCAGGCAGGACGACGAACAGAACCTGATCGCCATCGTGCGCAGCGAGCGCCTGGCCGTGGCCGGGCTGGTACCCAGCCTGAGCCTGCGCCACGCGCGCATCGACAGCAACGTCGGCTGGCTGTACAGCCACGACCGCAGCCTGCTCAGCCTCAAGTGGGAGCGCGCGTTCTGACCTGATGGCCAGCTGATTTGGCTGGGCGGCCGGGGTACGGCCGCCCACCCAAGGCCTTCATCGATCGTCACGCGTTCTTGCAGGCCGGATCGCGCATTCTGACCGCGTTGCGATCGCAGGCAGGTCGCGTGCATCGAGGAGCGTAGGGCGTGCTGGAAGTGGGCAACAAGACGGAGGGCTTGAAGGGGCTGCGCGTACTGGTGGCAGAGGATGAATTCGCCATCGCGATGTTCCTGGTCGATTACCTCGAGCTGAAGGGCGCGCAGGTAGTGGGTCCTGCTGGCGACCTGCAGGCGCTGGGGCGGTTGGTCGATACCCATCCCATCGATGTGGCGCTGCTGGACATCAATCTGGGCGGCGAACAGGTCTATCCGTTGGCCGACCGGCTGGCCGAGGCCGGCACCCCGTTCCTGCTGACCTCCGGCTACGACGACAACCTGCCAAGCCGCTTCGCCAGCGCGCCGCGCTGTACCAAGCCGTATCACATTGAAGCCCTGGTGCAGCAGCTGGCCGGGCTGGTGGCGACGCCGCAGGTCTCTGCGGGCATCGCCTGATCGCGCGGCATGTCGCGCCGTCCTGAAGGCATCCGCGCCACCGAGCTGCGTGGCGGCATGCCACCTGCAGCGCACCCGCACGGGCGCCACGATGGCATGGCTGCGCGCATCGCCCGCCATGACTGGTCATCCACGCCGCTGGGAGCGTATGAGCGGTGGCCGCCACACCTGCGCGCCACCGTCGACCTGATGCTGGCGCATGGTTTCCCGATGATCGTGCTGTGGGGCGAGCAGCTGGTGCAGCTCTACAACGATGGCTATGCCGAGATCCTGGCCGACAAGCATCCCGGCGGACTCGGCCAGCCGACCCGTGAATGCTGGCCCGAGGTGTGGCATATCAACGGGCCGATCTACCAGCGCGTCTGGCAGGGCGAAACCATCACTTACGAGGACAAACTCTATCCCCTCGCGCGCCGCGGGCGGTTGGAGGATGTGTGGTTCACCATTACCTACAACCCCATCCGTGGCGAAGAGGGGCGCGTCAGCGGCGTGCTGGTCACCATGTTCGAGACGACGGCGGCGCATGTGGCCCAGTCGGCCCGCGAACGCGAAGAGCAGAAGCGGCGGGAGGCGGACCGCCGCCTGGCATTGGCCTTCAAGGTACTGCCGGTGGGCGTCTGCATCGTCGATGCCGAGGGGTGCCTGCAGCTCTCCAACGACCAGATGCGCACCTACCTTCCCACCGGCAAGGTGCCCTCCACGGATCTGCCCAACCACCACCGCTGGCAGGGATGGCACCCCGACGGCTCGCGCATCGAACCCAGGGATTTCGCCATAGCCAGGGCCTTGCGCGGTGAGACGGTAGTGCCCGGGCTGGAGTTCCAGTTCAAGCATGACGACGGGCGCGCGCGCTGGACCCGTGTGGCCGCCGCGCCGCTGCGCGATGCAGACGGCGAGGTGACGGGCGTATTCGCCATCGCTGTGGACATCGACGATCTCAAGCGTGCCACCGAGCGCCAATCGGTACTGCTGGCCGAACTGCAGCACCGGGTGCGCAACATCATGTCGACCATCCATGCCATTGCCTGGCGGACCCGTGAGTCGGTCAGCAGTGTGGATGATTACGCTGAACGGTTGTGCGGACGATTGATGTCGCTGGCGCGCACGCAGAGCCTGCTTACCCGTGGCGCCAATGCCGGGGTCTGCCTGCGTGGCATGCTCGATGAGGAGATCGCAGCGCAGACGCCGGTCACCGCCGCCTATCGCCTGCAGGGCGAGGATGTGCTGCTGCCACCGAAGGCGGCCGAAGTGCTGTCCCTGGCGATCCACGAATTGGCGACCAACGCCCTGCGGCATGGTGCGCTGACCCATGAGGATGGCCGGATCGACGTGTCCTGGCACCTGCAGGTGCAGGACGGACAGCCATGGCTGGGCCTGCACTGGTGTGAACGCCATGCCGCCGTGGAAGACTGGGAGCTGCCGCGCCAGCGCGGCCTGGGCCGTGCGCTGATCGAGCAGCGCGTGCCCTATGAGCTGGCCGGCAGTGGTGAACTGCACTTCGATCCGCAGGGGCTGGATGCCTGGATCCGCTTCCCACTGCGCGAGCGTGACAGCCTGCTGCAGACCGATGCGCCACAGACCGGCTCCGGCGCGTGAAACGGCATTTATATCCAATTTGGCCAAATTGGGTATAGTCGCCATTATCCACTTCTGCCTGGAGCCGTGCCATGACCCTGCCACTGGATCTGCCTGGACTTGAGAAGGCCCCGGCCTCGTCTGTGAAGACCCGGGGCTGGCCGAGCCTGATGCGTACCGTGCGCGAGAAGCAGGCGCTGGTCATCACCAACCACAACCACCCCGAAGCGGTGATCGTGGACATCCGCACCTACCAGGAGCTGCTGGCCAAGGCCGCCGGCAGCGATGCCGGTGAGCGCAGTGAAGAACTGCTGCGCCTGCGCGGCGAATTCGACCAGACCCTGGCTGGCCTGCAGCGCGGTGAGGGGCTGGGCAAGGTGCTGGGCCAGCCGATCCGCCGCGGCCGCAAGGTCACCCTCGGCCGTCCGCTCTGACCGATGGGGCGGATCCTGGTGCTGGCCGGCGTCAACGGCGCCGGCAAGAGTTCGCTGCTGGGAACCTGGCTGGAAGCCGAAGGGCTGGGCTGGTTCAACCCCGATTCGTTCACCCGCCGCCTGGTAGAGGCGGGCTGGCCGCTGCCCGACGCCAATGCCGAGGCCTGGCAGGAAGGCACCCGCCGCCTGCGCCAGGCCATGGCCGATGGCACGGACTTCGCCTTCGAGACCACGCTGGGCGGCAACACCGTTCCGCGCCTGCTGCGCGAGGCCTGCGAGCACCATCACGTCGCGATCTGGTTCTGTGGCCTGGCCACGGTGGACCTGCACATTGCCCGTGTTGCAGCGCGGGTGGCCGCCGGCGGCCATGACATTCCGGTGGAGAAGATCCACGCCCGCTTCGATTCGGCACGCGAGAACCTGCTGGAACTGCTGCCACACCTGGCCGAGCTGCATGTCTACGACAACAGCGCTCCCGCCGGCGCCGACGGCTGCGTCGAGCCGCTGCCGGTGCTGGCGATGGCGCACGGCCAGCTGCAGTACCCGGTCTCGGTGGCCGAGCTGCTGCACACGCCGGACTGGGCCAAACCCATCGTGATGCGTGCGATGGATTTGAACGCTGCGCGCGATTGAGGGCGCGTACGTTGTAGAGCCGAGCCCACGCTCGGCTGATCCCTCGAAAGGCAGCCGCGCGCGGGCTTGGCCGTACAACAACGCCGGCTTCGCCGAGCCTCAGGCCGGCTTTACCTGCTCAGGCTCCGCAGTCTCCGGCAGCGGCGGCAAGGTCGGGTCCACCGTCACCGGCACATCGCTCTTCAGCAGTGCGGCGGCTTCCTTGTCGCTGCCGACCGCCGGCGGTGAACCGCGCAGCGGCAGGCCAGCGGTCTCCTTCACGAACAGCATGGTGACCAGGCCGATCACTGCCGCGCCCATCAGGTAGTAGGCCGGCACCAGCGGATCGCCGGTACGTTCCACCAGCCATGCGGTCACCAGTGGCGTGGTGCCACCGAACAGCGACACCGACACATTGAAGGCGATCGACAGTGCGCTGTAGCGCACCGGGGTATAGAACAGCGCCGGCAGCGTGGACGGCATCGAGCTGGTGAAGCACACCAGTGCCAGGCCCAGCAGCATCAGGCCGAGGAAGATCAGCCAGTCGTTGCCGCTGCCGATCAGCAGCAGGCAGGGTAGGGCCAGCACCAGCAGCGCGATGCAGGCACCGATGATCATCGGGCGACGGCCAAGCTTGTCACTGAACAATCCGCCGACGATGTTCAGCGGCATCATCACCAGCATCACGATGATGATCAGCAGCAGGCCCTTGCTCTCGGCATAGCCCATGGTGACGCTGAGGTAGCTGGGCATGTAGGTCAGCAGCATGTAGTCGGTCACGTTGAACACCAGCACCAGGCCCATGCAGACCAGCAACTGGCGGCCATGTACCTGGAACAGCGCGGCGAGCCCGGGCCGGTCGTGCTCGCGCTTCTCGGCTTCCTCGGCGAAGGCGCGGAAGGCCGGCGTTTCCTCCAGTTTCATGCGCATGTACAGGCCGAGCAGGCCCAGCGGGCCGGCCACCAGGAATGGAATGCGCCAGCCCCAGTCCAGCATCTGTCCGCTGCTCAACAGCATGTGCAGCGCGGTCACGGTTCCGGCGCCGGCGATGTAGCCGCCCAGCGTGCCGAACTCCAGCCAGCTGCCCATCAGGCCGCGGTTGCGGTCGGTGGAATACTCGGCGATGAAGGTGGCCGCACCGCCGTACTCGCCGCCGGTGGAGAATCCCTGCACCACACGTGCCAGCAGCAACAGCACCGGTGCCCAGATTCCGATGCGCTCGTAGGAGGGAATCAAGCCGATCGAGAACGTGCCCAGCGCCATCAGGATCATGGTGAACGCCAGCACTTTCTGGCGCCCATAACGGTCGCCGAGCGGGCCGAACACCAGGCCGCCGAGTGGACGCACCAGGAATGCCACGGTGAAGGTGGCGAAGGCGGCGATCACCTGTGCCGTGGGGTTGCTGGACGGGAAGAACACCTGGCCGATGGTGACGGCCAGATAGCCGTAGACACCGAAGTCGAACCACTCCATGGCATTGCCAAGTGCGGCGGCGCCCACGGCGCGCTTGAGCATGGGCTTGTCGACGACGGTGATCTCATCGACCTTCAGGTGGCGGCGGCGTTTGAACCAGCCGAAGTGGGCATGGGAATCGGGCGTGTCCTGCATAGGGGCTCCCTTGTAGGTATGGAATAGGGGAATGGGTGCTGTGGTGTGTCCCGGAAATCGGAAACGGCGATGCAGGCGCAAGTGGCGCAGGGGCATCGGAAGGCGGCGTGGGGGCCGGGGAATGTGTGCAGGCGCAACGCCACGCGCACGGCAAAGCACCGCCGCAGGGGCGGAGACGCGAAAACGGGATCACAGCGGCCGCGCAGTCAGCGGCCAGGTATCACATCAGCGCAGGGGTGCAGGCAGAGCGCCTGCTGGCGTCATCCGCCGGGATCCAGCGCGAGGCGATGGAAATGCAGGGCGGGAGCATTCGTGGCAAGCGAAGCGCCGGTCGGCAGTGCTTCCCACGTAACAGGTGCGCCCGTCACGTAGTGGGTCGTGTCGATCATCCGTTCATCATAACGGCATCGGCGTGAGCATGCAGCGAAGCAGGCCGATCTGCACGCTGTGTTCCACCTCGCCTGTTCAGAAGGCTCAGGCCGACTTCGCCACCAAACCGAACACCGTGCAGGCCATCGCCAAGGCGCCCGGCAGTGCCAGTTTCCGCGTGACCAGTGCGGCGCCGATCATGGTGAGCACCGAGAGCATGATGGCCAGGGCGAAGAACGGTTGGCCCTGCAGGAACTGGTGGATGCAACCGGCACAGCCGGCAATGGCCAGGCTGGTGGCAAAGCAGACGTGGAACAGTGAGCCAGCGTACACAGACGTTCCTCGCGATGATGGAAGCCATAGCGGCAGGCAGGTGGACAAATTTAGCGCTGATTGCAGATTGCGATGACGGGATCACATCCTGTACCCGCTCTGGTGACATCGGCGTGCATAAGGTGGAGCGCACAGCCACTTTTCGGATTGATGGAGGATGCAATGGCGCGGACGATTCCCGAAGGAACCCTGATAGTGGTAGCCGACGGTGGTTCGGCGCGGGTGTTCACCAACGTGGGCAGCAACCACCAGTTGACCCTGAAGCAGGAAGGCGAACTGCGCCTGCAGGACATCAGCGAGCAGGGTGTATCCGGGCAGGGGCCTGCGGGTGCCGTGCCGAAGGACATGTCGGTCTCGCAGCTCAATGAGGCCACGTTCGCCAAGCAGGTGGCCGAACAGCTCAACGAAGATGCCTTGAAGAACCGCTATGCGCACCTGGTATTGATCGCCGACCCGACCACGCTGGGCCGCATTCGTCCGCTGCTGCATAAAGAGGTCCAGGCGCGATTGCTCGGGGATATTGCCAAGGATCTGACCAACGCGCCGCTGGAAGACATCCAGAAGGCACTGGCGGCGTAGCGCTCATGCCGTTCATGCGTGATCACCTTGCGAACGAGCCCACCTCTGCGGAGGTGGCGGCGCAGCCTGGCTGGCAGGTGCTGGAGTTCGGTGCGCCCTGGTGTGGTCATTGCCAGGCCGCGCAGCCCGCGTTGCAGGCCTTTGTCGAAGCGAACGATCTGCCGCATTGGAAGATCGAGGATGGCAAGGGAAGACCATTGGGGCGAGCGTTCAAGGTGAAGCTGTGGCCGACGGTGGTGCTGCTGCGCGATGGAGAAGAGATCGCGCGGGTGGTAAGGCCGCTGGACAGCGCGGATCTCATGTCGTTGCAGAGCGCACTTCCCGGTTGAAGAGTAAACCCGGTTCGGGACACCGGGCAGTCGCACTGCAGCATGCGGCGTGACAGGCCGGGTGCTAGGATCCGGCTATCGCCTGAATCGATCCAAATGCCGATGCCCACGCTGGACCGTCGTCTCCTGATCGCTGTCGCCGCCACGGCGATGCTCGCTTCCGGCCTGGCGTCGGCCGCGCCTGCCAGAACCGCCGCCGACAAGGCCTATGCCTCGGTCGACCCGTTCATTGGTACGGGTGGTGAAGGCCACACTTACCCGGGTGCCACGGTGCCGTTCGGCATGGTCCAGCTCAGCCCGGACACACGCATCCAGCCACGCGAAAAGGCCTATGGCTGGGCAGCCGGCTACCGCTACGACGACAGCAGCATCGTCGGCTTCTCGCACACGCATTTTTCCGGCACTGGCCATTCCGATCTGGGCGACATCCTGCTGATGCCGTTCACCGGCAGTCCCGCCCTGGAGCGTGGCGATCCTGAGAAGCCGGGCAGCGGCTATGCCTCTCGCTTCCGCCATGACGATGAGAAGGCCGAGCCGGGCTACTACGCCGTCACCCTGGACGACTACAAGGTGCGCGCCGAGCTGACCACCAGTGCGCGCGTGGGCGTGCATCGCTACGCCTTCCCCAGGGGCGCCGACGCCAAGGTGCTGCTGGACATGCGCACCAGCATGTACGACTACCCGGGCAAGGTGCTGTGGTCGCGGGTGCGGGTGCGCGCCGATGGTACCGTGACCGGCTTCCGGGAGACGCGCGGCTGGGCGCCGGGTCGCCAGCTGTACTTCGCGATGCGTTTCTCGCGGCCGCTTTCCGGGCATGAGCTGCACAACACCGAGCAGGACATCGTCTACAAGGGCTTCCCGCCGCCGGGCGAGAAGGATCCAGCGCAGCGCGCACAGGTCGAGGGCCGCCAGCTGGTCGGTACCTTCGCATTCGGCAAGCTGGATGCACCGCTGGTGGTCAAGGTCGCGATCTCGCCGGTCAGCGAAGCCGGCGCCATTGCCAACATCGACGCGGAAGTGGCCGACTTTGATTTCGATCGCGTGCGTGCGCAGGCGAAACAGGAATGGACGCAGGCGCTGTCGGTGCTCGATATCGATGCGCCCGAGCACGCCCGCCGCAGTGCCTATACCGCGCTGTACCACACCCTGCTGGGGCCGACGCTGTTCATGGATGCCGATGGCCAGTACCGCGGGCCGGACAATGCCGTGCACAAGGCCGAGGGCTACACGAACTATTCCACGTTCTCGCTGTGGGACACCTACCGTGCGCTGCACCCGTTGCTGACGCTGGTGCAGCCGGAGAAGCGCAACAGCGACTTCGTCAATTCGATGCTGGCCCACCACGAGCACAGCCCCTACGGCATGCTGCCGGTGTGGTCGTTCCATGGCCTGGAAGACTGGTGCATGATCGGGTACCACGCGGTGCCGGTGATTGCCGATGCCTACGTGAAGGGCATTCGTGGCTTCGACGCCGACAAGGCACTGAAGGCGATGATCGAGACTGCCAACTACGGCCCCTATGACGGCATCGCGCAATACCGCGAGCTGGGCTATGTGCCGATCGACGAGGAAGGCGAGGCCGCCAGCAAGACGCTGGAGTACGCCTTCGATGACTGGACCATCGCGCGCATGGCGCAGGCGATGGACAAGACCGATGTGGCGGCGACCTTCGACAAGCGTGCCGGCAACTGGCGCAATGCCTTCGACAAGGACACCGGCTTCATGCGTGCGCGCAAGCGCGATGGCAGCTTCCGCACTCCGTTCGACCCCAGCGCCAGCGGCTATGGCACCGACTACACCGAAGGCAACGCCTGGCAGTATTCGTGGTACGTGCCGCAGGATGTTGCCGGACTGGCAGCAGCGCACGGTGGCAGCGACAAGCTGCTCGCGCGCCTGGACGATGTATTCAACGCCAAGGTGGATCCGTCCATCTTCGAGCACATGGAAGACATCACCGGCCTGATCGGCTGGTATGCGCACGGCAACGAGCCCAGCCACCACGTGGCCTACCTGTATTCGTATGCAGGTCAGCCGTGGCGCACCCAGGCGCGGTTGAAGCAGATCATGGACACCCAGTATGCCGACCGCCCCGATGGGCTGGCCGGCAACGATGATGTCGGCCAGATGTCGGCCTGGTACGTGTTCACCGCGCTGGGCTTCTATCCGGTGGCCCCGGGCTCGGGCGAGTACATCCTCGGCCGCCCGTTCCTGCCTAAGACCGCGATGCGCCTGCCGAACGGCAAGGCGTTCACCATCGTGGCCGATGGGCTGGATGACAGGCACACCTACGTCGGCAACGTGAGCCTCAACGGCAAGCCGCTGCAGCGCACCTTCCTGCGCCATGACGAGATCCTGGCAGGTGGCGAGCTGCGCTTCAGCATGCAGGCCGAGCCGAACAAGGACTGGCCGGGGCAGGACGCGCAGGCGCCCTATTCGATGAGCCGATGACGCGCACTCGGTAGGTGCCGACCTTGGTCGGCACGCTTCACGGGTGACCTGGAACCTGTAGAGCCGAGCCCATGCTCGGCCCAGGTATCGCGTCAACGGCAGCCGAGCATGGGCTCGGCTCTACAAGGGCAATTCGACAAAGGTCAGCGAAACCGCAACCCCACCCGCGCACCGCCGATCGGGGCGGTATCAATCATCAAGGTCGCGCCATGCCGCTGCGCGATCTCGGCCACGATCGCCAGCCCCAGCCCGCAGCCGTCGCCCTTGCTGCTCGCCCGGTAGAAGCGTTCCGTGACGCGCGCGCGTTCGGCTTCGGCGATGCCTGTACCGTCATCGTCCACCCACACCTGCACGCCCTCGGCATCCCGCTGTAGTCCCAGGGTGATCACGCCGGGCACGGCGCCGTAGCGCAGCGCGTTGTCCAGCAGGTTGCCCAGTGCCTCGCGCAACAGCTGCGGATCGCCTTGTACCTGCACGCCGTCGTCGGGTCCGTCGTAACCCAGGTCCACGCCCGCCGCCAACGCACGGTCGGCGTAGCGCTCGACCACGCCCCGCGCCAGCGCGGCCAGGTCGAGCGGCTGCAGCGGCAGTACGCTGCCATGGGGATCTTCCGAACGGCTGAGCATCAGCAGTTGGTTGACCAGGTGCTGCAGCCGCGCCAAACCGGCCAGCGTGCCTGACAGCGCCAGCTGCTGGGACTGCGGATCCTGTTGCCGCAATGAACTCTCCAGCTCCACCTGCATTGCCGCCAGCGGCGTGCGCAGCTGGTGCGCGGCGTTGCTGACGAAGCGCCGTTGCGCGGCCTGCATGGCGTCCAGTCGCTGCAGCAGGGCGTTGTAGGCCTCCACCGCCGGCCACAGTTCGCGCGGCGCCTCCTGCGCCGGCTCCAGCGGCGCCAGCGGGTCGGGGCGTGGGCTGGCCAACCGCCGTGCCACCTGGTTGGCGTGGCGTGCAGCCGCGCCGGTACCGGACCAGGCCAGCCACGCAGCCAGCGCCAGGATCGCGGCCTGGAACGGGATGCTGGCCAGCAGCAGCTTGCGCTCCAGGCGGTGGCGCTTGCGCAGCGTCTCGGCCACGCGCAGGCGGATATCGTGGCCCGGCCCGGCGCTGACCACGACTTCGACCATGCGCACCGGCTGCCCACGCAGGCGCGCGTCGTAGTAGACGGCATCGTCGCTGCCGGCAGCGATCGCGGGGCGGGGCAGCGCTTCGGGCAGGTCGCCATACAGGCGCCCGCCCGCGGCGTCGACCACTTCGCCATGCACTTCGTCAGCGGTATCCCAGGTGAACATGCGCGACACTGCAGGCGTGATCTCGATCGAGGCACGCCCGTCCTGCACCTTCACCAGCTCGGACAACGACATCGCCGAATCCAGCAGCCAGCGGTCATAGACCTGGCCGGCGTAGAAGCGGGCCAGCGCGAACGAACCGACTGCGCTGCACAGCAGCAGCACCAGCAGGGGCAGCCACAGGCGGCGCAGCAGCAGCCCCCGCAGGCTGTGCACGCGCTCAGTCACCCCCGGCCTCCAGCCGATACCCCAGGCCACGCAACATGCGGATGCCGACGCCGGCGCGTGCCTGCTCCAGCTTGCGGCGCAGGCGGCTGACGTGCACTTCGATCACCGACAGGTTGGCCTCGTGATCCCAGCTGTACAGCGCGTCGAACAGGCGCTGCTTGGTGACGGTGCGGCCGGGATGCTGCATCAGTGCCTCGACCAGCGACAGCTCGCGCGCGGTCAGTTCGATGCGCTGGCCTTCCACCTGCACTTCATTGCGGATGCTGTCGAAGCACAACCGGCCCAGCCGCTTCTTTGCCGGTGCGTCGCTTCGGCGGCGTGACAGCGCACGCAGGCGCGCCTCCAGCTCACCGAGTGCAAATGGCTTGGCCAGGTAATCGTCGCCACCCCGGTCGAGGCCGAGGATGCGGTCCTCCACACCGTCGCGCGCGGTCAGGATCAGCACCGGCAGGGTGACGCCGTCGTTGCGCAGGCGAGAGAGCAGGTTCAGGCCATCGACGTCAGGCAATGAAAGGTCCAGCACCATCACGTCATACGGCACGCTGGCCAGTGCAGCCGGCGCGTGCAGCCCGCGCGAAAGGTGGTCGCACAGATGGCCGGCGCCCTGCAGGGCGCGGATCAGTCCATCGGCCAGAGCGGCGTCGTCTTCGATCAGCAGGATTCGCATTGCAAGCTTCGTGCAAGGTTGGGGCAAGTTTGGCGCAAGTGCATCACCTTACCGTGACGTGCATGAATTTCTCCCGTTGTCTTGCGGCCCTGCTGGCCGCCCTTTCGTGCGCGCCTGCGGCTTCGGCGCTGTCCCTGCAGGAAGCGCAGCGCGCCATGGAAGCACACAACCCGGACCTGCGTGCGGCGGCACTGGAGCTGCGCGGCGTGCAGGGCGATGTGCAGACGGCGGCGTTGCGCCCGGCGACCGAGTTGTCGATCGGCACCAGCAAGATCAGCCCCAAGCATGGCATCGGCTCCGGACGCTGGCAGGACAAGCGGGTGGACAGCACCGTGGGCCTGGGCTGGACCTGGGAGCGCGGTGGCAAGCGTGCGTTGCGTATCCGCCAGGCCGATGCGCTGCTGGAAGTGGCCGGGCTGGAGATGCTCGATGCGCGGCGCCGCCAGCAGGTGGCGCTGCATGAAACCTATTTCGCTCTGAAGGGCGCACAGGAGCGGGCGCAGATTGCCGATGCCAACCGCCAGAGTTCGGCCGAGCAGATGGCGGCGGCGGACAAGCAGGTTGCCACCGGGGCGATGGCGCCGGTCGACCGCGCGCGGCTGGCAGTGGACGACCTGGCGGTGGCCGATGCGGCGCGCGAGGCGGCCCTGGATCTGCGCGATGCACGGCATGCGCTGGGGCTGCTGCTCGGCCGCGACGACAGCCATGACCTCAGCGCCGATGATCCGTGGCCAGACCCCGCGGGCAGGGTCGATACGCGTGCGTTCGACCCACAGCAGCGTGCCGATCTGCGCGCGGCACGTTCGCGCCTGGCCGCGGCCGACGCCGGTGTGGCACTGGCGCGCAGTGAGCGCCATCGCGACATCCAGCTGGGTGTGGAGGCCGAGCGCGAGCCGACCGACATCAGCGGTGTCACCTGGGGAGTGTCATTGACCATTCCGCTCGGCGGCCCGTCACGTGCACGCGGCGCGATCCAGCGTGCCGAGGCCGACCGTGACAGCGCCGCGCTGGAGCTGCAGGTGCTGCAGCGCCAAGCGCGTGCCGAACTGGACCAGTTGCAGGCCAGCGCCCAGTCCGCCGCGCAGCGCCGGAGCGACTACGAAGGACTGCAGTCCGACGCCGCACGCAGGGCGGTGCAGGGCATCGAGCTGGCCTACCGCCGCGGCGCCGCCAGCCTGACCGATCTGCTGGATGCGCGCCGCAGCTGGCGCGAGTTCGAGGCCGCGTTGATTGAAGCGCGTGCCGACCATGCCATTGCTCTGGCGCGCTGGGAAGCGGCCACATCCGTTGCTGAAGGAGAGTCCCGATGAAGTCCACCGTCGCTTATCGACCGCAGGCGCGACAGGCCGTGTTGCCGGCCTTGCTGGCGCTGGCCCTGCTGGGCGGCTGCGGCCGCGAACCGGCGTCGTATACCGAGGACGCGCCGAAGGTCAGTGCTGGCCAGATCCAGTTTCCTGCCGGTAGCCGCCAGCTGGACGTGCTACGCAGCGAGGCGGTCACCGCCGGCGCCAGCGCCAGCCTGCAGCTGCCGGGCCGGGTGGTCTGGGACGAGACGCGCTCCAGCGCGCTGCGTACGCCGTTGGCCGGGCAGGTGGCGCGTATCGAGGCACAGCCGGGGCAGAAAGTGAAGGCGGGCCAGGTGATCGCCTGGATCACTTCGCCCGAATTCGGCCACGCCCAGGCGGAGGGCGTGCGCGGCCGTGCCCAGCTGCAGCAGGCGCGCAAGGAGCTGGAGCGCACCCGCGAGTTGCATGCGGCAGGTGTGGCGTCGGGCCGCGAACTGGACGAGGCCGAGGCCAATTTCGCCGGCAGCCAGGCCGATCAAGCGCGTGCCACCGCCTTCGCCAAGGCCTATGGCAATGGCCAGCACGTCGATCAGCGCCTGCCGTTGCGCGCGCCGATCGATGGCGTGCTGGTGGAGCGGCGGATGAGCCCGGGCATGGCGGTCAGCCCCGACAGCGAACGGCCATTGGCGGTGATTGGCGATCCGGACCGCCTGTGGTTGCAGCTGGATGTACCGGAGGGCCTGGCCGGACGTTTGAAGGCGGGCATGCAGGTGAGCGTGCCCGGGGCCGATGGACAGCCGCTGCAGGCGACCCTGCAGCACGTGGATGACTTCGTCGACAGCGAACGCCGCGTGGTGCAGGCGCGCGCCGAGCTGGACAACCGCGCACGCGGTTTCAAGGCGGGGCAGTACGTGCGCGCCCAGGTGGCGTTGCCGGCCGAGGGCGGTGTCTCGCTGCCCGATGCGGCCGTGTTGTTGATCGACGGCAAGCAGGTGGTGTTCGTGGAGGAGGGCAAGGGCCGCTTCGTGCGTCACGCGGTGCATGCCGAGGAGCTGGGCGATGGCCGGCTGTGGGTGCGTGAGGGCCTGGCCGCAGGCGCCAGGGTGGTGGTAGAAGGCGGCCTGCTGCTGCAGCAGCTGGCGGACAGCGCACCGGCCGCCGCCAGCACCGGCACGGGGCACGCCGCCCCATGATCGATCGCCTGATTGCCTACTGCCTGCGCCAGCCATTGATGGTGATGCTGGCACTGCTGCTGTTCATGGGTGCTGGCATTGCCGCGTTCCGCGTACTGCCGGTGGAAGCCTTCCCGGATGTGTCCGACACCCAGGTGACCGTGGTGTCGCTGCACCCGGGCCGTGCCGCCGAAGAGGTCGAGCGCGAGGTGACGATGCCACTGGAGGTGGCGTTGTCCGGCATCCCGCATTCGGTGCGGGTGTTCTCGCATACGCAGTTCGGCCTGTCGATGATCATCCTGACCTTCGACGACAAGGCCGACGATTACTTCGCGCGCCAGCAGGTGCTGGAACGCCTGCAGGGCGTGGAGCTGCCCGAAGGGGTGACGCCGGAGCTGGAGGCGATGAGCTCGGCGGTGGGCGAAATCTACCGGTACGTGCTGAAAGGCCCGCACCTGACGCCGACCCAGCTGCGCACCGTGCAGGAATGGACGATGGAGCGCAGCCTGCGCACCGTGCCGGGCGTAGCCGATGTGATCAGTTTCGGTGGCTTCGCGCGTACGTTCCAGGTCAAGCCGGACCTGGACAAGCTGCGTGACCGCGGCATCAGCCTGGGTGAGTTCGCCGAGGCGCTGGAGAAGGGCAGCTCGAACGCGGGCGGCGGCTACGTGGAACGTGGCCAGCAGCAGTTCCTGATCCGCGGCGTGGGACTGATGCGTTCGCCGGCCGACATCGGCAACGTGGTCGTGGCGCAGCGCAGTGGCACGCCGATCCTGGTGCGCGACCTGGCTGGCATCGCCGATACCGGCCTGCCCCGGCAGGGCCTGGTCGGCCAGGATGACAACGACGATGCGGTGTTCGGCATGGTGCTGATGCGCAAGGGCGAGAACCCGTCCGACGTGCTCGACGCCCTGCATGCGCGCATCGCCGAGATCGAGGCGAACCAGCTGCCGGCCGGGGTCAGCATCGAGCCGTTCTACGACCGCTCGTGGCTGGTCTCGACCACGCTGAAAACCGTCTTCAGCAACCTGCTGGAAGGCGCGGTGCTGGTGTTCCTGGTGCTGTGGCTGTTCCTGTACAACGCCCGTGCCGCGCTGATCGTGGCGGCGATGATGCCGCTTGCGCTGCTGTCGACCTTCCTTGGCCTGCATCTGTGGGGCGTGCCGGCCAACCTGCTGTCGTTGGGTGCGATGGACTTCGGCATCATCATCGATGGCGCGGTGATCGTGACCGAGCACATCGTCTCGCGATTGTCGAAGCTGCCACCTGCGGCCGATCGTAAGACACGGTTCTCGACCATTCTTTCGGCAGCGTCGGAAGTGGGGCGGCCGACGTTCTTCTCGATGCTGATCATCATCGCCGCGCATATCCCGATTTTCACCCTGCAGCGCCAGGAGGGCCGCATGTTCGCGCCGATGGCGTACTCGGTGACCTCGGCATTGATCGGCGCGCTGATCCTGGCGCTGGCCGTGGTGCCGTTGTTCTGCTACTGGTGGCTGCGGCGCGACCGCATGCGCGACGGCAATCCGCTGATGGACCGCCTGACCGGCTGGTACCGGCCGGTCCTGGAGCGCGCACTGGCCCGCCCGCGTGCGGTGGTACTGACCGCAGTCGCGCTGCTGGTGGGCACGCTGGCGCTGGGCACCCGCCTGGGATCGGAGTTCCTGCCCGAGCTGGACGAAGGCTCGATCTGGCTGACCGCCACGCTAGACCCCAGCACCAGCCTGGCCGAAGCGCAGCAGCAGTCGCGGCGCATCCGCGAACTGGTCGGCACGTTCCCGCAGGTATCGACGGTGGTGGCCAAGCTGGGACGCCCGGAAGACGGCTCCGATGCCAAGGGCGCCAACCAGATCGAGGCGCTGGTGGCGTTGAAGCCGGAGAAGGAATGGCCGAAAAGCGTGGACAAGCGACAGCTGGTGAGCGACCTGCAGCGCACGCTGGAGCAGCGCATTCCGGGCCCCGAGTTCTCGATTTCGCAGCCGGTGCGCGACAACATCCTGGAGAGCATCTCGCAGATCAAGGGCCAGGTCGTGATCAAGGTCAGCGGCTCGGATCTGGACGTGTTGAACCAGCAGGCGCAGGCGATCCTCGGGCAGGTACGCGGCGTGGAGGGCGTGGAGAGCGCCTTCATCGACCGCGACGGCTCGTTGCCGCAGCTGCAGATCGAGATTGATCGCGACCGCGCTGCGCGCTATGGCCTGAACGTGCGCGACATCGACGAGGTGATCGAGACCGCACTGGGCGGGCGCCAGGTCGGCGAGCTGTGGGAGGGGGACCGCAGGTTCCCGATCACCCTGCGCCTGGACGATGCCGATCGTGACCTGCAGCGGCTGCGTACGGTGCCGGTTGGCATCGGCGATGGCCACACCGTGACACTGTCCGACGTGGCCGACTTCCGCATGGCCAGCGGCGCGATCAACATCTCGCGCGAGAACGCACAGCGGGTGAAGGCGGTGAGCATCTTCATCGCCGGCCGCGACATGGGTAGCGTGGTGGCTGACATGCGCAAGCGCGTGGATGCCAGCGTACAGCTGCCGGAAGGCTACCGACTGGAGTGGTCCGGCGAGTTCGAGAACCAGCAGCGTGCGATGAAGCGCCTGGCCTGGGTGATTCCGCTGTCGGTGCTGATCATCTTCGTGCTGCTGTTCGATGCCTTCAAGGACATCAGCAGCGCCGCGCTGATCCTGGCCAACGTGCCACTGGCGATGATCGGCGGCATCCTGGCCCTGTGGCTGACCGGCATTCCGCTGTCGGTGTCGGCGGCAATCGGCTTTATTGCATTGTTCGGGCAAGCGGTGCTGAACGGCGTGGTGATGCTCAGCCGCTTCGCCCAGCTGCGCGAGCAGGGCATGGACCTGCTGCAATCCGTGGTGCAGGGTTCGCTGCAGCGCCTGCGCACGGTGCTGATGACCGCACTGCTGGCGATGTTCGGCCTGCTGCCGATGGCCACCTCGCATGCGATCGGTGCCGAGACCCAGAAGCCGCTCGCGGTGGTGGTGATCGGCGGCCTGCTGTCGGCGATGCTGCTGACCCTGCTGGTACTGCCCACGTTGTACTACTGGGTGCATCGCCGCCGCGAGGCGCGCATCGCCTGACCTACCTGTAGAGCCGAGCCCATGCTCGGCTGCTTCTGGCGTTTGCGCGAAGAGCAGCCGAGCATGGGCTCGGCTCTACAAGGGCGTCGCGCCATGCGTGGATGCCACCTGTGCGGACTACACCATCCCGCCATTGGCGCGCAGCACCTGGCCGTTGATCCACCCGCCATCGGCACCAACCAGGAACGCCACCGCACCGGCGATGTCCTCCGGCGTACCCAGCCGCTCCAGGGGGTTCATCTTCGCCAACCGCTCGATCAGCTCGGGCGATTTCCCATCCAGGAACAGATCGGTGGCGGTCGGGCCCGGCGCCACGGCGTTCACGGTGATGTTGCGCCCGCGCAGCTCCTTGCTGAGGATCGCGCCCATGGTCTCCACCGCCGACTTGCTGGCCGCATACACGCTGTAGTTCTCCAGCCGGGTCCCGACCACGCTGGTGGACAGCGTGATGATGCGCCCGCCGTCGCGCACCCGTCGCGCGCTTTCGCGCAGCACGTTGAAGGCGCCCTTGAGGTTGATGCCGATCACCCGCTCGAACAGGGCGTCGTCGGTGTCGGCGAGCGGCGCCAGCTGCAATACGCCGGCGCTGTTGACCACCACGTCGATGCCGCCGAAACGGGCCTCGATGGCGTTGAACAGCTGGTAGACCGCCTGCGGATCGGCCACATCGGCCTGCAGCGCGATGGCCTGCGCGCCGGCTGCGTTGAGTTCGGCCGCCAAGGCTTCGGCGTCGTCGCGGCGGCCCGCATAGTTGATCGCGACCGCGTGGTCATCGGCGGCCAGGCGGCGGGAGATGGCCGCGCCGATGCCACGGGAGCCGCCGGTGACCAGAGCGACAGAGCGGGCGGGGGAGAGGGTCATGGTGGCTTCCACTGGGGCGCGCCGGAGCGGCGCAGGGCCATGTTCGCGCCATCGCACGTTCGGATAATCCTGCATAATCCGCCAACATCATCCGGATAGCCGAACAATGGACCGCTTTACGGCCATGCGCGCCTTCGTCCGTATCGTCGAGCGCCGTAGCTTCACCCGGGCCTCCGAGGACCTCGGCCTGCCGCGGGCCACGGTGACCGACGCGATCAAGGCGCTGGAACAGCGGCTGGGCGTGCGCCTGCTGCACAGGACCACGCGGCTGGTGGTGCCGACGTTGGAAGGCGAGGCCTTCTATGGCCGTTGCCTGCGCCTGATCGCCGACATGGACGATGCCGAGGCCGCCTTCCGTGACGCGCCGCCGCGCGGCCCCTTGCGCATTGAAGTGCATGGCACGCTGGGCCGGCACCTGCTGTTTCCGCACCTGCCGGAATTCCTGCAGCGCTATCCGGAGATCGAGCTGGACGTCAGTGAAGGCGACCGCTATGTCGATCTGCTGCGCGAAGGCGTGGATGCGGCGTTGCGGGTGGGGACGCTGGCCGATAGCGATCTGGCGGCGCGCCGGTTGACGATGCTGCGCGAGGTGACGGTGGCCTCGCCAAGCTATTTGCAGGTCAGGGGCGCGCCGGGCAGCATCGATGCCCTGCAGGACGGCCACCAGATGGTCGGCTATCGCTCCAGCGCCACCGGCCAGCTGATTCCGCTGGAGTTCCAGCAGGGCGGGCAGGTGCGCTACGTGCCGCTGCCGGCGCGGGTGCGTGTGTCCGGTGCGGATGCGTTCCTCGGCGCCGCGCTGGCGGGCCTGGGCATCATCCAGGCTCCGCGCTACCGGATGGACCCGTATATCGCGCGCGGGCAGCTGGTGGAGCTGTTGCCGGACGCGCCGCCGACCCCAAGCCCGTTGAGCCTGGTCTACCCGCGCAACCGCACGCCGTCGCCGCGCTTGCGGGTGTTCATCGACTGGGTGGCCGGGGTGTTCGAGCAGACCGGGGTTGCCGGCCAGCGGCCGGCACTACCGGAGCGGCACGCGAAGCTGTCCGACCGCAGGGGGTAGTGTCGGCCGCAGGCCGGCATCACAGCGCTGCCAACGGCCCCTGCATGCGATGGAAACTGCCATCGGTGGCGGTGAACCAGGCCAGCGAACGCCCGCCGACGAAGTCATCGACATGCACGACCGTAGCGCCATCGGCTTCCTGCCACGAAATGGCATAGACCCCTTCGCTGATCTGTTGCCACTCGCAGGCGGCGTCGCCCTGCGCACCGGCGTAGGCGCCGGAGACGATGGCGTACTGCACGTGGCGGCCATCGGCGCTGTAGACGTTGTCGGCGGCCAGGCCGTCATAGCGGACGCGGAAGCGACGGCCGGCGAACAAGGGCAGGGCGGAGGCGGCGCTCATCGGATCGCCACCGGGTTGATGTTGACCTGGGTCGAGCCGACGTACAGCGGCTGGCCGAGCACGAACAGGAACTCCCAGGCCTTGTCGCGCACCAGCGCACGGCTGTCGATCAGCTCCAGGTTGTAGATGCCGCGCTTGGCCAGCATGTACTGGTTGATCGGGAACTCCTCGGCACCGTGCGGGTTCGGGTAGACCTCCGAGGCCCAGGTGTCGCCACCGAAGGCGACGATGCCCTGGTCGGCCAGCCACTTCGCGGCCTCCATGCCGATACCCGGCTCCACTTCGAGGAACTGCGTGTTGTCCTTGCCGATCAGTTCCAGCCAGCCGGTGTTGAACAGCACCACGTCGCCCTTGCGCAGGCTCAGGCCCTGCTTCTTCAGCACGGCCTGGATGTCTGCCACGGTGAACTCGGTGCCGCCGGGCACGATCGCCTTGCCGTAGTACGCGGTCATGTCCAGCACGACGCCGCGGGTGACCATCGGCGGTACCTTCTCGACGCCGAGCTTGCGCACGCCGTCCACGGTGACGAAGTCGGCGGCCTTGCTGCCGTTGTAGTAGACGTTGTCGATGCCGATATGGCCGATGCCGTTGAGCTGGGTGCCAACGCCGGTCCAGGCGTTCACCAGTTCATCGTTGAAGGTGAACTTGTTGGGGCCCAGCGACGTGCCGGCCTGCTGGCCGACCTGCACGTTGTACAGGCGGAAGCTGCGGTGGCGGAACGCGGGCAGGTTCTTGTCCACCGGCACCGCCAGCGGATAGGTCTTGCCGGTCCTGACCAGCGATACCGCGTGCTTGACCACGTCCGTGGTGAGCAGGTTGGCGGCGCCGATCTCGTCGTTGGCGCCGTAGGCAGAGGGGTACCAGTCCTCGGCGGTGGCCTGGAAGGACAGCGGCAGGGTGGCCAGCGCAAGCGCGGCCAGGGTCTTGATCTTCATGGCAAAGCTCCGGTAACTGTCAGGCCGTCGCGGGGGCGGCAAGCGGGGCATGCGGCGCAGCGGCGTCGGCATGGGCCGGGAAGTGCGGCAGCACGTACTCGGCGATCTCGTGGAAGGTCTCGGCCAACGGCCGTTCGTTGCGGCGGAACTGCAGGCCGATGTGGTCGACACCGGCCGCCTGCATGGCGTGCAGCTCGGCCAGCAGGGCCTTGCGGCCGCCGCGCAGCCCAAAGCGCCAGCGCTGCAGCGGGGCATCGGCATCGGCCACCAGGTCCAGGTGGATGAAGCTGGCATACGGCTTGTTGCCGGCCACGGCGCGCCAGGCCGCCACGCGCTGCGCATGGTCCTGTGGCGTGCCCGGGTAGGCCAGGCAGCCATCCATGTGCTGGCCGATCCACGCCGGTTGCTGCTGGGCCAGGCCGGCCACGAACAACGGCAGGGCCGGGCCAACCGCAGGCAGCACGTCCAAGCCCTGCGGCAGGTGCGCGGCGGCGCCTTCGCGCAGCAATGCGATCTGCTCGCGGAAGCGGCTGCCCCGCGTGTCGAAATCGCGGCCGAACAGCGGGTACTCCACCGGGCGGTCGCCACTGGCTACGCCCAGCAGCAGGCGGTCTCCGCTCAGCCGCTGCACGCTGCGCGCCGACTTCACGGTCAGCAACGGCTCACGGATCGGCAGCACCACCGCACCGGTGCCCAGCAGGATGTCATAGGTGATGCCGGCCAGGTAGCCGAGGTAACTGAATACCTCGAACACCTGCGCCGCATCGCCGAAGGCTGGGTCGTACACCGGTACGTCGCGCACCCACAGCGCACGGAAGCCGAGGCGGTCGGCCAAGCGTGCCAGTTCTGCATGGCGCTGCAGGTCCGGTTCGCCGGGCAGGCGTCGCGCGGCGCGTCGTGCCTGTTCGCCCAGCGGCGTCCAGTCATTGTCCAGCGGTGCTTCGATGCCGATGCTGAAACCACCGGCCTGCAGCCGCGCCAACGCACTGCCCATGGCGAGGCTCCTCAGTCCCAGGCCGGGGCCAGGCCCGGCGGATCGACTTCGCGGCCGTTGCGGTCAAGCGCGGCGATCGCGGCCATGTCATCGGCATCCAGGCGCAGGTCCTGGGCGAGCAGGTTGCTGGCCAGGTTCTCGCGCTTGGTCGAGGACGGGATGACCGAGTAACCCCGCTGCAGCGCCCACGCCAGCGCAACCTGGGCCACGGTGGCCTGGTGCTTGCCGGCGATGGCGGCCAGCACCGGATCCTTCAGCACCTTGCCGTAGGCCAGGGTCATGTAGGAGGTCACGGTGATGCCCTGGTCCTGCAGGAAGGTGGTCAGTGCCGGGTTCTGCAGGTAGGGGCTCAGTTCGATCTGGTTGGTGGCGATCTCGCCGGCACCGACCACCTCGATGGCCTGCCGGGTCAGCTCGATGTTGAAGTTGGACACACCGATCTGGCGGGTCAGGCCCAGCGTCTTGGCGTCGGCCAGCGCGGTCATGGATTCGCGCAGTTCAACGCCATTGCCCGGCGCCGGCCAGTGGATCAGCAGCAGGTCGACATAGTCGGTGCGCAGCTTGGCCAGGCTGTCGCGCAGGCTCGGGATCAGCTTGTCGGCGGCGTAGTTGTCCACCCAGATCTTGGTGGTCAGGAACAGCTGGTCGCGTGGGACGCCGGATTCGGCGATGGCCTGGCCGACTTCGGCTTCGTTGCCATAGATCTGCGCGGTATCGATCGCACGGTAGCCGACCTCAAGGGCGTTGCGCACCGAGTCGATGACGGTCTGGCCGGTCAGGCGGAAGGTGCCGACGCCAAAGGAAGGAAGGCTCATGATGGACTCCAGGGACTTCGTTGAGAGCCGGTGGGCTCGGGACAGGGCGAAGTGTGGGCGCTTTACATTTGTTGATTAAGCTGTGTATACGGGAAGCGCTTTTGCGCCGAGGTAAAAAATGAAAACCACCCTGGATGAGCTGAAGGCCTTCGTGGCCGTGGTCGACAGTGGTTCGATCACGGCGGCGGCCGAGGCGCTGGAACTGACCATCTCGGCCACCAGCCGCACCCTGGCGCGGCTGGAAGACAAGCTGCAGACCACGCTGCTGCGGCGGACCACGCGGCGGCTGGAGCTGACCGAGGAAGGCGCGGCGTTCCTGGAGTACGCGCGCACGATCCTGGCCACGGTGGACGAGGCCGAGGAACAGATGGCCGCGCGGCGGCTGCAGCCGGTCGGGCGCCTGCGCGTGGACGCCGCCACGCCGTTCATGCTGCATGTGATCGTGCCGTTGCTGGAGGGCTTCCGCGAGCGCTACCCGCAGGTCGAGCTGGAGCTGAATTCCAACGAGGGCATCACCGACCTGATCGAGAAGCGCACCGACGTGGCGTTCCGCATCGGCGTGCTGCGCGATTCCACCCTGCATGCGCGGCCGATCGGCCACAGCCGCATCCGCGTCGTCGCCAGTCCCGAGTACCTGCGACGGCATGGCACGCCGACACGCGTGGAGCAGCTGCGCAAGCACGATCTGCTGGGATTTACCCAGCCCAGTTCATTGAACGAGTGGCCGCTGCACGATGCCGATGGCGGGCCTTTCGTGATCGCGCCGGCGATCGCTTCATCCAGTGGCGAGACGCTGCGGCAGATGGCGGTGGCCGGGCTGGGCATCGCCTGCCTGTCTGATTTCCTGACCCGCCAGGATCGGCGTGAGGGCCGCCTGGTGCAGCTGTTGGCCAAGCAGACGCAGGAGGTGCGGCAGCCGATCAATGCGGTGTACTACCGCAACACCGCGCTGGCCGCGCGCATCACGTGCTTCGTCGACCACGTGACGCAGACGCTGGGACAGCGACCGTTCGACGAATAGAGAAGGGTAGAGCCGGCCGCTGGCCGGCTTTCCCCACCTGCCGGATCACCGCAGCTGCCGGCCAGCGGCCTGGCACTACCGTTGGCTGCGTCGAGCGCATCGGTAGATCCACGCCATGCGTGGATGGCGTGTTCCAACCGACCTGCGGCCGGTGTTAGCGGTTGCGCAGCGCGCGCCGATTGCCGATGTGAGCGAACGCCAGCAGCGCGCCACCACTGGCTGTCACTACGCCATGCCAGAGCAGCGATTCCTTCAGCGGGAGATACAGAGAGGCCGACAGCAGCAGGATGGCGCCGGCGCAGGCCAGCTGCACAGGCCGCCAGCGCCGATGCCGGTGCACCCCGGCCGAGGTGCTCGCCAAGGCCAGCGAGGAGGCCAGCAGCGCGAACAGCCACTCCCAGCGCGACATCATCAGCAGCAATGTCATCGCGCCATGGCCGGGATGCTGGAACGAGCGCAGCGCCATCATCGCTGCCGGCACGAAGGCCAGCAGCAGGGGCAGGGCGATGCAGTGGGCGGCGCAGGCCAGGGACAGCCAGGCACCGGCAAGATCGAAGCGGGGGTGCCAGCGTGCCGAAGTTGGCGGCTGGGCCAGGGCCCTTGCGGGCGTCGTGGGGATATGGTCCATAATGTTACATAGTAACAATTGGAGACTCCCCCCATGAAGCTTCCTGCTGTTCTATTCCTGCTGCTGGCTGCCAGCGCCGCACAGGCCCATGACATCCGCCAGCACGCACCGCACGTGCATGGCCAGGCAACAGTGGATGTTGCGCTTGACCAGCAAACCCTGGAATTCGCCCTTCAGGCCCCCGGCATCGGCATCCTCGATTACGAGCGGCCGCCGGCCAATGCAGCCGAGCAGGCCGCGCTGGCACGGGCGACGTCATTGCTGAAGGGCGGCAACTGGGTCACCTTGCCCACCGCTGCAGAGTGCCGTCTGGCCACCGGTAAAGCCGATGCAGAGGGTTTCGACGCGACGGCCGCCGCGCCGCCGCCGGGACAGCACCGGCACGCAGGTTTCAGCGCAACGCTGCAGTACCACTGTGCCAAACCTGCCGAGCTGCGGGCGATCGTCGTGCGCTTGCCCGTGCTGTTCCCGGGCCTGCACGAAGTCATCGTCAACAGTGCAACCGCCAATGGCCAGAACCGCAGTGTGCTGACGCCCGACAACCTGCGCGTGGTGCTGGCACCGTGAGCGCGGCACCGGTGATCTCGCTGGAAGACGTGCAGTTCGGCTACGGCACGCGGCTGGTGCTGGACATCCCGCGGTTGTGGGTCGAGCAGGGCAGCAGCGTGTTGCTGCGCGGAATCAGCGGTGGCGGCAAAAGCACCCTGCTGGGCCTGCTGGCGGGCGTGCTGCTGCCCGGCAAGGGCCGTGTCGAGGTGGCCGGCCACGCACTGCAGGACGTGGGTGCTGCGGCGCGGGATCGTTTCCGTGCCGACCAGCTGGGCGTGATCTTCCAGCAGTTCAATCTGCTGCCGTTCCTCACCGTGCGCGACAACATCGCGCTGGGCCTGCGCTTCTCGCGCCTGCGCAGCGCACGCATCAGCGGGCCGCTGGATGCCGAGATCGCCCGCCTGCTGCAGGCCCTGCAGCTCAATCCTGAGCTGATGCAGCGGCGGGCGGGTACGCTCAGTGTTGGCCAGCAACAACGCGTGGCGGCAGCGCGCGCCCTGATCGGCCGTCCGACGTTGCTGCTGGCCGATGAGCCCACCTCGGCGCTCGACCGCGAAGCGGCGGCCGCCTTCCTGCAGCTGATGTCCGCGCAGTGCCAGGCGGCCGGCACCACGGTGCTGGTGGTCAGCCATGACGGCAGCCTGCAGCCGTTGTTCGACCGCACCATTTCACTGTCCGAGATCAACCAGGCAGGTGCCGGCCATGCTTGAGCTTGCCTGGGCCAGCCTGCGCAGCCGCGCGTTGAGCGTGGGCCTGACCGTGCTGGTCATCACCCTCAGCGTGGTGCTGCTGCTGGGCGTCGAGCGTGTACGCACGCAGGCGCACGAGGGGTTTGCCAGCACCGTATCGGGCACCGATCTGATCGTCGGTGCGCGCTCGGGACCTGTGAACCTGCTGCTGTACTCGGTGTTCCATATCGGCGACCCGACCAACAACGTGTCCTGGCAGTCCTACCAGGAGCTGTCTGCATTGCCGCAGGTGAAGTGGTCGGTGCCGCTGTCGCTGGGCGATTCCTGGCGCGGCTACCGGGTAGTGGGTACCACTGGCGGCTACTTTGAACACTATCGTTATGGTTCCGGCCACGCGCTGGCCTTTGCACAGGGGCGGCCCTTCGATGATCTGTATGACGCGGTGATCGGCGCGGAGGTGGCTCGCGAGCAGAAGGTCGGCCTCGGCGACGAGATCGTGCTGGCGCACGGCACCGGCGCGGTCACGCTGGCCACGCATGCCGACAAGCCGTTCCGCGTTGCCGGCATCCTGCAGCGCACCGGCACGCCGGTGGATTCGTCGCTGCTGGTCTCGCTGCCGGCCATCGAGGCGATCCATGTTGACTGGCGATCGGGCGTGCAGCTGCGCAGCCAGAGCGTCAGCGCCGAGCAGGCGCGCCACCTGGACCTGACCCCGACCAGCATCACCGCCTTCATGCTCGGCCTGAACTCGCGCATCTCCACGTTCTCGGTACAGCGCAGGATCAACGAGTATCCGGACGAGGCGATGCTGGCGATCCTGCCCGGCGTGACCCTGCAGCAGCTGTGGCAGTCACTGGGCACCGCCGAGCGGGCGTTGCAGCTGATCAGTGCGATGGTGGTACTGCTGGGCATGGCCTCGCTGGTGGCGCTGCTGGTCTCCACCCTGCAGGAGCGGCGGCGTGAGATGGCCATCCTGCGTGCCACCGGCGCGCGACCGGGTTACATCGCTGGCCTGCTGGTGGTGGAGGCGGTGGCGACCAGTGCGGTGGCGTGCGTGCTGGCCCTGTCGCTGCTGGTGGTCGCCAGCATTGCCGGGCGCGGCTGGGTACTGGCCACCTTCGGTCTGTCGATCACCCATGTCTGGCCGGATGGCCGTGAACTGGCATGGGCTGCGGGCGTGCTGCTGATCAGCGCCGTAGCCGGGCTGGTCCCGGCGTTGCTCGCTTACCGGCGCACCTTGGCCGATGGCCTTTCACCGGGAGGCTGAGCATGCGATGGATGCGGGTAGTGGCAATGGTGCTGGCGCTGGCCGCCTGTGAGCGGCCGGTGGATACCGGCGTACAGGCCTTGCCACCCTCGCCGGTCGTCGACCGCGATGACCCTGCAGGCGCTGTGGAGCAGGAGCTGGACTGGTTGCAGATGATGCCCAAGGACGAGCTGGCCGCGCTGGAGCGGGGCGAGGGCCCGGAGGTCGAGCACAACGGCAGCCGGCGCATGCCGCAGTTCGGTACCTTCCGCACGGTGGACACGGTCCTGCAGCGGCCGGTGCGCCTGCCGGGTTACGTGGTGCCACTGGCCAACGCGCAGGACGGGCGGCTGACCGAATTCCTGTTCGTGCCGTACTACGGCGCCTGCATCCACGTGCCACCACCGCCACCGAACCAGATCGTGCACGTAGTGCTGCCGCGCCCGATCGAGATGCCGGACATGTACTCACCGTTCTTCCTGGCAGGCACCCTGCGCGCCGAACGGTTGGATGACGATCTGGCCGGTTCGGCCTACACCATGCGTGACGCACAGCTGAGGCCCTATGAACCGTAGTCACCTGTTGCTGGCGGTGGGATGCCTGTGGTTGGCAGGCTGTACGGCGCCGGGCGGCGATGCCGTGGTGGTCACGCCGCAGGACAAGCCGGCGCCCTCCGCCACGGCCGAAGCCCCCATCGACCGTTGGGACGCGTTGCGACCCGACGAAGTGACCTACCAGCGCCCACCCCCCCAGATCGGCCTGTCACGCAATGGCATGGAGGGCGTGGGTGGCCTGATCGACGACACCGGCTCGGGCACGCCACCGGGGCTGGAGATCGACCATTCCAGCCCGGACCGGGCCAAGCAGTTCGGCTCCTCGCGCGTGGTCGACGCTGTCGACGGTCGCGCGGTGGATCTGGATGGCTACGTGGTGCCGCTCGGCACCAACGATGCCGGCCTGGTCGATGAACTGCTGTTCGTGCCGTTCTACGGCGCGTGCATCCATGTGCCGCCGCCGCCACCCAACCAGATCATCCACGTGACCCTGGCGACACCGATCGCGCTGGGCGATCTGTGGGATCCGTACCGGCTTGCCGGCCGCCTGCAGGTGAAGCGTTTCGACGCGGACATCGCCAGCGCGTCCTACGATGCCGCGGCAGCCACGCTGACGGCGATCCGCAACTGATGCGCAGGCGATGGCTCATGGCTACCGCGGTGCTGCTGGGCGCGGTGGTGCTGCTGGTGTGGTGGCAGCGGCAGCGCGCCCCCATCGCGCCACCGGCGGTCGCGTTTCCGGCGCCTTCTTCCGACGCCAGCCAACGCATCGAACAGCGTCTGGGTGATGACCCCGCGTTTCGCAACGACGTGCTCTTCCTGCTCGCAGCAACATTACGCGACCGCTGCCAGCCGGCGCAGGCGGGGCTGCTGGCACGCATGGCCAATCGTGCATCGCTGCCGGTGCTGGCGGCAGTCAGCGCGGTGACCCAGCAGGACCCATCGCTGGACCGGCCGATCTACCAGTACATCCAGCACCGCGCCGATGCGACGCCGTGCGGGCAGCCGCTGCAGATGCCGTTGGCCGGTGGGCGCAGCATGGCCGTGGACATCGAACAGTATGCGCGCACGTTTCCGGACAGCTACTTCGACCCGCAACGCAGCAGCGAACCGCGGGATTTTGGTGGACTGTCGCTGCAGCAGCGTGCCGGCAACGCCTGCAACAGCGTGGTGTATTCGGTGCTGCCGCTGGGTGGCGCCGACTGGCGGTGCAGCAGCCTGCGCGCGAATGCCCGTGCGCGGGTGCGCGGCCTGTGCGAGGACGAGCTGCGGCGCCAGCATGGGGGAACTGGCGGGGAACTGGACATGGCCGTGGGGAAGGGCATGCAGGCGGCGGTGGTATCGGCGATTGCCGCACTGCCGGAAGATTGCCGGTGATGATCCCTGACACCGGGCACGACCCGGCATGAGGGGCACGACAACATGAACATTGCCCGGGCCCCAATCTGAATTGGTGGTGCTGTTTGATAACTATACAGGACATCCTGTATAGTTATGGCCGTATTCCACCCCCGATCAGGTTCTCCCATGGCTTTGTCCCAGCCCTTGGCCGGTGCGCCGGCCCTGTCGCGTGCCCGTCGCTGGGCACTGTTGTTCACCGTCGCCGCTGGCCTGCTGCTGGTCACGCTCGACAACTCCGTGCTCTACACCGCGCTGCCCACCCTGACCGAGGAACTCTCGGCCAGTGCCGGCCAAGCGCTGTGGATCATCAACGCCTATCCGCTGGTGATGGCCGGCCTGCTGCTGGGTGCGGGCACGCTGGGCGACCGCATCGGTCACCGGCGCATGTTCCTGATCGGCCTGGTGATGTTCGGCGTCGCCTCGCTGGCAGCGGCGTTCGCCGACAGCGCAGCGCAGCTGATTGCCGCACGCGCGTTCCTGGCGGTCGGTGCCGCAGCGATGATGCCGGCCACGTTGGCGCTGATCGGCCTGAGCTTCCACGAAGAGCGCGAACGCAACATCGCCATCGCGATCTGGGGTTCGGTGGCCATCGTCGGCGCGGCGCTCGGACCGATCATTGGCGGCTGGCTGCTGCAGCACTTCTGGTGGGGCTCGGTGTTCCTGATCAACGTGCCGGTGGTGGTGGTCGCGTTCGTGGCCACGCTGTTGCTGGCGCCGGAAGGACGGCGCGACACCTCGCGGCCATGGGACCTGGTGTCGTCAGTGCTGGCATTGGCTGCACTGTCCGGCCTGGTGCTGGCGATCAAGTCGCTGATCGCCACGCCGCCCTCCTATGCGCTGGGCGCAGGCGCGCTGGTGTTGGCCGTCATCAGCGGTGCGGCGTTCGCGCGCCGCCAGCAGCAGCTGCCGTACCCGCTGCTGGACTTTGCGATCTTCCGTAATCCGGCGTTCCTGGCCGGCACGCTGTCGGCGGTGTTCACCCTGTTCGCGATGGCCGGCCTGCAGTTGGTCACCACGCAGCGCTTCCAGCTGGTGGCAGGTTTCACGCCGCTGCAGGCGGGCCTGCTGGTGTCGGTGGCGGCACTGGGCAGCCTGCCCAGTGCGCTGCTCGGCGGCAGCATCCTGCACCGGGTTGGCCTGCGCCCGCTGATCTGTGGTGGCCTGGCCGGAGGTGCACTGGGCGTCGGCGTGGTGGCGTTCGGTTTCCCGCACGGCCTTGGTTGGGTGGTGGCTGGCATGGCCATCACCGGCTTCGGTATGGGTTCGGCCATCTCGGTGGCGTCCACCGCCATCCTCAACAACGTGCCGGCGCACCGTGCGGGCATGGCCTCGTCGGTGGAAGAAGTGTCCTATGAGTTCGGTGGCCTGCTGGCGGTGGCGATGCTGGGCAGCCTGAGTGCCGCAATGTACAGCGCGTTCCTGCCGGTCTCGGCCGATATGCCCGCGCTTGCCCGCGAGGGTTTCACCCAGGCGCTGCATGCCGCGCGCGAGAGCGGGCAGGGCGAGTGGTTCGCACAGGCTGCGGCCGCGTATGACCGTGGCTACCAGATCGTGCTGCTGGTGATCACGGCGGTGCTGGCGCTGGGTGCGGCGATCATCGCGCGCCTGCTGCGCGGCCGCGTCGGCAGCCGCGAGGGCGCGGCCGATCGCGTAAAATGAAGCGATGAGAACCAGCAAGCGCGATCGCATCCTCGACGCCGCCGTCAACGTGATCAATCGTGACGGCGTGCGCGCGGTGACCTTCGAGTCGGTGGCGGCCGAGGCCCAGCTGACACGTGGTGGCCTGCTGTATCACTTCCCGTCGCGCGAGGCGCTGCTGCGGGGGATCGACGAACACCTGGTACAGGCCTGGGAGACGTCGATGGAAGCATTGCTGGGCAAGACCGCCGAGCAGGCCACTGCGTTGGAGCGTTACCAGACCTTCGTGCGCGTGTCAGCCCAGAGCGCCACCCGTGCCGAGCTGATGTTCATGCTCGAATCGGCCGACCCGGACGCCGAAGAGCGCCCGTGGGGACCGGCGGTGCGTCGCTGGGCACCGCTGCCGCCGGAGGCGGGTACAGCGGAAGACAGCGCAGCGCTCGACAATTTCGTGGCGCGGCTGGCCGCCGATGGCCTGTGGATCTACGAGGCGATGTACCAGGGCCAGCTGGATGCAGGCGTGCGCGCCCGTGTTGCCGAGCGCATCGCCGGGCTGTTGGCGAAGTCTGACGGATCACCGCACTTGTAGAGTCGACTGTCAGTCGACTGCTCTTCGCTCAGACAACGAAACCCCGCGCTTCGCGCGATAGTCGACTGACAGTCGACTCTACCGCTCGCGCGTCTGCCCAGCCTGGCCCCCAGCCGCTTGCGGAACGCCTTCGACAGCGAGAATGACGGAACGTCCAGTTGAGCGGCCCGCCGGCGCGCAGACATCGCCCGTGGTAGAGCCGACCGCTGGTCGGCTGCCCTTCGGTCAGGCCACGAAAATGCGCTTCGGTAGAGTCGACTGTCAGTCGACTGCCCTTCGGTCAGACAACGAAAACCCCGCGCTTCGCGCGCTAGTCGACTGACAGTCGACTCTACCGCTCGCGCGTCTGCCCAGCCTGCGCGGCGCCCGCGGCCAGCCACGCCCTCGGCGATACCCCCAATCGCTTGCGGAACGCCTTCGACAGCGAGGCGGTATCGGCAAACCCCACCTCGATCGCCACCTGCTTGACCGCCACGCCTGCCCGCAGCTGCGCGCAGGCCAGGCTCAGCCGCCAGTCCAACAGGTAGCTGGCTGGCGTTGCCTGCATCACGTCCTTGAACACGGCCGCGAACGCGCTGCGCGACATGCCGGCGGTCGCGGCCATGCGCGGCAGCGTCCATTCGTCCTGCGGTGCCTGGTGCATCGCCACCAGCGTGCGTGCCAGCCGCGCATCGGACAGCCCCCGCATCAACCCGTGGCTGACGCCGGCTGCATCCGGGTGGTCGACCACCCAGCGCAGGATCTGGATCAGCGCCACCTCGAACAGGCGGTTGGTCAGCAGCCGTGACCCGCAGCGCTGGCGATCGGCTTCGGCGAACAGCAGCTGCAGGGTGTCATCCAGTTCGGTGATCGCGGCCAGCGGCACCACCATCACCGGTGGCAGCGACTGCACGATCGGATTGCGCGCGCCACCATCGAAATCCAGCGTGGCACAGGTGAAATCCGGGCCATCCAGCGGCGCGTTGAAGAACACATGGTGCAGCGGCTGCGGATACAGCAGGAGGCTGGGTGTATCGATCTTCAACCGGGGCAGCGTGCTATCGCCCCCAGGATGACGGACTTCCATCTCACCCTGGCGCAGGATGTGCAGGAACGCACGACCGGGCTGCGGCTCGAAGACATGCTGCCCGCACAGCGGGCCACTGTGGAACAGGGCCGCCTGCACCCGGAAACGTTCCAGCAGAGAGGAGAGTCGATCTGGCGCAGGGGTGGCGGCGCGCATGCTCATGGACGTATGGACAACATATGTGGCGCATTGAGGATGTTGCGTCCAGGGAGTCTACCTAGGATGAGCGGGTCGTCCAATCCCGGGCGCTTTCCCAAGGAGATCCACCATGTCCCGTGTCCCCCTGATCGATGCCGCCAACACCACCGCCGACCGCCAGGCCCTGCTGGGCCAGGTCCACGCTGCCTTCGGCGCCACCCCGGCCATGTTCCGCGCCGTGGCCAACTCGCCGGCTGCCCTGCAGAGCATGTGGGGTTCGTTCGGCGCGCTGGGCGGCGGTCGCCTGTCGCCGCTGCTGGGCGAGCAGATCGCCGTGGCCATCGCCAACCGCAACGCCTGCGAGTACTGCCTGGCCGCGCACACGGCATTGGGCCGCAAGGCCGGCGCCAGCAGCGAGCAGATGGCTGCCGCGCAGATCGGCCAGTCCAGCGACCCGGCCACTGCGGCGGCGCTCGACTTCGCGTTGAAGGTGGTCGAGCAGCGTGCGCAGATCGCCGACGGCGACGTGCAGGCGCTGCGCGCGGCTGGCTTCGATGATGAGCAGGTCGTCGAGATCCTCGCGCATGTGGCGCTCAACCTGTTCACCAACTACGTCAACGTGGCGTTCGACGTGCCGGTGGACTTCCCGAAGGTCGCGCTGCGCTGAGGTGTACCGGGCCGGGGGACGCGGTGCTCCCGGCCATCCTCAGCGGGCGTGGCCGTCGTGCGCCTGCAGCCGCTCCGGATGGGTATACACATTGAACCCGCTTTCCCGCGCGAACCCGACCAGGCACAGGCCGGCGCTGCGGGCCAGATCGATCGCCAGCGCGGTCGGCGCGGACACCGCCGCCAGCACGCTGGCGCCGGCGCGCACTGCCTTGCTGACCATCTCGTAGCTGGCCCGGCTGGAAATCACCAGCAGGCCGCCTTCGATGGCGTGTTCGTTGTGGTGCAGGGCACCGATCAGCTTGTCCAGTGCATTGTGGCGGCCCACGTCCTCGCGTACCCAGCCGATGCGCCCACTCGCGTCGGCCCAGGCCGCGGCGTGGATCGAGCCGCTTGCCGCATTCATCGGCTGGTGCTGCGCCAGGCTGGCCAACGCCCGCTGCAGGGCGGTGGCGGTATAGCTGCGGCGCTCGCGGATCTGCGGCAGTGGGCGCAGCACTTCTTCCAGCTGGCGCGTGCCGCACAGGCCACAGCCACCACGGCCGGGCAGCAGGCGCCCCTTGTCGGGGTCGAGGTTTGCGCCGGGCGCAGCCTCGTCCACGGTCATCTGCAGCTCGATGCCTTCCAGCTGTGGGTGGATATCGATCGACAGCAGCTGCGAGGGCGCGCTGATCAGGCCTTCGCTGAGCGAAAATCCGAGTGCGAAGTCCTCCAGATCACAGGGTGTGGCCATCATCACGGCAAAGGCGGCATCGTTGTAGCGCAGCGCCACCGGCACTTCCTCGGCCACTACGTCGACCTGCTGCTGTTGCGTGCCGCCGCGCCATCGCTGCAACCGGCGTTGGGCGGTGCCGGCAGGCGGGGTGTGCGGCGGGATCGAATCAGGCATGCAGCGCGTCCGGACAAGGGAGAAACGCGGGCGGGCCACCGCCTGCGGTTTTGAGGATAGCGCAGTGGTCGCGCGCAGACGCGGCTGTAACCGCTGCCATGGCAGGTTGTGCTGAAATCAGGCTGTGCCCTCTGGCGAAGCGCCGTGGGCCGTGCTTGACTGTGCGGCTGGTCGTGCCACTGAATGCACCGCCGGACCGCGTTGTGCCGTTCGTTGTTGCGTTCCTTCCGCCAGGTTCCCGAACATGTCCGAGCAGAAACCGCCGCGCTACAAGCCCTACAACCAGCCCGCCGGAGGCTGGGGTGCCGCTGGTGCCACCGCCAAGGTGCTGCTGCAGCAGAGTGTGATCGGCAAGGGGTCGAAGGCGCTGCTGGCGATGAACCAGCCCGGTGGCTTCAAGTGCCCCAGCTGTGCGTTCCCCGATGCCGACGAACGCAGGAAGCTGGAGTTCTGCGAGAACGGCGCGAAGGCACTGGCCTGGGAAGCCACGCAGTTCCGTGCCGGTCGTGAGCTGTTCGCCCGGCACACCGTGACCGAGCTGATGGCGCAGACCGACTACTGGCTGGAGATGCAGGGGCGGCTGACAGAGCCGATGCGCTACGACGCTGCGACCGATCACTATGTGCCGTGCAGCTGGGACGATGCCTTCGCACTGATCGGCCGTCACCTGCGGGCACTGGACAGTCCTCACCAGGCCGAGTTCTACACCTCCGGGCGCACGCCCAACGAAGCGGCGTTCCTGTATTCGATCTTCGTGCGCGAGTTCGGCACCAATAATTTCCCGGACTGCTCGAACATGTGCCACGAGCCGACCAGCCGCGGGCTGCCGCCGGCCATCGGGGTGGGCAAGGGCACCATCGTGCTGCAGGATTTCGATCACGCCGAGGCCATCTTCGTGATTGGCCAGAACACCGGCACCAATTCGCCGCGGATGATGAGCAACCTGGTGGAGGCACGCAAACGCGGCATCCCGATCGTGGCGGTCAACCCGATGCCCGAGCGCGCGCTGATCCGCTTCGCAGAACCGCAGGACGTGGTGCAGATGGCCACGTTCGGTTCGACAGAGATCAGCAGCGAGTTCGTGCACATCCGCATCGGCGGCGACCTGGCCCTGATCAAGGGCATGATGAAGGTGATGTTCGAGCGCGAGGCGCAGGGTGAGCGTGTGCTCGACCATGCATTCCTCGCCGAACACACGGTGGGCCTGGAGGCGCTGCGCGACGACGTGATGGCGCAGGACTGGGATCAGATCGTGCAGGTGTCCGGCATTTCGCAGGCGCAGATCCGTCGCTGTGCGGAGATCTACATCCGCTCCAATGCCACCGTGATCTGCTACGGCATGGGGCTGACCCAGCACCAGTACGGCTCGCGCCTGCTGCAGCAGGTCGCCAACCTGCTGTTGCTGCGTGGCAACTTCGGCAAGCCCGGTGCTGGCATCGGGCCGATCCGGGGCCATTCCAATGTGCAGGGCGACCGCACTGTCGGCATCGATGAAAAGCCGAAGCCGGCCTACCTGGACCGCGTGCAGGAGGTATTCGGCTTCGACCCGCCGCGCGAGCATGGCCATCACGTGGTCGAGTCGATCGAGGCGATGCTGGATGGCAGTGCCAAGGTGTTCATCGGCCTGGGTGGCAACTTCATTCATGCGGTGCCTGATACACCGCGCGCGTACGAGGCAATGCGCGGCCTGGACCTGACCGTGGGCATCGCTACCAAGCTCAACCGTGGGCATCTTGTTCATGGCCGCGATGCGCTGATCCTGCCGGTGGTGGCGCGCTCGGAGCGCATCGTCACGCCGGCCGGCGAGCAGTTCATCACCATTGAAGACGCGATGTCCAATGTGACCGCCTCGCGGGGCGTACTCGAGCCGGTCAGCCCCGATGTGTTGCCCGAGGTCGAGATCGTCTGTCGCATGGCGATGGCCACGCTGCCACGGAGCAGGGTCGACTGGGCAGGCTGCATGCACGACTACGCACACATCCGTGAGTTGATCGCGGCCGTGTACCCGGAGATCTACACCGGCTTCAACCAGCGCATCCAGCAGACGCACGGCTTCCATCTGGATATCCCGCCGCGTCGCCGCGTCTGGCCCACGCCCAATGGCAAGGCCAACATCCTGGTGATGCCTGGCCTGGACGTGGATGATCCGGTTCACGACCCCGACATGCTGCGGCTGGCCACCGTGCGCTCACACGATCAGTACAACACCACCATCTACAGCTACAACGATCGCTATCGCGGCGTGTACAACGATCGCATGGTGCTGTTCATGAACATCGAGGACCGGCTGGCGCGCGGGCTGCGGAAGGAGGCGCTGGTCAGCCTGGAGACGATCAGCAGTGATGGCGTGCAGCGACGCATTGAAGGCTTGACCGTGCTCGATTACCCGATGCCGCGCGGCGCGCTGGCCGGCTACTACCCCGAACTGAACCCGTTGCTGCCGCTGGATTACCACGACCGGATCAGCGGCACCCCCGCAGCCAAGTCGATCCCGGTGCGGATGCGGGCGATGCCGGCGGTCACCTAGCAGTGGATCAATCCAGTCCTATGGGCTTCCGGCATGTGGATTGGGTTCATCCAGCGCAAAGGAGCAACGGAAATAGTTGGCGGTATCCCGCCAGGCGCCAACGATCGGTTCCTGGATCTGCGCCAGCAGTTCACGGGCCTTGACGGGATCGTTGGCCTGGCAGGCGAAGTACGCGAATGATTGCAGGTTCCATGGCGAGGGATAACGTGACAGCACGTCTTCGAAGCCGCGTTTCATGGTCGGCCAGTTCACTTTCGACTCGGTGAACAAACGGTCCTCGTACTCCCGCTGCGAGGCGACCCAGTAGATACGGGCGTACAGCATGTATTGGTCCTGCGGTGGGGCCGCAGTCATGACCCTGCGTGCATAGGCTTCCAGGCCAGCCGGATCGCCGCCCCACTTCGGAGCGAAATAGCGCACGGCAGCAAAGTAGAGCGGGAAGTAGCTTGGATGGCGCGCGATGCCTTCGTCATGCAATGCGAAGAAGCGGTCTGCATCCCAACTCTGTTCGATTGCCCGGTGTTCCATCGACTCGTACCAGTACGGGTCCGTGCTGGCGATGTCCTTGTACTTCAGCAGGTAGTCAACGGCCTGCTGCTGCAGCGCCTTGAACGGAGCCCAGTCCTCTTCCTTCACCGTATTTGCATAGCCGGGGCCGCGGATGCTCCATCCCTGGTGGCTGAGCATCTCAGCCATGGCCAGGCGCGCCGACGGCGACCTGGGGTAGCGCGAGATCCATGCCTGCACGAGTTTCTCGCGACCCTGCCAATAGGCCGGGTCACGGTTGCTCATGCTGAAGGCATAGCCGATGCCAACGTAGTACGCCGAGAGCTTCCAGACACCGCTGCTGAAGTAGCGATCCGTATCCCGGTAACGACTGGCGAGTTGCTCCAGTCTGGCGAAATCCTGCTTCTCCAGCAGTTGCTTTGCCTGCCGGGAGACTTCGGCGCGTTCGCTTGCTTCATCTTCACCGGATGCACCGGCGTGGGCGATGGTCGCGCACGACAACAGCAGCACCACAAGCAGTGTTCGCATGAATCCATTCATGAAGGGAACTCCGTGTCGGGGACAGGGGCAGGGGCGTGGCAATGCAGGGTGGCACGATTGCCATCTCGCCATAGCAAGGGGCGTCGCGCAAGTCGGCCGCGTGGTTGTCAAGCTGTCAGGGTCGTTGCCAGCCCACTGAGGGTGCCTGCATCGGCTATCATCGGCGTGTGAACCTGCCTGGCCTGCTGCTGCGTTGGATGTTGCTTGTCGCCCTGGTGCTGAATGCACCGGCGCTGGCGCTCGCTGCGTTTTCGTACAGTGGCCCGCCCAGCCAGGAGCATTGCGCTGCACCGCACTCAGCCGCGATGGCTGCGGCCGGCTGTTGCGATGATGCGGTCCCGGCGGTCTGCCAGAGTGGTGAGTGCGAATGCCCGCCGGCCTGTCTTGGCATGCTGGCGACATTGAACGGAACACCGGCCTCGCCTTGGCGCGAGGCGCCTGTTCCGGCCAATACCCAGCAACGCGCGCCGCCGCCGATACTCGACCCGCTGCGGCCCCCCATCGCGTGATTTCCTGCAGGCCTTGCGCGCCTGCCGTAGCTGCTCGACTTCTTCTCGACTCTGCCCGCGCCTTCGATGCGCGGGCGGCGGGCTACGTTGCCCGCCTCTGCAAAGGAATCACTCAATGAACCGTACTCTTTCCCTCGGCCTGCTGCTGGGCACCGTGCTGGCCACGACCGCCTGCGCTCGTGCCGCCGAAGAATCCTCCGCGGCACCGGTCGCCAGCGAAGCACCGGCACCGGCCCAGGCCAGCCCGGCCAAGATCGATCCAGGCTTGCCGGTCGCCATCGTGCACAAGACCGCCAGCTGCGGTTGCTGCGGCATCTGGGTCGACCACCTGAAGGCCGCCGGCTTCCAGGTCGATGTGCGCGACACCGATGACATGAATCCAATCAAGGTCCGCCTGGGCGTGCCGGTCGGCAAGGCCTCTTGCCATACCGCCGAGATCGGCGGTTACGTGGTCGAGGGTCACATCCCGGCCGAGGACATCAAGCGCCTGCTGGTCGAACGCCCGGCCGCGCGCGGGCTGGTGCTGCCCGGCATGCCAGCCGGTTCGCCGGGCATGGAAATGCCGGACGGCTACGTGCAGCCGTACACCGTCGAGCTGGTGCGCACCGACGGCAGCACCGAGCCGTTTGCCCAGCACGGCCAGGGCGGCTGATGGACGGAGGGTGCCGGTCGTCCTGACCGGCACTCTCCGACGCGTCTTGTGTAGAGCCGAGCCTATGCTCGGCTGTGTTTGGCCGGCAAGCCGAGCATGGGCTCGGCTCTACAGGATCAGCGTGCCGTGGCCGTTTCCTTGGCCAACTGCGCGTCGAACTTCTTCTCGGCCGCATCCGCGTAGGCTTTGCAGCTCAGTACCTTCTCGCTGGCGTTGCTGCCAGCAGCATAGTTCCAGTTGCTGGCGCCCGGATGCGGAGTCAGCAACAAGTCGCAGGGCAGGCCGCGCACCATGGCGAAGCTGCGTCGGTAGTCCTGGACCAGGCGGGGATAGCGGGCGTTGCCCTGGAGCTGGTAGCCCGGCGCGCTCAGGCTGTCGGCATAGGCGATGCGCACCGGCTTGCCATCGCGGGTATCGGTCCAGGTCCAGGCGGTGCTGCCGGGGGTGTGGCCCGGCATGAAGTGCGCGGTGAACGCGATGCCGCCCACGGTGACCACCTCGCCATCCATGATGATGCGGTCGGTGCTGGCCGGCGGAAAGGTGATGCTGTCGCCAAAGTGCAGGTCGTTGCTGCCACCGCGCGCCAGCAGCACGGCCGTTTCTGCATTGGCCGCCACATGCGCGCCGGTGCGACGCTTGAGCTCGGCGACCGGGCCGGCGTGGTCGGCATGCGCATGGCTGAGCAGGATCAATCGCAGGTCCTGCGGGGCCACGCCACGTGCCTTCATGTTGTCCAGCAGGTGACCGGCCATCTGCGGCATGCCGCCGTCAAGCAGCACCGCACCGTCGGCGGTCTGCACCAGTAGCGCGGTCAGGTCCTCGGTGCCGATCTGCCAGGTGTGGTCGGCGATCTGCAGCGGTGCCATCGGCTGCAGCCAGGATGCGTCTACGGTGTAGGCCTGCAGCTGTGGCAGCGGTGAGTCGGCGGCAGTGACATCCATGGCAAGCGTGGCAGTCAGGGCAAGGGTCGTCAGGCAAAGGCGCATGGCGGAGAGGTGTCTGGGCAGGGTCGGATGAAGCTAGCACGTACCCTGGGCGGGCCGTTTCGCGAATAATTCATGGCTGCCATAAGCTCCGCCGCAGTCGATGCAGGGATTGTTCGCTTGCTGTGGATTGTGAATCCATCTCCACAGGCTGGAGCGCAGAATCGGCCGGGGCTAGCCTGCTTTCAGGCTCAAGGAGGTGGACCATGCATGTGCTCATGGTGATGCTGGGTGGCGTGCTCCTGCTAGGGGTGTTCCTGCTGTTTGGCCGCCTCTGGAGCGTGGGCACCTCGCAGCTGCCCACGGCGCTGATCGCCTTCATCGCCACCTGGCTGCTGGTGGCCGTGGCCAACATGTGGGTGGGGGTCAGCAGGGCCGGTTACGCAGTACGCGAGGAGCTGCCGATCCTGCTGCTGGTGTTCGCCGTGCCGGCGCTGCTGGCCGGTTTCCTGTACTGGCGCCTGGCGCGCTGAAGGAGTTGCATGAGTACCCGACTGCGCCTGCCCGCGCTGCGCCACCGCGATGGCCATCATGCCCGCGTGACCTACGAAGAACTGTTCTTCGACCTGGTCTACGTGTTCGCGGTCACCCAGCTCAGCCACCATCTGCTGCATCACCTGGACCTGGCCGGCGTGCTGCAGACCCTGGTGCTGTGGTTCGCGGTCTGGCTCGGCTGGCAATACGCGTGCTGGGTCAGCAACTGGTTCGACCCGGAGGCGCCGCGCATCCGGGGCCTGATGTTCGGCACCATGCTGCTGGCGTTGTTGATGTCCTCGTCCATTCCCGAGGCATTCGCCGATCGTGCGTGGATCTTCGCCGGGGCGTACGCCACGATGCAGGTCGGACGCACCGCGTTCGTGTTGCTGGAGGTCGGCCGCAAGCATCCGTTGGCGCCGAACTTCCGCCGCATGCTGGCCTGGGTCAGCGTGTCGGCCTGCTTCTGGCTGGCCGGCGCGGCGGCCGAGGGCCACCTGCGGCTGGCACTGTGGGCGGTGGCGGTGGCCTGCGAATACATCTCGCCGATGTTTGGCTTCGCGTTCCCGGGCATGGGTCGTTCGCACACCCGCGACTGGACCATTGAGGGGGGTCACCTGGCCGAACGCTGCCAGCTGTTCGTCATCGTCGCACTGGGTGAGACGTTGCTGGCCACCGGGGGTGTGCTCAGCGACGTCGAGCACTGGGACCTTGAAGTGGTATCGGCGGTGCTGGCCACCTTCGCCGGCACGATTGCGATGTGGTGGCTGTACTTTGGCATCTCCAGCCACGATGCCACAGAGGCCATCACCCACGCGGAAGACCCCGGACGGATGGGGGCCAACTTCCATTATGTGCATGCATTGCTGATCGCCGGCATCATCGCCACCGCGGTGGGCAACGACCTGGTGATGGATCACCCGGAAGCGGCGGTGACGCCGGTATATGCAGCGGTGCTGGCCGCCGGGCCGTTGATCTACCTGCTTGGCAGCGCCCTCTACAAGCGCGTTGTGTACGGGCGCGCCCCGTATTCGCATCTGTTCGGTGCCATGGCGCTGGTCGTGTTGGGCGTGGTCTTGCCGCACAGCCACCTGCTGGCCGCCGGTTGGCTGACCAGTGCGGTACTGCTGGCCGTGGGGTTGATGGATACGCGGTTGAAGCGTCGCCTGCAGCGGGCGTGATCCGTTGCGTCAGCAAAGCGCTCCAGCCGCCATCGAGCGCAAGCGCTGAGCAGTCGATTGACACTCGACTTCAACACCGCTGCACAAGAAATGCTGGCAGGCTAGGCCAGCGCGGCGGCCATCGCTGCAAGCTTGCCCACCGTGTTCATGTTGCGGGCAGTGCCTTGCTGGGCATAGGGCATCCGCAGGCGCGAGCCGGCCATGCCGTCTCCGTAATGGATGAAGATCTCGCGCGTGCCGAGTGCGAGCTGTTCGTCGCGCAGGCCGGTCACGCCGTCGAGCGGATCGGCGGGCGGGCTGCCGTCGAGGAACAGGGCGACCACACGGTTGCCGGCCGCCTGCGGAAATGGATTGCGCGCCACCACGCCGGCGATCTCGTTGGCCGAGCGCACCAGCACGCCCACCGGCTTGCCAGCATAGACCTTGAGCCGCTCGCCGAGGGCCTGGCGCACGCCCGCCCCGTCGAGCGAGCTGCGGAACACCACGTTGCCGCTGGCGATGTAGGTGCGGACATCGGCGAAGCCTGCGTCCTCGCACATCGCCACCAGTTCGCGCATCGGCAGCTTGCCGGTGCCGCCGACGTTGACCGCGCGCAGCAAGGCGACGTAGGCGTTCATGGCGTCCCCGCCTGCAGGCGGTCGTACATGCGTACCAGGTCAACCAGGGTGCGCGCGCCCATCTTGCGCATCACCTGCGCACGACGCACCTTGACCGTGATCTCGCTGACCCCGAGGTCAGCGGCGATCTGCTTGTTGAGGCGGCCGCGCACCACGCCATCGACCACCTCGCGCTCGCCCGCGCTCAATGAATCCCAGCGCTGCTGCAGGGCGCCCAGCACGTCGCCGTCGCGGCGGCGCTGGCGGTCGATCTCGATGCCCCTGTGGATGGCATCGAGCAGCTCCTGGTCACGGAAGGGCTTGGTCAGGAATTCGATGGCGCCGTCCTTGATTGCGTTGACACCCATGGCGATGTCGCCGTGGCCGGTGATGAACACCACCGGCAGCCGCAACCCATGGTTGCCCATCGTGCGGTGGAATTCCAGGCCGCTCTGGCCGGGCATGCGCACGTCCAGCACCAGGCAGGCCGGTGCGTCTACCAGGTCGTGTTCAAGGAACGCCTGGGTGGATGCAAAGGCGTGCACCCGCAAGCCCATCGATGCCAGCAGGTCTTCCAGCGCCGCGCGCACCGACGGATCGTCGTCGACCACATACACGATGGGTGCCGGATCGACGGCAGGGGTAGCGGGCCTACGCATGTTGGGCATCCGTGACGATGGGCAGGTCGAACACGAAGCAGGCACCGCCGCCTGCCGGCCGTTCGGCGCGGATCTGGCCGTCGTTGGCTTCGATCATCGAACGGCTCAGGCTGAGGCCCAGGCCCAGCCCGTGTGACTTGGTGGTCCAGAACGCATCGAAGACGCGTTCGGGATGGTCGGCGGGCAGGCCGACGCCACGGTCGCGTACGCTGAGGCTGACACGCTGGCCGTCGCGCCGGGTCAGCAGCGACAGACGCCGGTCGCCTGCGGGTATGGCTTCCATTGCATCCACTGCATTGAGGATCAGGTTGCCGATCACCTGCTGCACCTGCACGCGGTCGGCGTGTACCTGTGGCAGGTCGGGGTCCAGCAGCAGGGCTACGGCCACGCCATGCCGGTTCAGTTCGCTGCGCGACAGCGCCAGCATTTCCTCCACCGCCTGGTTCAGGTCGAAGGCGCGTCGTTCCGGTGCCGCGCCCTGCGTCAGACCGCGGATGCGGGCGATCACGTCACCGGCGCGGTGCGCGTCGGCGAGGATGCGGGCTACGGTCTGCCGGGCCTTGTCCACGTTCGGCGGGTCCTGCGCCAGCCAGCGCTGGCAGGCTTCGGCGCTGCTGGCGATTGCGGCCAGTGGCTGGTTGACTTCATGGGCGATGGAGGTGGTGAGCTCGCCTACGGTGGACGCGCGTGCCACCCGCAGCAGGCGGCCCTGCGCTTCCTGCACTGCGGCCTTGGCCGCTTCCATGTTCAGAGCGAGATAGGTGGTGATGCCGATCACCAGCATGCCGATCACCGAGTTGACCAGGCCGATGCGGTAGGTGCCGAAGCGGGTCAGGAAGAAGCTCAACCCCGTCAGCGCGATGCAGGCGATGGCCAGGGTGATCAGCCCGCGCGCGCCCAGCACGCGCGACGCCGCAAGGATGACCGCTGCATAGAAGCAGGCCGCGGCAATCGCATAATCGGTGACGGTGTCGATCAGGAAGATCGCCGCCATCACGACGATCAGGGCCAGCAGCACCAGCGGGCGGCGAGGCGACAGCGATGGCATCGGGGAGCTCCCTGGTGTGGGGGAAAAGGATAGCAAAGCCATCACCGTTGGATGCCGACCTTGGTCGGCGTGCTCTCGTGCGGTGGGTGCCGACTCCTGGTAGGTGCCGACCGTTGGTCGGCACAGCAATTGAATGGCGGGGGCGATGAGGGTTTGTGCCGACCAACGGTCGGCACCCACCAAAGCGATGCACGGTGCGTCCGGGGATCATGGGGTTGCCGGCCGGCGGCCGGCACTACTCCTCAAGGCTGGCGTTCCAGAAGCCCTGCAGTACGCCGGGCGTGGTCGCCAGCGTGGCCAGCACGGCATCGAGCTCACCGGCATCCACCGTGGTGGCATACAGCACCGCTTCGATCTCCACGTCACGCTCGCCGAATGGCCGCTGGTCCACCGCGCGCACCGGGTACTGCGCCTGCTCAAGCAGCAGCAACAACCGGTCCAGTACCTCGGCCTGCTGCTCGCGCTGGCAGACCACGTTGATCGCATAGGTCGCCTCGCTGAACGCTTCCGGCAGCGGCTGCCGCTGGATGCGGTTCACCACCGGCCGCAGCAGGGTGTTGGCGGCCAGCACGAACACTGCCGCCAGCACCGCTTCGGGCAGCAGCTTGATACCGGCACACGCACCCACCGCCGCCGAGCCCCACAGGGTGGCGGCGGTGTTCAGGCCGGACACCTGGGCGCCGTCCTTCATGATCGCGCCGGCGCCGAGGAAGCCGACGCCGGAGATCACATAGGCCACCACATGCAGCGGCGAGGGTGAACCACCGTACAGGTCATGGAAGCGCACGGCCAGATCGACGAACACCGCCGCTCCCACCGCCACCAGCGTGTTGGTACGCAGGCCGGCGGTGCGTTGGCGCAGTTGCCGTTCCAGGCCGATGGCCGTGCCCAGCACGAACGCCACCGACAGGCTGATCAGCGAACTCAGGGTTGCGCCGGCGTTGAACGCCGGCAGGTTCGGATTGATGTCCATTGTGTTTCTCCCTGGACAAAGCGGCGGGCGTTTACTGCCAGCCGTACCGGCGGATGTAGAACTTCTTCAGCGCGGTGGTCAGCACCGCATAGCCGAACAGGATCGCCACCAGGAACGGCCAGTAGCCGGCCGGCAGCGCCTGCAGCTTGAAGTAGCCGGCCAGCGGGCTCATCGGCAGGGCCACGCCAATGGCCATGATCAGGCCGGTCATCAGCAGCAGTGGCGGCGCGGCGATGCTCTGCAGGAACGGCACCTTCGGCGTACGGATCATGTGCACGATCAGGGTCTGGGTCAGCAGGCCGACCACGAACCAGCCGGACTGGAACAGGCTCTGGTCGCCGGCGGTGCGCGCATCGAACACGTACCACATCAGCGCGAAGCAGGTCAGGTCGAAGATCGAGCTGATCGGCCCGAAGAACACCATGAAGCGGCCGATGTCCGCCGGGTTCCACTTCAGCGGCTTGCGCACCAGTTCCTCGTCCACGTTGTCGAACGGAATGGCGATCTGCGAGATGTCGTACAGCAGGTTCTGCACCAGCAGCTGCAGCGGCAGCATCGGCAGGAACGGCAGGAAGGCCGAGGCTACCAGCACCGAGAACACGTTGCCGAAGTTGGAGCTGGCGGTCATGCGGATGTACTTCAGCATGTTGTTGAACGTGCGCCGGCCCTGGATGACACCTTCCTCCAGAACCATCAGGTTCTTTTCCAGCAGGATGATGTCGGCCGCCTCCTTGGCGATGTCCACCGCGCTGTCCACGCTGATGCCGATGTCGGCCGCGCGCAGCGCCGGTGCATCGTTGATGCCGTCGCCGAGGAAGCCGACCACCTTGCCCTGCGCACGCAGCTCGCGTACCAGCCGCTCCTTGTGCAGCGGCGTCAGCCGGGCAAACACGCGATGGTGGTGCAGCGCCCGCGACAGCGCGCCATCATCCATGCGCTCGATCTGCGGGCCGGTCAGTATGGTGTCCGCGTCCAGCCCCACCTGTGCGCAGACACGGGCGGTCACCAGTTCGTTGTCGCCGGTGAACACCTTGACCTCCACGCCATGCGCGGCCAGCGCCTGCAGCGCCTGCGCTGCCGATTCCTTCGGCGGGTCCAGGAAGGCGACGTAGCCGACCAGGGTCAGGCCACATTCGTCGGCCTGCGAATAGGTGGTCTGGCTTGCGGCGGTCTCCTTCATCGCCACCGCCACCACGCGCAGGCCCTGTTCGTTCAGTTCCTCGGTGGTCTGCCGCACCCGCGCCAGGCGACGCTCGTCCAGCGGCATGTCCTGGCCGTTCTCGCGCACGGTGCTGCACACCGCCAGCATTTCTTCCACTGCCCCCTTGCAGATCAGCTCATGATGGTCCTCGCGCTCGGACACCACCACCGACATGCGGCGGCGCTCGAAGTCGAACGGGATCTCATCCACCTTGTGGTAGTCCTGCGACAGCCGCAGCGAGCTTTGCAGCTCCACGTGCTCCAGCACCGCACGGTCCAGCAGGTTGATCAGCCCGGTCTGGAAGTGGCTGTTGAGATAGGCGAACTTCAGCACGTCTTCCGAATCGTGGCCGAACACATCGGTATGACGCTCCAGCGCGATCCTGTCCTGGGTGAGGGTTCCGGTCTTGTCGGTGCACAGCACTTCCATCGCGCCGAAGTTCTGGATTGCATCCAGGCGCTTGACGATCACCTTGCGCCGCGACAGCAGCACCGCACCCTTGGCCAGGGTGGAGGTAACGATCATCGGCAGCATTTCCGGCGTCAGGCCCACCGCCACCGACAGCGCGAACAGGAATGCTTCGGTCCAGTCGCCCTTGGTCCAGCCGTTGATCAGCAGCACGAGCGGCACCATCACCAGCGCGAAGCGGATCAGCAGCCAGCTGACACTGTTGACGCCGGCCTGGAACGCGGTCGGCGCACGGTCGGTGGCGGTGCTGCGCAGGGCCAGCGTGCCGAAATAGGTGCGGTTGCCGGTGGCCAGCACAACGGCGGTGGCAGTGCCGGACACCACATTGGTGCCCATGAACAGCAGGTTGTGCTGTTCCAGCAGGCCAGCCAGGCCGTCGCCCGGGTGCGCGAACTTCTCCACCGGCAGCGACTCGCCGGTCATCGCGGCCTGTGCCACGAACAGGTCCTTGGCAGTCAGCACGCGGCAGTCGGCCGGAATCATGTCGCCGGCCGACAGCACGATGTGGTCGCCGGGCACCAGTTCGCGGATCGGCAGGTCCAGCAGGCGCGCCGGGCGCCGGCTGTGCAGGTGCGCACCGAAGTACTGGTCGGCCACATCGGCGGCCTCGGTGCCCGGATTGCGGCGCAGCACGCGCGCGGTGTTGCCGACCAGTGCCTTCAGCCGCTCGGCTGCACGGTTGGAGCGGCCTTCCTGCACGAAGCGGATCAGCGTGGACAGCAGCACCATCGCACCGATCACCACGGTGGCCTTGATGTCCTCGGTCAGCCAGGACACCGCGGCCAGTACGGTCAGCAGCAGGTTGAACGGGTTGCGGTAGCACTGCCACAGGTGCCGCCACCATGGCAGCGGCTTTTCGTGATCCACCTCGTTGGGGCCGAGCGTGGCCAGCCGCTCCTCGGCTTCATGCGGGCTGAGGCCATCGGCATGCGACTCCAGCGTGGCCAGCAGCTCGGCTTCCTCCTGCTGGGCAAGGGTGACCAGGCCGGTGGTAAGCGCGAACGGCGCGGCCTCGGCGCTGCCCGGGCCAAAGCCGGCTTCGGGCATCGCGCGGCGGCGGAACAGGTTGCCTGCGCGACGGCTGCGCAGGAAGGCATTGAACCAGGCGTTGAGCAGGCTCATGGGGCGCTCCTCGAATGTCAGAGCCGGCCGCAGCCGGAACACGAACGGAATGGGTGAGACAGTTCAGGCGTGGCGCATCGCCAGCACCGCCGGCGACCACGGCTGCATGTGCAGGCGCTGGCTGCCACCAATGCACAGCGGCTTCATCGCATCGCGCAGCGGGTAGGGCAGATGGCGCAGCACGGTGATCCGCTCGCTGATCGGCAGCAGCGACAGCGCGTCGGCCACCACGCGCGGCGAACCGAGCAACAGCGAACGGGCAAACATGACCGGTCCGTGCTGCAGCAGCTGGCTGCGCAGGGCGGCAACATCGCGCTCACCGATCAGGCGGCGCAGGGTGATGTAGAGGATCTTGTAGGACATGGGGGCGATCTCCAGGCAGGCGGCACCTGGCGGTCCCCCGTCACTCAGGCAGGCAGGGACCGGCGGGCAGGCGCCAGGAACAGGCAACAAGCGGGCATCCGGGGCGCGGTGCGCCCGGCAGGGTCGGGGTCCATCTGCGTCTCCATGAGGGGAGGGGGCCGGCCAGGGTTGCCCTGGCCAGTGGCGCTATTGTCCGCCCCTGAATGGGGTAGTCCTAGAGGCCCGTGGGGTAGCCCGGCTATACCTTGGTATAGCCGGGCGTATGCGGTGCCGATCGAGGGTTCAGTGGTGGGTCAATGCGCGCCGCTGGTCTGCTTGCAGACGTCGTACTCGCCACGGGTCAACGTCTTGTCACGGTCGGTATCGCAGGCATGCAGGCGCTCGGCCCAGTCGGGTGCCACGGCATCCACTTCGGCCAGCGTGACGATGCCGTCCTTGTCCTTGTCCAGCGACTCATACGGCGGTATCAGCTTCACTTCGGTGACGTCCTCGGCGGCGGTGGCCTTGCTCGCCTCCTGGGTTCTGGAACAGGCGCCCAGCAGCAGGCCGATGGTGATGAGGAGGACAGCAGGAACGCAGCGAATACCGGTCATGACAGGCTCCAGAAGTGGGGGCGCGGGCCATGGGGGTGGATGGCCACGGCCGGATCTTCGGCCCGGGTCCGTAAGCGAGCTGCGAAGAACCGGCGGGGTCGCCATGCAGCGGTGGGCGCGCGTTCACCCGCACGCCCCATGCGTGTGCCAGCCGCCGATGCTGATCCAGGGCGTGCCGTCGCGATGTGCAACGGGCCAGACCGCCGCGGCCGAGTGCGCGGACAGGATTTCCGGGTTGACCTGGGCGGAGCCACTTTGCGAGGTCGGAAATATCTGACCTTTTTGCAAGTTGTTGCATAGCCTGATTGTAAAGCTGCCGTGAAACTAACCGCTCGCCTCTCCCCGCGGGTTCGTCATGCAACGCGCACTCCTTCTCCTCCTGCTGGCCCTGTTCGCCAGCAGTGCCCAAGCCACGACACCACAGATCAATGTGGGTCTCCTGTTCGATCATCTTGCGCCCGCGCACAGCAACCTGCTCAAGCGCATACGCAATACCGGTGATGTGACCGCATACGTGCGCGTTGAGGTCACCCAGATGCACTTCGATGCAGACGGCAAGGTTGTCGAAACGCCGGTGGACACCGTGGCGCTGGTACGCAACGCACCTGGCGCGAACGGGGTGATCGCCAGCCCCAGCCGCCTGATCATTGCCGCCAACGGCCAACAGGCGACGCGCCTGGTCTATCGCGGTGACCGTGATGAGGAGCGCTACTACCGGCTCCGCTTCATTCCGGTGGTGCCCAGCGCCGAGGAATTCTCACTCAGCGATGCGCAGGTGCAGGAGATCACCGGGCTGACCTCGGCAGTTCGCGTGTTCACCGGCTACGGCACCGTCCTGTTCGTGGCACCGCGGAACACGCGCTATGACACCCGTGTGCAGGACGGTCACGTGCACAACGGTGGCAACGCCACGGTGGTGCTGGACAACCTGCGGTACTGCGAGCGAAGCAGTCCGGATGCCTGCACGCCCGGCATCATCGTCCATGTCCGGCCCGGGCGAACCTATGCGCTGCAGGCCGACGACAGCCGGTTCGCCCGCTACGACCTGAGGGAGGGCGACGACCACCGCAGCATCGACTCGCGCCGCTGATCGTCCGCCCATCTCCCCTTTCTGCAACGTCCCCACCGGGTTCGCCAGGCGCCCGGCGGGGAGGCTGTGTCTTCGTCCTGGCGTCGTATCCCATCGTATCCATCCACCGATCCCGGAGCATTTCCATGTCCCTGAAGAAGTACGCCCTGGCTGCAGCCGCTGCAGCCCTCATCGCACCGGCTGTCAGCCTGGCAGCCACCGAATCCAAGTCGATCACCGTCAACGTGACCGCCGACGTCCCGAACACCGCTGGCCTGCAGGTGTCCACGCCTGACGGCTGGGAAGGCCTGCCGCAGAACCTGCCGTGGGACACCGCGCGCGAAACGCTGGGCGAACTGACCGGGCGCGTCATCAACATCAAGTCGCCGGCTGCCATCACCGCCTACCTGACGTCGCCGGCACAGATGGCGTCGGCCGCAGACGTCGTGGACCTGGTGGTGAAGCTGGACAACGTGGAGGTTCCGGCAACCGCCGCCGCCAAGATCACCGTTGCCAACGCGGCCCAGGCCGCCGCGGGCAAGTCGCTGGCCTTCGCCATTGCGCCGACTGCGCCGACGGGCGGCTACAAGCAGGGCAGCTACGGCGGCCAGTTCCACATGATCTTCGAAAGCGACATCACCCCCTGAGTCCTTTCAGGCGCCCCGTCGCATCCAATGATGCGGCGGGGACGCCGGAACAGCGCCCATGCTCTCGTCCTCCAACCACCGTCGATTCCGACTGGCCCGGCTCGCGACCGCGATCGGTGCCGTGGTCCTTGCCACCTCAGCGCATGCGGCCGGCCTCGCGCCGGGCGAGCTGCCCAGCCTGCTGCAGCAGCGCGAACGCATGCCGGCCGAGTTCCGCGAGCACCTGTTTGGCAACCCGCTCACCGTGCGCGTGGAGCTGGACGGCCAGTATCTGGGTGACGCCGAGGTTCTGCTGCACGAAGACAACCGGGTGCAGGTGATCGGCTTTGGTGACAGCCACGAAAGCCGGCTGGCACAGACCGAGCGTGCCCGTTGGGGCGAGCAGCTCGCTGAACCGATGGCGCTGGGCGTATGCAGGCAGCAGTGCCGGGGCATGGCAGCGCTGCACTACAGTCTGTCCAACTCGCTGCTGAGCGTGCTGACGCCTGCCGGCGCGCAGAAGGAGCGGCGCCACATCGCCTTGCCGGACGCGGGCAGCCGGGGGTTGATCGTGCGCAACAGTCTTGCCGTGCACGGCGGCCAGGAACAGCAGGCCACCGTACGCTACAGCGCCGAACTGCGCGGCAGTGCCGGCCACTGGAGCACGGTTGGCAGCTACCAATACTACGCCCAGCCCGGCAGCAGCGAGCACTACCTCAGTGCCCTGTATGCCCAGCGCGAACTGGGCGATCACTTCGTTCGCGCCGGCTACTTCCTGCCCACCTTCGAGGGCATTGTGCGCCAGCCCCGCGCGCCGGGTACGCAGAACGATACGGCGCTGGGCCTGATGTTCGGATCCTCGGACGTGCTGCTGGCCGATACGCGAAGCCCCAGTGTCTATCCCGTCTATGTCACCGCCAGCGGCGAAGGCGTGGTGGAGATCTATCGCGACGGGAACCTGCTGTCCACGCAGGCCGTCAAGCCCGGCATCCAGGAAATCGATACGCGCCGGCTACCCGGCGGGATCTACGATGTGGAACTGCGGGTGGTCCAGGACGGCCGCGAAGCGTCCCGCGAAAGCGCGTCCATCCACAAGCCCAGCCGCTGGCAGGATCCCAGCCGCCGCTGGCGCTACAGCGCATTCGCAGGGCAGCAGCGCGGGCTGCTGGCCAGCGCCGGAAGCACCCGCGAGGGCGGCGCCGCGGCCGGTGCCGTGGTCAATTACCTGTTGCATTCCCGTGCGGTGGCCGGGGCCACCGTGCAGCGGATCGGCGCGCGGCATGCGGCGGGTGTGTCGATGGACTGGCAGGCCAGTGACCGCTTCAGCACCTATACCAATGTCTATACCTCCAGCGACGCCGGGCGCGGCGTGGACCTGCAGGGCCTGTACCGCTATCGTGCCGGCTCGGTGGTGGCCAACCATGCGCGCGGTTGGGTGGAGCAGCGCGAGCGCGTCGTGGCGGACGCGAGCAGCGCCCCACGCTGGGAGACCCGCGGCGGCTGGCAGGACACCACGGCCATCTCGATCACGCATCGTTTCGGGCACCGCGACACTGCCAGCCTGCGCGTGGCCCGCAGTTCGGGCTTCACCCGCGGGACCGGCATCGATGTCTCGTACGGGCGCCGGGAGACGGTGTTCGGCAAGCATGATGTCAACTGGCGCGTTTCCGCCTATGACCGCCCCGGCGCCCGCTACACGGGGTACCGGCGGCAACGCGGAATCGACCTGACGGTGAGTGTGTCGCTGGGCAGCGATCGACGCAGCTACAGCGGCAGCCTGGGCAGCCGCACCGGCGAAGCCGGACGCCGCGGCACCTATGTGACCGCGACCGCCACACAGCGCGTGGACGGCGCCGTACTGCAGAGCGTGAATGGCACGGTCACCGCCGAACGGGGCGGGCTGGGCGCAGGCGCGGGTGCCTCGCTGCAGAGCGCGTTTGTGGAAGGTGACATGCAGGTCTACCGCGGCGCGGCGTCGGGTCGCATCAGCGGCACCGCCAACCTCGACAGCACCGTGGTCATTGGCGGTGGGCGCGCCGCCGTGCTGGGGCAGGGGCGCGGCAGAAGCGCCGACACCGGGCTGATTGTCGATGTCCGCAGCGATTATCCCGATCTTGCCCTGCGTGCGGACGACAGTCACGGTGGCGGCGTTGCGCTGCGCCCGGGCCGCAACTTCGTTCCGGTGGCCGCGTATCGCGCAGGCCACGTGCAGTTCGATTTCCAGGGCCGGCATGCGCCGTCGGCAACGCTGCAGCCCTCGGTCGTCAGCTATCACCTCAACAAGGGCGGCGTGATGCATGCCACGCTGGACGTGCTGCGCACCTTCACCGTCATGGGCCAGGTACTGGATGCAGACGGCAACGGAGTGCGCGGCGTGCAGGTGATCAACCACGCCGGCCGCAGCGTCAGCCAGGAGGACGGCTTCTTTACCCTGGAACTGAGCGCCCGTGCGCCGGTGGTGGAGTTGCGTTACCCCAACCTGGTCAGCTGCACGCTGACGATGGAGGAGGGGCGCTACCCCAGGGAAGGGGATGTGTTGATGGTGGGCACCGTCGGATGTCCAGCCCCACTGGCAGGTCCGTGAGCGAACGCAGGAGAAACTACGTCATGGCAAACACTGTACTTCGTTCTCGAACATTCCAATCATCCATCGCACTCTACCTCGTTGGGCTCCTGCTGTTCCTGCCGCTGCCGCCTGCGCGTGCGGTAGATCTGCAGATTACCGCGGAGTTCAGGCCGACGGCTCTTGATCCCACCCACAACCGTTTCGTCAATACCACACCGCAATCAGGGTACTGTGCCCAGCACTCGGGCTACTGCAAGCCAGGCGACTTCACCATCAACACGGGCCTGAACGTCAGCCAGCGGCGGCTGTTCGGGGGGGGTGAGGAGGCGCGCGAGAAGTGGTACCTCGGCGCCGATGGAAACTGGCGCGACGTGACGGTTGTCAACGCCGCAGGCCATGAACTGAAGGCGCGCATACGACTGTTCCTCGTCGGCATGGAGTGGGGTTTGGCTCACGATGGCACGTCACCCGGGCTATATGGATCATCTACAGGAGGCTGCGCCGGTCGAACGGGCGTTGGGAATGCGGTGTTCTATCGATATGCCTGGGAAGTGCCAGAGCGCAGTGCGGTCTGCGCGCGCAATCCGCGTGCTACCACCGATTCCGTCGCGAACTATCTGCGATTCTCCATTGGCTATCACCTTGAAACCCCGAATCCGTTGCAGGCGCAGGATGGACAGTACAGCGGCAGCGTGACGTACACGGTTGGCAACGGGCAGCAGATCGACCTGGGGCAGGGTGACTATTCCGACTCGGAGCTGACACTGCAGCTGTTGTTGGACGTGGTCCACGACTTCAAGGTGCGTTTTGCAAGCGAGCGTCCAACCGTCAAGCTTGCCCCGGAAGGAGGCTGGGCACAGTGGAACGATCATGGCCTACCCCCGGCACGCCTCTATCAGGAGCTCCCTTTCTACCTGACTACGTCGATGGACTTCAGCATGAAGCTGCGCTGTGAGCACGACGCGGGCAATCGCTGCGGCATTCGCAATCAGACGCTTGGGCAGGTTGTACCGGTGGATGTGGACGTCACCTTGCCCGGCATGCGCAATCTGCGCGATGGGCGCCCGGCGCAGGACACACCGCTGTTACCCGACGACGCACAGGCGCCGCGCTTCACGCCGGATGGCTATCTGATGCAGCGGCGGTCGACCTTGCGGTTCACCGCAGGGCGGGACGCCGTAACAGAGATGCTGAAGGCGCCAGGCTCGCATTGGGAAGGCAACATGACCGTGGTGTTTGACGCCAACCCGTAGTCGCACGCAGGAGTGTGTTGCGGGGGTGCCGGCCAGCGGCCGGCACTACCCCAGGCGTTCAGAACCGGTCGGCAAAGGCATCCGTCGCCCGCACCAGCGCATCGACCGTGGCCGGCTCGTTGGCGCTGTGGCCGGAGGTCACCATCTCCAGGCGCGCTTCCGGCCAGGCCTTGGCCAGGTCCCAGGCGCTGCGCGGCGGGCAGATGATGTCGTAGCGCCCCTGCACGATCACGCCGGGCAGGTGGCGGATGCGATCGATGTTGCGCAGCAGCTGGTCCGGCTCCAGGAAGATGCCGTTGCGGAAGTAGTGCGCTTCAATACGGGCCTTCGCCAGCGTATCCAGCGGATCATCGGTGGATTCGGCATCCACGTCGTGCTGCAGGGTGGCGGCGTTGTCTTCCCAGCCCAACCAGGCCTGCGCGGCTTCGATGCGGGTCGTCTCGTCCGCGCTGTCCAGCCGCGACCAGTAGGCTGCGATCATGTCACCACGCTCGGCCTCTGGAATGTAGGCCTCATAGCGGTCCCAGCGCTCCGGGAAGATCCAGCGCGCACCCCCATCGGCCTCGGCGAACCAGCGGTTCTCCATTTCGCGGCCGAGGAATACGCCGCGCACGATCAGGCCGGTGGCGCGCTCGGGATGCGCCTGCGCATAGGCCAGTGACAGGGTCGACCCCCAGGAGCCGCCATAGACCAGCCAACGCTCGATGCCCAGGTGCTCGCGCACCTTTTCGATGTCCGCCACCAGGTCCTGCGTGGTGTTGTCGCGCAGCTCGCCGAACGGTGTGGAGCGGCCGCTGCCACGCTGGTCGATCAGCACGATGCGGTAGCGGGCCGGATCGAAGAAGCGGCGATGGGTGGGTGAAATGCCGGCGCCTGGGCCGCCGTGCAGGTACACCACCGGAATGCCCTCCGGCGTGCCGCACTCTTCGATGTGCAGCGTGTGCAGATCGCTCACCTTCAGGGTGAACTCGCGGTAGGGCTCGATGGCGGGGTACAGGGTGCGCATGGCGGGGGCCTCACAAGCAGGGTCGGCCAGCATAGCGCCGCGACCTGCTGGCTGCAGCGACGGACTCCTGCGCGGCGCTGGAAATGCGCTGGCCGATGCGCATAAGCTTCCGCGATGCAAGCGACCACGACCGGGACGTCCACGTTCAACCTCAGCCTCGGCAGTGGCGCGCGCGAGCTGTTGAAGTGGATCGCGCTGCTGGCCATGACCGGCGACCACGTGGCCAAGGTGGTGCTCGGGGGCTACGTGCCGGTGGTCAGCGAACTGGGGCGTATCGCCTTCCCGCTGTTCGCGCTGGTGATGGCCTGCAACCTGGCCCAGCCGGGCGCCGACCTGCGCAAATCGATCCGCCGGCTCGCGCTATGGGGGCTGATCGCCCAGCCAGTGCACGCATTCGCGTTTGGTTCCTGGCTGCCGCTCAACATCCTGCTTACTTTCACTCTGGCGGCCGTGGCCGTTCATGCGCTGGCGAACCATCGGCCCGTTCTGCTGTTGCTGGCTGCCGGCGTGCTGCCGATGTTCGTGGATTACCAGTGGGCGGGTGTCGGCTGCGTGCTGCTGGGATGGATCGCGTTCCGGCATCGCGCGTGGTGGCTGCTGCTGGTCGGGCTCGCAGCGGTGTGCTGGGCCAACCACAACGGCTGGGCATTGCTGGCTGTTCCTATGGTCGTGCTGGCGACGCGGGTGCCGAGGCAACTGCCGCGCTGGCGTTGGGCGTTCTATGGGTACTACGTTGGGCATCTGGCGGTGCTGGCATTGGTTGCCCATCTGCTTGCGTAATGTCGGAACTGGCATGTGGCATGTCCTGAATGCCGGATGCGGTCAAGGAATGCGCGGTGCCGATGCGGGTGAAGCATGCCGCCATCGGCATGCTGCAAGTTATTGAATTTTCGGCGCGATTGTCGATATGCGACAATGCTGCCACTGCGTGAACGTTGCTGTCTTTGCACTTGGGTTGTTGGCGCCTGCCACCCCGCTGTGCACATGATGGATTGCCACCGAAAAAGGGTGGCCGGGTGTGGAAACCCGTTTAGCTATGCGTTGTTTACGCTTGCCAGCCGGCGTCGCCTTGCGCGGCGCCGGCTGGCATTCCGTTCGCGTTCTATGGCGGGCGGTACGTGGGGTGCGCGCAAGCGAACCCACCGGGTAATGACGCTTAGCTACCGGTTTCCACACACGTACCGTCCGCCGCCTTTGTTAAGGGCGGTGGTCCCGCATGCCTTGCACAGAGACCTGCCATGAACGCATCGGAGTTCCCCCATCAGCGCGCCCCGGCCAATGCCGATGAGGGGCACGACATCCCGCCCGATCCCAACAACCTGACGGCCCTGCTGCACAGCATCGGGCTGGGCGCGGCTTCTGACGGCCAGCCTTGGCCCGAGCGCCACCAGCTGCCGGGCCGGTGCCTGGCGTTGGCCGACGCCGACGCTGCGCTGGCCAGGCTGCGTGTGGTGCAGGAGATCCTGCTGGCGGCCGAACGCGCCCGCCAGAATGGCGGCCCGGAACAGTACGTGGGTGATCGCGTAATGGAAGGGCTGAAGCTGGCGGCATTGGCGTTGACCAGCCACGCCATTTTTCGTCTGCACCCCGAGTAGACCTACGACGAGCGTGGATGCTGTTGGTGTAGAGCCGAGCCTGCGCTCGGCTCATCGGGCAAAACGCAGCCGAGCGTGGGCTCGGCTCTACAGGATATTCGCATCCTGCCTGGATGCCGTTGGCGGATGGCCCCGCGTTCTGTAGAGCCGAGCCTATGCTCGGCTCACCGGACGAAACGGAGCCGAGCATGGGCTCGGCTCTACAAGGGGTCCATGCCAGCTCAGAAATCCATCGTCGCCGACAGCAGCACCGTCCTCGGTGCACCCAGCGCCAGGCTCGACAACAACGGCATGCCCCAATACGCCTTGTTGGTCACGTTGTTGACGGTGGCGCGCAGCGCCAGCGGCCTGCCGGCCAGTGTGGTGCTGTAGCGCGCGCCGACATCGAACAACGTCCGCCCAGGCACCGACAGGCGGTTGTCGGCACTGATGTACTGCTTCGACATCGCCGTGGCATTGCCGGTGAGGGTCAGGCCTTCCAGCGCGGGCACATCCCATTCCACACCGAGTTTGGCCTGCCGCTGCGCAATTGCCGTGGCCATGCGGCCTTCATTCACGCCGCCAGCCGTCCGGGTCAGCTTCGGCTGTACATAGGCCACGCCACCGAGCAGGCGCACGCCGTCCAGTGGCGCGCCGAAGAAGCCCCATTCCACGCCACGATTCCGCTGTTCGCCGCCAAACGAGAAGATATTCGTGACCGGGTCGGTGTAGCTGCTGGGTCGCCTGATTTCATACAGGCTGAAGGTGTGCGCGAAGCGGCCCAGATCCAGCTTCAGGCCCAGCTCCTTCTGCTTGGTGCGGAACGGCGCGAACACGTCACCGGCATTGGCGGCGGTCATCGGCGCGGTGGCGCCCTGGCTGAGGCCTTCGATGTAGTTGGTGTAGAGGGAGATCGTGTCGGTCGCCTTCAGCAGCAGCGCCGCAGCCGGGGTGGTGGCGCTCTCGTCGTAGCGTGAGGTGCGTGCGCCCGTGGCCACGCTGAAGGTCTCGCTGACTACCTGCTGGCGGCGCACGCCCAGCGTCAGCTGCACGCGGTCATCGGCGAAGGTCAGCGTGTCGGCGACGCCGAGGCTGTCCAGCCGCAGTTCGGTATGCGAGATGTGCGGTGCCACGAACGGCGCGGCCGGGCCCCATACCGGGTTGTACAGATTGGTGGTCCAGTCCCAGCCGGGTACGCTGCGGCGGCCGTAGTCGTTCTGGGTATGCCGATAGTGGGTCACGTTGGCAGCCCATTGGTGACCGACGCTGCCGGTATGGAACGAACCGCGCAGGCCGGCATCGCCGGACTGCTTCCTGATATCGAAGGCGAGCTGGCCGATCACCGTGGTGAAGTCACCGGCCGGGTTGAGGATCTGCGCACTGATCGAGCCGTTGTAGCGGTAGTCGGTCCTGCTGGTGCCGTAGGCCAGGTAGGCCATCAGGTGTTCGTTGATGTCTAGTTCGCCACGCAGCATCGCGCCCTTGTCCTGGCTGTCCACGTAGGCCCAATCCGGGTTGATCAGCGTGTCGCCACGCGGTGGCCGCGGAATGGCGACGCCGGGTGCCAGGCCGACGCCACGTGCGGGGCCGTCAACACGGTCATCGGCGCTGTACAGGTCGGCCGACAGCCGCGCACGTTCGCCGCGCCAGTCCAGTGCCAGCGAACCGAGCTGGACCTTCTTGCGTTGCTTGCCCACGGGGCCATCGCCATCACGGTACGCGCCGTTGAAGCGGACGCCGAACTGCTTGTCCGCGCCGAGCCGACGGCCCATGTCCACATGGGTGCCGAACTGAGCATCGGAGGCGAAGTTGGCACTGACCCGCAGCAGCGGTTGATCGCCGGCACGCTTGGGGACCAGGTTGACGCTGCCACCGACCGAGCCGCCCGGCGGCATGCTATTGAGCAGCGCGGAGGGGCCCTTCAGCACTTCGATGCGCTCGAACATTTCCGGCGAGGTGCGGTAGTAGGGCGCCATGCCGCTGAGGCCGTTGAAGGTGGTGTCGCTGGTGTTGGAGGCGAAGCCTCGGATCGCGTAGTTCTCGCTCCACGAACCGGTGACGCCGTTGCTGAACACCGTGGGGTCGGTGGCGGCGATGACGTCGGTGAGGTCCTTGGCCTGGCGGTCGCGGATGAAGGACTCGGTGTAGCTGACCGTATTGAACGGCGTGTCCATGAAGTCCTTGTCGCCGAGCAGGCCGACGCGGCTGCCGGCGGCCACCTGACCGCCGGCATAGTCGCCGGTCACGCGGCGCTGTTCCTGCACCTGCACCGAGGGCAGGGTGGACGGCGCGGTTTCGGCCAGCGCGGCGCACGATGCCATCAGGCCAAGCGCGAGCGCCGATGCGCGGTAGCGCCGGGCCAGGCCGTGCAGATGCGCTTGGCCGCATGACGCGGCGGCAGCGCGGTTCTGCGGGGAAGAAGAGGGGTACGTGGTCATTCCAGGGTCCTGTGAATCTTGGGCGCGAGCGCGCCTGGCGCGCTGCCATCGGCAAGCACGGGAAGAGCGCGCAGCGCAGGGTTGTCGGCTGGGTGGGGACCTGGCGGGAAGTGAGCCTGGGGCTCGGTTCGGGTTGCGAGATGGTTGCGAACCAGACGCATTCCGAATTAGTTGAGTAAATTAAACTAAAGAGACCAAAGCGGACAAGAGGGTCCCTTTGCTGGCACCCTCGGCAGGGTATGAACACGCAACGCGAAACCAAGGTGCCGCCTCGCGGCCGTCCACCGACTATCACCCCGGAGCGCCTGGCCGACATCGGCATCCGTCTGGGCCTGCCCAACCTGACCATGGCCAACGTGGCCGCCGAACTGGCGGTGACCCAGGCGGCGCTGTACAAGCGCGTGGCCAACCTGGAGGCGTTGAAGCGGCTGGTGGCCGAAGCCGTGTTCCAGCGCTGGCAGATCCCCCGCGCCTCGGCCGATGCGGCGGGTGGCCTGCAGGGCTACCTGACGGTGTTCGTGGAGTCACTGTGCGAGGTGGTGAAGGCGCATCCCGGGCTGCCCCCGTACCTGCTGCGGCGCACGGTGGCGACCGCGCCGATGCTGGAAAAGATCGCCTCGCACCAGGCACACGTGGCCGAGGTGTTCGGCCTGCCGGTGGACAAGGCGCGCTGGCTGCTGGCCACGATCGCGTTCTACTGCATCGCCGGCGCCGACACCATCTACGCGATTGCGGATGACGAGGAGGGACAGGTGATCACCGAGTTCAAGCAGGGCATGCGGGCGCTGGTAATCGGGTCGTTGCAGTTGTTGGATGCGGACGACGGGGACGGATTGCCGTGACCCCATCCACGCATGGCGTGGCTCTACAATGCGGCCATGCCTGCCACGCCCACTCTCGATGACCTTCGCCGCTACGCGGTGGCGCGCACCCTGTTCAAGCCGACCACGCTGCTGACCGCGATACGACGGTTGGGCTTCGTGCAGGCCGACCCGATCAGGGCACCGGCGCGCGCGCAGGACCTGACCCTGCGCCACCGGGTGAAGGACTATCGCGCAGGCGATCTTGAGCGCCGGTATACCCGCCTGCCGGTGGAAGAGGATTGCCTGGTGAACTACGGCTTCCTGCCGCGCGAGCATCTGGCACTGATGCACCCGCGCGTGTCCAAGCGCGAATGGGACGCCGAGACCCAACGCCGCGCCGCCGACGTGCTGGCCTTCGTGCGCGAGCGCGGCAGCGTGCACCCGCGTGAGGTGGACCAGGCGTTCGCCCATGGGCGGGTGACCAATTACTGGGGCGGCACCAGCAACGCAAGCACGCATCTGCTTGACGGCATGCACTACCGTGGCCTGCTGCGGGTGCAGCGGCGCGATAGTGGCACCCGCATCTATGCAGTGGCCGAGCACGCCGAGCCGGACGCCAGCGAGCAGGCGCAGGTTGAACGGGCCGCCGCCCTGATCGACCTGGTGGTGCGCAAGTACGCGCCGCTGCCCTCGGCCAGCCTGACCTATCTGGTGCGCCTGCTGGGCTATGGCGCCCCACATCTGGCCGAGCAGACCCGGCAGGCGTTGGCGTTGGCCAAGCAACAACTGGCCAGCTGCACGCTGGAGGGCACCACCTGGTACTGGCCGGCGGACGAGAATCCGCGTTCGCGCCGCTATGCACCGGACGAACAGGTGCGCCTGCTGGCGCCGTTCGACCCGGTGGTGTGGGACCGCCGTCGCTTCGAGCTGCTGTGGGGATGGGTGTACAAGTTCGAGGCCTACACGCCTGCACCGAAGCGCCAGTATGGCTACTACGCACTGCCGGTGTTGTGGCACGACCAGGTGGTGGGCTGGGCCAATCTCAGCGTGCGCGAGGGTGAGTTGGTGTCGAACGTGGGTTATGCCGGCAAGTCGCTGGCCCGCGACAAGGTGTTTGGTGGTGCGCTGGACGACGAGCTGCAGCGCATGGCGGAGTTCCTGTAGCGTCAAGCGGCGCATGGGTACCTATCTGGTGCTGGCCGCGTTGATGTGTTGGTCTGTGATCGGGCTGGGCTTCGGCTGCTTCCCGGCACACAGTGCTGCACAGCTGGACCCTATCCAGGCATTGACGGCGGAATAGGGCCGCCCGCTATGCACCTGTAGAGCCGAGCCCGCGCTCGGCTGCACTCCGTTCAGGTCGCGCCGTACCGAGCGCTGCGCGCAGCAAGCCGAGCATGGGCTCGGCTCAACAGCTACTCAGCGCACCTTGCCTTTGATCGGCACGCTTCCCGGCAGCTGGGAATAGCCGCTGTCACCCCAGTGGCGGGTGATGCGCTGGAAGAACAAGGAGTTGGGCACGCGCAGCAGGCAACCGCGCGCGCCTTCGCCACGATCACTCAGCGTGGTGTAGATCAGGTTGATGTCAACCACCTGACCGCACAGGCCCGGCTTGTCCACGCTTTCCAGCACTTCGATGGTGTCATTGATGCGGAACGGGCGCGTGGCGACGATCAGGAACGAACAGAACAGGTTGGACAACACGCTCCATGCGGCGAAGAACGCCACCGCACCGACGGCCATGAATCCGGTCAGCGCGGTCCACAGCACCGAGCGCGAAACGCCCAGCCGCTCCAGTATCAGCAGCGCGGCCGCCAGATACAGCAGCAAGGCACCGCCGCGGCGCAGGCCCACATGAAGCTCTGGCGCCAGCCTGCCGCGCTGCCGGGCCTGCACCAGCAGCCACGCCAGCGCACGCACCATCAGCCATGCGACGCCGAGGATGGCCAGCACCTCGGCCACCGGCACAACCACGGTCAGCCAATCCTGGATCCAGGCGGGCAATCCGGCCATGAGGGGTCACAGTGTTGCCGCGCCGCCGGAGATGGTCAGCAGTGCGCCGGAGGTATAGCTGGCGCTGTCCGAAGCCAGCATCACATAGGCCGAGGCCAGCTCGGCCGGCTGTCCGGGGCGGCCGAACGGCGTCTGCGCGCCGAACTGTTCGACCTCTTCGGCGGCCATGCCAGCGGGAATGAACGGCGTCCAGATCGGGCCGGGCAGCACGGCATTGACGCGGATCTGATGTTCGGCCAGCAGGCCGGCCAGCCCCAGCGTCAGGTTGGCGACGGCACCCTTGGTTGCAGAATAGGGAAGGATGTTCGGCGTCGGCCGCTTGGAGTTGACCGACGCCGTGTTGATGATCGCGCCGCCACCGCGAAGATGTGGCACGCACAGCCGGGTCAGATTGAACACGGCATGCACGTTGGTATCGAACGTCCGCTTCCAGTCATCCAGGGTGATGTCGTCGAAATGCTCGTAATAGCGTTGGTAGGCCGCGTTGTTGACCAGGATGTCGAGGCCGTCAAGCTCGCTGGCCACGCGGTCGACCAGCGAGCGCGCCTGCGCCGGGTCGCTGATGTCACAGGGCACCAGCACGGCCTTGCGCCCGGCCTGTTCGATCTGCTGCTGCACATGGCGGGCGTCGTCCTGCTCTCCATCGAGGAATGCGATGGCAACGTCGGCGCCTTCGCGCGCGAACGCGATTGCCACCGCCGCGCCGATGCCGCTGTCACCGCCAGTGATCAGTGCCTTCTTGCCCTGCAGCAGTCCATGCCCGCGGTAGCTGTCCTCGCCGTGGTCCGGCCGGGGCTGCATCTGCGCGGTCTTGCCGGGGAAGGATTGCTGTTGGGCGGGGAAGGGCGGGCGTGGGTAGTCGGGCAGGGCCATCGTCACTCTCCGGAAGGAAACCGGGGCCAGTCTCCCTCCATGGCGGTAAACGGCCGGAGGGCGCGGTGTCGTTGCGGCGTGGATGTGTGCGCGCAGGACTTCACAGCGGATGGGCGATGGTGGTCATGATGCTGTTGGCCGGTTGACGCGAATCCAGTCGCGTGTGCTGCACGATGATCGGCTGGTCGGATTCGACGAGGGTAGCGAAGCCGGTGCCGCGCGGTACCGGCGCCGGATCCTGCAGGTCATTGAAGCGCAGGTGACAAGTGCGTCGTGCCGGCACGGTGACCCGGTAGGGGCCCACCGGATCTCGGTCTTCGAAGTAGAGGGTCAGGGTGACATGCGCCTCCTCGTTGCCGGCATTGAGGACACAGCAGGTTTCGTGACTCTGCATCTCCGGTGACGGGCCGTTGCTCCAGGCTGGAATGTAGCCTTCGGCGATAGCCCAGCGTCGATGCCCGATGCAGGAAGCGTTCGTTTCCATGACGCCGTTTTAGCCCGGCGGGTGTTGCCATCGTGTCCAGTCCCCGCACGGAATCCGTGATGACCATCGGCTACCACGCATCGCATGAGCAGTTCCCGCCCGCCACTTTGCTGGGCCTGGCACTGCGCGCCGAACAGGCGGGATTCGAGGCTTTGATGTGCTCGGACCACTTCCACCCGTGGACGACCGCGCAAGGGCAGTCCGGCCACAGCTGGGTATGGGCCGGCGCGCTGGCGGTGCAGAGCGCATTGACCCTGGGCATGGTGACCTGCCCGATGCTGCGCCAGCACCCGGCATTGGTGGCACAGGCAGCGGCGACGCTGGAGCAGTTGGCGCCGGGCCGGATCTGGCTGGCGCTGGGTACCGGCGAGGCCCTGAACGAGCGCATCACCGGCCAGCCGTGGCCAGCCAAGCGCGAGCGGCAGAAGGCACTGCGCGATGCGGCCGAGGTGATGCGGCGGCTGTGGGGCGGCGAGCAGGTCGACCACGACGGTGGCTTCCGGGTGCGCCAGGCACGGCTCTACAGTCGCCCGGCGCTTCCCCTGCCGCTGCTGGGGGCGGCCGTCACCGAGGAAACCGCACGCTGGATGGGGGGCTGGGCCGATGGCCTGATCACCATCAGCCAGCCACTGGCGCAGTTGCGGCGTGTGGTGGCGGCGTTCGAGGACGGCGGTGGCAGGGGCAAGCCGATGTACCTGCAGGCCAAGCTGTCCTACGCGCGCGCCGAACAGGCGGCGCTGGAAGGTGCGATGGAGCAGTGGAGCGCCAACGTGCTGCCGCCGGAACTGGCCGAAGGGCTGGACCAGCCCGAACAGTTCGAAGCACAGGCCCGATCGGTCAGCGCCGAGGTGCTGCGCCAGCACGTGCATGTCTCGGCAGACCTGGGCCAGCATCGGGCCTGGCTGCAGGAGCTGCAGGGACTGGGCTTCGATCGCATCTACCTGCACAACGTGAACCGCGAGCAGGAACGCTTCATCGATGATTTCGCCGAGCACGTACTGCCTGCGCTGCGCACTCAGGCACCCTCGGCGGCCAGCCACGTATAGCCATGGCCCTGCAGGTAACAGCGGCGATCCTGCAGCTTGGCGCCGCGGCCAACCAGGGTGTTCAACGGACCGCGCAGGGGCACGTCCACCTCGACCGGCTCGTCGCCGAAGTTGATCAGTGCCAGCGCCTGATGGGGTGCCTCACCGTAGCGGAGCATCAGCAGCGCGGGAGATGGCGGGTCGAGCGTGTGAGGACCCTGCTGCAGCCCGGGATGTGCATTGCGCTGCTGCAGCAGCTCGCGCACCCGCAGCAGCAGTGAACCTGGCGTCGCGCGTTGCGCCTCGACGTTCACCGTGCGGTAACCGTACGGGCCGTCTGCCGGTGGTGCGCGCCAGGCATGCCGCGGTTGATCGGTAAACCCCGCCGCTGGTCCACCGTGCCAGTGCATCGGCATGCGCACGGCATTGCGCTCTGGCAGCTCCAGGCAGTCACCGAGGCCGATCTCTTCGCCATAGCGGATCACCGGTACCTGGCCCAGCGACAGCAATGCCGCCCAAGCCATACCCTGCCATGCGATGTCGCCCTCCAGCATCGGCGCCAGCCGGCGACGGATGCCACGGTCATAGATGCGCATGCCACGCTCAGGGGCGAAGCGCTCCATCACCGCTTCGCGCTCCTCCGGCTCCAGCTGCTCCAGGTCAAGCTCATCGTTGTTGCGCAGCCAGGCGATGCGGGTGTGCGGCGGCGCCTGCGGTCCGTATTCGGCCATGACCCGGGCCACTTCGCTGGCGTCGCCGCGCGCCAGGGCCAGGAAGAAATGATTGTTGAGGTGGAAATCCAGCAGGTGCGAAAGCCGCCGGCCCTGGCAGAGGAAGTCACCGTAGCGCGACGCGGGGACGTCCGCTTCGCCGATCAGCGGCAGGCCTGGCTGCTGCGCGTCTGCCGTGGCGCGCATTTCCTCCAGCAGCCACAGCCCGTCGTCGCGGGGGTCGGCGTGTCGCGCGCGCTCGACCATGTACGGCACCGCGTCCACGCGGAAGCCAGCCACGCCGCGCTGCATCCAGAACGTCATCACCCGCAGCAGTTCGTCGCGTACTGGCGCATGGGCCAGCTCCAGGTCTGGCTCGTGCCGGTAGAACATATGCCGGTTGAACGCGCCGGCCTCGGCGTTCCAGGTCCAGGCAGACGCCTCGATCGGCGGGAACATCGGCTTCAGGCCATCGTCGGGCACGTGGTCGCTCCACAGGTACCAGCGGCGCCAGGCCGGGTCGCCGCGCTGCGCGGCGACGAACCACGGGTGAGCGCTGGCAGTGTGCTGCATCACCAGCTCGACAATGATGCCGATGTCGCGTGCGGCGGCAGCATCGACCAGGCGCTGGAACGCCGCCTCGTCACCCAGGCGTGGATCGATGCGGTAGTGATCGGTGACATCGTAGCCACCGTCACGGCCGGCGTTGCAGTAGAACGGCAGCAGCCACAGGTGGCTGACACCGAGCCACTGCAGGTAGTCCAGCTTTTCGGTGATGCCATCCAGGGTGCCCCAGCCGCGCCCATTGCTGTCGCGGAACAGGTAGGGGTCGACCTGGTAGATCGCGCGCAGCGGACGTACCGCCATGGGGCTTCTCCAGCACCGTTCACGGGTGACCAGCCTGCTGTGCGCCGTGGCAGCGGTTCGTGAACCGAATGGCACCGCATCATGACGTGGCATCCACGGTCCCTGCATGCCTGGGCGCGCAGAGTGAATGCTCGTCCCGCTGCGCCGAGGAACCTTTATCCATGCCCCGCCGCAAAACGCTTCGTATTGCGACGTTCAACGTCAACGGCATCGGCACACGCCTGCCGCAGCTGCTGGACTGGCTGCACAGGGAATCGCCGGATGTGGTTGCCCTGCAGGAACTGAAGGCCACCGACGCCGCGTTTCCCGCTGCGGCATTGGAAGAGGCCGGCTACGGTGCACTCTGGCAGGGTGAGGCGCGCTGGAACGGCGTGGCGCTGCTGGCCCGGGGCACCATGCCGGTCGAGAGCCGCCGCCGATTGCCGGGCGAACCCAAGGATACGCAGAGTCGCTACCTGGAGGCAGCGGTGCACGGCGTCATCGTGGGTGCCCTCTACCTGCCCAACGGCAACCCGCAGCCCGGGCCGAAGTTCGACTACAAGCTGCGCTGGATGGCGCGCCTGATCCGGCATGCGCGCAGCCTGGTCGAGCTGCCGCACCCGGCGCTGCTGCTGGGTGATTTCAACGTGATTCCCACCGAAGCCGACGTCTACGACCCCAAGGCCTGGCGCCGCGATGCGCTGTTCCTGCCCGAGGTTCGCGATGCCTTCGAGCGGCTGCTGGCGCAGGGCTGGACCGATGCGCTGCGAAAGGTGCACGGCGACGCCACGATCTACACCTTCTGGGACTATTTCCGCCAACATGCCGAGCGCGACCGTGGGCTGCGCATCGATCATCTGCTGTTGAATCCGATACTGGCGGAGCGACTGAAGGATGCCGGCGTCGACCGCTGGGTACGACTGCAGGAAAAGGCCAGCGACCACGCGCCAGCCTGGGTGACGGTCAGGGCGTGATCAGCGTGCGGCTGGGTCTTCGCGCCGCTCGCGGCGTACCCGCGCGCGGGTGCGGTACAGGCGGCTGTCCGCCTTCTGGATGGTGTCGGCCACGGGTTCGCCGGGCGTGTTGATGGCCGCACCCATCGAGAACGCGCTGGGCGAGAGCGCGGCGTGGTCCTGGTACCAGTGTTCCAGTTCGCTCAACCGGCCATTTTCGGGCGCGACCAGCACCACCATGAACTCGTCGCCACCCAGCCGTACCACGGTCTCGTCCTTGCCCAGCGGCGAGCGCAGGAAGGTGGCGAACTCGACCAGCACGGCATCGCCACGGCGGTGGCCCTGGGTGTCGTTGATGTGCTTGAAATGGTCCAGATCGAACATCACGCACGCCCAGCGCTCGTCAATCAGTTCATCCAGCCGGTGCAGGTAACGCCGGTTGTAGCACTGCGTGAGCGGATCCTTGAAGGACATGTCGCGCAGCTGCTGCTCCTGCATCCTCAGCGCGGTGACGTCCTGCGCATGTCCCAGCACGTAGGGCGGGCTGGCTTCGTTGTCGAGCACGTTGTGGTACGCCCAGTAGTGGCGCGTACCATCGGCGGCAATCAGCTCGATCACGCCAGCGTCGGTGTGGTTTGCCTGGATCCGGGCGAGGTAGGCCTTGAAGCCCTCGCGTTTTTCCGGTGGCATCAGGTCACACAGGCTGCGCCCGATCATCTGGCTTTCCTCGAAGCCCAGCGACTGCACCGCCGCCGGATTCACCGAGGTCAATGTCCCGTCCAGCGTGTGGGTGCAGATCAGGCCCAGACTGTAGTGGAACAGTCGCCGGTAGCGGGTTTCGCTGGCTTCCAGCGCGTCGAGCGCGGCTCGCTCATCCGTGATGTCCTGGATGGCCCCGACCAGGCGCGGATGGCCGTCGACCTGTTGCCGGCTGCCGACCACCCGGGTCCAGATCGCGCGCCCGTCGGCGGTCGTCATTGGCAACTGCACCTCCCAGGACGTGCCTTCGTCGATGCAACGCTGCACTGCCGCGCGGATGATGTTGCGGCTGTCTTCGCGATAGAACGACAGCGCGGTGTCGAGCGTCGGTTCAAAGTTGCTGCGCACGCCGTGCAACTGCTTGGTCTCGCGGGTCCAGCGCACTTCGTTGGTGACCAGGTCCATCTCCCAGCCGCCCACCCGCGCCGCGCGGTTGGTGCGCTCCAGGAAGTCTTCGCTGCGTTTCAGCTCGCGATGCAGCGCTTTCGCCTGGCCAACCTGCGCCATCAGGGTACTGCGCTGTTCCAGCACCTGGGTGGTGACCCCCGCCAGATGCACCATCAGTTCGCGCTGGGAGGGGGACAGCACGCCGGGCATCGGGTCGAGCAGGCACAGCGTGCCGATACGTGCGCCGTGCGCCGAGCCCAGGGGGATGCCAGCGTAGTGGCGGATGCGCGGCCCACCTGTCACCAGCGGATTGGTGGAGAAACGTGGATCCTGGCGCGCATCGGGTATCTCGAACAGCTGGTCCTGGCGTATGGCATGGGTGCAGAAGGAAATTTCGCGAGCCGTCTCGCTGACGCCCTCAAGGCCGATGTTGGCCTTGAACCACTGGCGGTCTTCGGCCACCACGGTGATCAGGCCCATCGTCAGGCCGGTCGCGGCGCGGGCGGCGGCGACGATGGCATCGAACACCGGCTCCGGGGGCGTATCCAACAGGTGCAGTCGTTCGATTTCGAGCAGTCGTTCGGCTTCGTCCATGGCGCTTTTCAGGGCTGGGTGGCGAGGGCGGTTGCGGCGGCTGTCTTGGATCACGGTAGTGCGTGCGGCGTTATGTATCGCCATGGCAGGGTGATGCCGGCGTGAGGCGCGCGCACCGGCTCAGTGTTGCCGGAGCGATGCCTGCAAGGCGGTAGCCAGCGCGGCATCACCGGACACCAGGTCCTGCCAGCGCAGCGTGATGCCCTTGCGGCGCCCCTTTTCAACCAGCTTCAGTCCTTCGGGGTCCACGATGAGGGTGTAGGGCTGGCCATCGATGTCCAGTTCGCGTCGCAGCGGTTTGTCGAGCGGGGTCATCATCGTTTCCTCGCCGGGGAGAGAGCGCGGCGTGGCTGTATCGATACGTGACGATGATCACGGACGTGCCAACGCCAGGGGAAATCAACAGCGCGGGTGATGCCGATGCGGGGCCCGACCACTGGATCCTCCGGCGGCGGCACGCCGTCGCTGACGATGACAATGCCGTGGTTGCCGGTCACCAGATCAGCGCCGTCGAAGCTGCGGTCCAGCCCGAAGGCCTGCGAGAGCTTGCCGGGCCCGCTGGCCAGATCGTGGTCGCGGCGCGCGGCGGGACGCAGTTCGCGCATGCGCTCCAGGCCCACCAGCGGCTCGCTGGCCCGCAGCAGCACCGCCACGCCTTCACCCACTTCGCCGCAGACAACGTTGCTGCCCCAGTGCATCCCGTAGGTGAAATAGACATACAGGTGGCCGGCCTCACCGAACATGCTGGCCGTGCGCGGCGTCTGCCCGCGATAGGAGTGTGCGGCCGGATCGACACTGCCCGCGTAGGCTTCGACTTCAACGATGCGACCGGCCCGGCCATCGTCACGGACCAGGAGCTTGTTGAGCAGCTCGGGCGCAACCTCGACGGGCGGGCGCCGGTAGAAGCTGCGCGGGAGGATCTGAAGAGAGGCAGGCAACCAATCCGGCACGGTAGAGGCAGGCTCGAGCAAACGGTGATGGCACTGTGGCATCAGGCAGGTGAAACGGGCGCAGACGCAGTGTCATTGCTGCGCAGGACCGGCGGCCAGTGCGGCTCTCCGTGCGGCATAGACCTCCGGCGTCTGTGGCTTGATGAACAGTGCCACCAGTTCCGGATACTCGCGCTTCACCGCCGTTTCGATGCGGGTGATGCAGGCTTCGATCTGCGGGGTCCGCCGATCATCCTCGAACTCGGCGCTGAGCATGGCCACGACCTGTTCCGGGCCCATCTGCATGGTGGTCACGCCATTGGCGCGGCGCAGGTCTGGATCGGTTTCCGCCACGGCCATGATTCGCTCGGCCACTGCGGGATGGGCAGGCTCTCCGACCAGCAGGCCCTTGGTCTCACGGGCCAGGAGGAAGGCGGTGGCGGCCAGCACGGCAGCGATGCACAGCGACGCAACGCCATCAAGCACCGGCATGTCCAGCACCTGCGCGGCCACCAGGCCGATCAGTGCGAAGCCCAGCCCGAGCAACGCAGCGCTGTCTTCCAGCAGTACGGTGAAGGTGGAAGGATCCTTGCTGCGGCGGAAGGCTTCGAAGTAGCCAAGTTTGCCTTTGGTACGCCGGAACTCGCGCAGCGCCACCCACCAGGAGCCACCCTCGAACAGGATGGAAATGCCCAGCACGCTGTAGCTCAACGCATGGTTGGTGGCCGGCTCCGGCCGGCGGATGTGCTGGATACCTTCGTAGGCCGAAACGCCGGCGCCGGCAGCGAACACCAGCAGGGCGACGATGAAGCTCCAGAAGTACAGTTCGCGGCCATAGCCGAACGGATGTACCGGGTCCGGCGCCTTGCCGGCGCGGCGCAGCCCGTACAGCAGCAGCACCTCGTTGAGGGTGTCGACCAGCGAATGCACGCCTTCGCTGAGCATGGCCGAGCTGCCGGAGATGCCGGCGGCGATGAACTTGGCAATCGCAATGGCGAGGTTGCCCGCGAGCGCGGCATAGATGACAAGGCGGGAACCGGTGGGAGCGGACATGTCAGCAGCGGGGCACGGTGGACGGCTGATCTTCGCGGTCTGCCCGTGCCCATCGCGTGCACGTCGCGGTCAACGCCCCCTGGGATTGAGATAAAGCCGGGCTCCATCCGACTCGCGGAACCCCGACCAGCGCCCGCTGCCCGACGCGCGGAAACGCCCGTACACCGTATTGCTGGTATCGGTCAGCAGCAGCTGGTTGCCCGACAGTACCCAGCGGTTGGCCGAGAAGAAGCCGTCCGGGCAGCCGGCAGGCACGTAGGCGCTGTAGCCACCGAACCACTCACTGTTCTTCAGCTCGATGGTGCAGGTGCTGCCGTTCTCCTGGCCCAGCGTCCAGCTGCCAAACAGATCGCTGTCGCGCACATCGCGGTCGCCGCGGTGGCGGTCATGGTTCCAGTCGTCGTTGTCGTCGTGGAAACCGAAGCCCACGTCGATCTCCTTGCTTTCGGTGCGCGACTCGGACTGCGAGCTGCCACTGGTGGTGGTCTGCGTGGTCATCGAACCACTGGTCTGGGTCTGGGTGCTGCTGGATTGCGTGGTCTGGTCGGTGTGGGTGGTCTGTTCGCCGAAGCCGAACGAAGCGTCCTGGGCAAGGGCGGGCAGGGCCAGGAAGTACAGCGCCGACAGGCAGCTACGGGCAAGCAGAGCAGCCATCGCAGGATCCTCGGAAGGGTGGATCGCGCGAGTATCGAACCGGTGGGGTGGGAGACGGTGTGAGGGCGCGCCCTGAGGCAAGCCAGCCAAGAACAGGTGCTGTCCGCTGAAGGGTAGTGCCGGCCGCTGGCCGGCTCCCCTTTGACGCCCAGAGCCGAAGGAATGCCGGCCCGCGGCCGGCACCTCCCGCAGCCAGGCATGGCTTGGCTCTACTGGTCGGGTTTCACCCTTACCACCCGTTTCCGGTACTCATACACGTTGTCACCGCGGATGCGCTTTTCCTCGGTGCCGGTGACCCGGCCCACCTGCTGGTCCGAACCGGTCACGGGCTGTGCCTCGATTTCGGTCTCGTGCTCGAAGGAATGCGATTTGTCGGTGTTGCGGTAATAGCGGTACAGCGCCCAGTACAGCGCGGTCGCGCCGGCTGGACCTGCCGCCAACAGCCAGAGCCCACTGTCGTCGCTCATGTCGATGCTACCAGGAAGGCAATTGCGAGGGCTTCAATGATGGTGCCGGTGGCCAGCGCCGCCAGCAGCATCTTCCATTGCTGCACGGGCACGCTGCCCATGGTTTCGCCGGTACGGCCGTTCACCGCGATGTAGTGCAACATGCCGCCGTTCTTTCCGGGCTGGTGATACGAGTACAACCACACCGGCAGGTACATCGACACCCAGCGCGTTCCATGCACCTCCAGCTGTTCCTGTTCCCAACGCACGCCACGGTTGTAGCGCCTCACCGAACCTTCCACCTGTGCGCGGGCAATCGACAGAAGCTGGTCTTCCAGCCGCGGCCGCAGCTTTTCCACATCCAGGTTGCGCTTCTCCGAAGTGAAGCCGGCCAGATAGGACGCGTTCCACTTCACCGCGTTCTTGGTATCGAACGGCAGGATGGTGTTGATGATGTTGTTGGTGTTGGCGCGGATATCAAGATTCCCGCGCTCGGCCGAGGATTCCAGCGGCAGGTCATCGACAGTGAAGTCGACCTGGCGTTCGACCTGGTAGACATCTGCGTCGTACAGGGTGCGCTTGTTCTTCTCGGTGCCGACCGTGTATTGCCGGGTCTGGATCTCGCCCTTGCCGGCCACGGCCGCGCTGACATTGCTGTCGACGATCATGTAGGGGAGGAACACGCCCACCACGTTTTCCGGGGTGAACTGGTCCTTGAACGCTTTCAGCGCGAACATCCGGCGCTTGTCGACGAACTGGCGGATGCGCGCGACCGCATCGTCCTTCTTGATGTGGAAGGGCAGCACCGCATCGGGCACGGCGCCATTGCTGATCTGTTCGTTGATGCCGAAGACGTGGCGGCACCAGTGGCAGCGCGCCGTCATCGTGCTTTCGGTATTGACCGTGACCTCGGCACCGCAGCCGGTGCACTTGAACGTCATCAACGCCGAGGTGTCGGCGTCGATGTCACGCGCGCCGGAGGCGATGACCGTACCGCGCAGCTGGTCGATGGCCTCGCCCAGCCCGAATTCCTCCTCCACGCGCGCGCCATGCCATTCGTGACGGCAGTACAGGCAGACCAGGATATCGGTGCCGGCCTTGGGCCGGATGTCGGTGGCGCCGCACTTCGGGCAGCGGTTGAGACCGTCTTTCAGCTCGCTGGTCGAGGTATCGATGGCCACAGGATCGGGCGCTTCCACTTCATCGCGGATGGCCTGTGGCAGAGTCGACGTGTCCAGCGGGAAGCTGCCGGGCAGGGGAGGGACGTCCTGCGGCGAACCGGGCCCATCCAACGACGCCGCCGGCAGGAGCGGCGGCGTCGCGGGCGCGGATCCGGGCAGCGGCGGTGGGCCGTTTCTGGGATCGGACATGTGGGTTGCGCGTTCTGCTGTTACAGGCCCAGTGCCTTGGCTTTCAGGGCGTCATAGTCGCCCTGGGTGATCAGGCCCAGGTCCAGCATTTCCTTTGCCTTCTTCAGCTTGGCCACCGGGTCATCCGCAGCCGGGGTGACTGGCTGCTGCATGCCGCCCACACCGAACATGCCCGAGGCCATGCCGACACCGACCAGGCCCGCCGCACCGCCGTTCTCGCCGGCCGACTGGATGCCTTGGGCGACGCTGGCCTGCAGGTTGGAATTGCCGCGCGAACCGGACAGCGCATCGGCGCGCTGCACGGTCTTCAGCAGTTCGCGGGTGTTGGCGTCGTACTCGATCGAGACGATGGCGGTCTTGACGATGGCCAGGCCGCGGTCGGACTTCCACTGGTAACCCTGCTCGACGGCGGCGGACAGGCTCTGCGCGAAGCCCAGCGAGTCCTGCTGCAGCTTGGTGATGCGGTTGCCCTTGCCCGGATCGTTGGTATACAGGCTGAAGGCCGGGGCCAGCGAACCGACCACTTCATTGAACAGCTGGCTGGCAGCGGCGTTGTCCAGATCGGTGAAGTCGAACACCTGGCCCGGCCGCAGGTAGCTGGCCGGCACGAAGTTCTTCACGAACAGGATCGGGTCGACGATCTTCAGGGTGTACGAGCCACGGGTGATCGCACCGACCTGGGTATTGAGGAATCCGTCGTCCCAGTAGATTTCCGACTGGGTGCCGAAGCGGTTGTCCGGCAATTCCTTCAGCGAGACGAAGTAGGCCGCCTGCTGCGCGCCCGGCTGGCCGCCGAACTTGAAGCGTTCCCAGCTCTGCTTGATGAAGGTGCTGACCAGGCCGTCGCCGGCGAAGATCGACTGCGAGTTCAGGTCGTCCGAACGCCATTCGTAGCCACCCGGTTCGGCGACGAAGGCGGTGATCGCGCCGTCCTGGAGCAGCAGCAGGCCGTAACCTTCGGGCACGATGATCTTCGAGCCGTTGGTGATGATGTTGGACGAGCCGCTGGTGTTGGAGCCGCGGCCGGCATTGGTGCCCTGCGGCACCGCCGCGAACAGGGCGGCCGTGGACGGCAGGCCCGCCGGCACGGTGTAGAAGTCCTTCCACTGGTCGGCCAGCACACCGCCAACCGCCCCCTTCACCGCCTGTACCAGACCCATGTCCAACTCCCTGTGATTCGAGGGCAGGCACCATGCCTGCCGAGCTGGACTGAATATAGCAGCGGTGGAGGACGGCAGTAGTGCCGGAACATGAATCCGGATCAGCGCCGGCCAGTGCCGGTTGGCCCGGCCCGTACCGCCTGCAGCACGGCCGCCATGTCCAGCGCCCCCGATCCGGACGCCAGTGCCTGTGCGAACAGCGCGTCGCTGGCGTCGATCAAGGGCGCATGCATGCCCACCTCATGGGCGGCAGCGGCTACCAGCCCACTGTTCTTGCGCACGTCGGTGATCGACGCCTGCACGCTGAAGTCACCACGGATCATTTTGTCCAGCTTGATTCGCGATACTTCGCTGGCCATCGGCCCTGCGTTGAGCACCTGCGCGAAGCGGTCAAGCTCGATGCCGTGTGCTTCGGCGAAGTACACCGCTTCGGCCAAGCCGGTGACCAAGGTGATCAGGTACAGGTTCACCGCCAGTTTCATGCGCAGTGCGGACGGCACTGCACCACAGCACACCGTTTGCCTGCCCATCGGTGCAACCAGTGGGGCGGCTGCCGCGAGGTCGACATCGGCACCGGCCAGCAGGATCACCAGCCGCGCCGCTTCGGCCTGCACGCGTGAGCCAGACACCGGCGCTTCCACGTAGCGGCCGCCCGCGGCACGGATCTGTTCGGCCAGCGCCAGTGAGTACGCTGCCGAGCTGGTACCCATGTTGATCAGCAGGCGGCCCTCGACCCGCTCGCCAAACGCCGCGCCATGCCGATCGAGCACGCTGTCGATGGCATCGTCATTGGCCAGCATCAGGATGAGGGTGTCGCAGGCCGCGAATACCTCGTCCACCGCCTCGCAGACGTTGATGCCGGCGGTGCGCGCGGCCGCATGGTTGCGGTCGGAGCGCGACCAGCCGCATACCTCGTAACCTGCGCGAGCCAGATGGGCCGCCATGGGCGTTCCCATCACTCCAAGTCCCAGGAATCCGATGCGCATGATGGACGTCCGCTGGCCGCAGAGCGCCCATCATGCCATGGGCAGTGGCCGCTAGAGCATGTAAGGAATCTTGAACGCCAACGTGAAGTCCGGCGCATCCGGGGTCAGCCCGATGCCCAGCAGCGTCACCAGCGTGGCGTGCTGGTTCAACGCATAAGTCACGCCCAGGTTCAAGGATGCCGCATTGGCGTCACTGCCGATCACCTTCATCCACTTGCCACCCTGGAAGCGGGTGGAGGCGCGGGCGCTGATGCGGTCGCTGAAGGACAGGCTCAGGCTGGTCCGCTCGTTGAATGCGAAGGCAACACCTGCACCGAAGTACACCGAGCCGCCCAGCTTCACGTCGCCTGGGTTGACCGTATCCGGATTGCTGTCGATGTCGTTGAAGCCGCGAGGGATGGAGTGCACGTACCCGACGTTGGCGAACAGGATGGCCGGGTCGGCGGTCTTCACCATCGACAGGCCGAGGTTGGCCTGCCATACGCCGTTGCCGGTGGGTTGCTCGCGCGGCACGGCGAAGCGGATGTAGTCGTCGTCATCGCGTTCGATCACCTTCCAGTCCAGGCCGTAGGGCGCGCGCCCGGTGGGGGCGGTGACACCGGCCGTGAGCACGGTCTCAGGGCGCCAGCCGCGTTCGCCGAACAGCCGGTAGTTCGCGCTCAGGCCAATGTCGCCCAGGCCGTTGCCGTTGGTCTGCTCCTGCGCGATGGCGGCTGCTGCACCGCCGGCGCCGCCTTTCTGGTACACGGTGCGCCGCGCCAGGTAGGGCACATCCAGGTTGAGCGTCAGGTTCGGGCTGACGCCCCAGCGGGCTGCCACGTTATAGGTCAGCGAGTCGGACTCCACGTTCTCGATGGCGATATTGCCGAGGAAGATCGCGTCCAACGCGAGGAAGCCGTTGAGGGTGAGCTGCTTGCGGTCATAGCGGGCGTAGGTGAGGCTGTTCTCGACGGTGAAGCGACGGGAGAACAGGGCCGATTGCTGCTGCTTCACGTCGTCCACGCTGCGCCGCGACTCCTGCCTGGCCTGCTGGGCCTCGGCAGCGGTACTGGCGTAGCCCTCGCTGCTCGGTGGAACCGCGGCGGCCGCGGCCTGCGCCAATGGCGCGGCCGGTGGGGTCGAAGCCGGGCCAACCCGCCCGCCCAGGCGCGCCTGCATGGCCTGCACCTGCATGTCCAGTTCGCGCAGCCGCCGCACTTCCTGTGCGTAGTTGGCTTTCAGCTGTTCCAGCTGGTTGGCCAGGGCCTGCACGTCGGCGCCATCGTCAGGCGTCGGCGGCACGGCAAGGGCGGTGCCCGCCAGCGCCGCCAGCGCCAACGGGGTGATCCTCATCAGGGTGTGCATGTTCGTGTCCTGCGTTGTGGAGCGTTTCCCCCAATGCCAGGCCCGGCTACTGGCCCGGCCCCATGCCGCGGTTCAACGCAATCGCCTGGGCCACGTTCTGGCTCAACGGCAGATTGCCGCCCACGGCGTTGCGCACCAGCTCCAGCCGCAGCTGGTTGCTGGCGATCTGGCCGTCACCGGTAAGGGCGATGCCCTGGCCGACGCTGCCATTGCGGATCCACTGCTGCACCAGCCCCTGGCCATCAACCTGCAGCAGCAGGTGTGCCTGGTTGCCTTCCAGCACGGCCGTCGCGCTGGCGCCGGCCGGCTGCGCGGTGACGTTGCCTGCGCCATCAGAGAGAACAGCCGGCACGCCACCCTCGCGGACGGTCAGCGTGGTGACGTTGCGCGCGACATTGCCATCGCCGGCCACCTGCACGCTCTGCACCAGGCCGCTGGCATTGGCCAGGCCGCTGCTGTCGATGCTGCGTCCGTGGGTATCGGGCAGCGGCGCATCGGCTGCCGTGACATGCACGCTGGGCTGGAAGCTGAGCTTCGGCGCGCCAGCACCACGGAAGTCCATGCCCAGGGTCAGGCTGCCCTGCAGGGTCGTGCCGTTGCTGGCCTGCCACTGCGACACCATGGTGACCCCGAACCAGGCAACGTTGTTGCCACCCACGGTGTAGCGCCCCCGCATCAGGCTCAGCTCCGGGTCGGGGATTTCCGTGAGTCCACGCCCCGTCCTGCCGTCGGCGGCCTGCAGGGGCAGGGCAGGGGCCATCAGCAGCAGAGCCATCCATACGTGTTGACGGAACATGGTCGTACCTCCTCAGAACAGGTCGGCGTGGCTGAAGCCGAAGTCGACCAGTTCGGCATCGGTGATCGGCCCTTGCCGCGCGTAGAGCGCGCGGGCGCTTGGCCGTTCGCTGGGTTGCAGAAGAACGGTGTTGCGATCGAAGTCGCTGCCGATCACCACGAAGACCGCGCGCGATGGCCAGGCGGCCAGGAACTCCGGCAGCGCCAGGCTGCGGTTGCCGAGGATCGGGTCAGCCACTTCCACGATGCCGTTGCGCACCTGCTTGAGCACCACGAAATGGCGGAAGCCGCGCACGTCCATCAGCACCAGTCCTGGCACGCGAAGGGTGCGCAGTCGTGTTTCATCGATGCGGTAGCCCCGGCCACGCATGCCGAGCGATTCCACGTAGCGCTTGATGTCGAGCAGGGAGAAGCCGCGTTCGGCCACCAGCGCTGGATCGGAAACCCCCATCATTCCTTCGATCACCGTCGCTTCGTCGGTCTGCAGGTGATAGGCATGGCGCAGGATGGTCGCCAATGCGGCTGCCCCGCAGCTGTAATCGGTGTGCTGGCGCACCACGTTGCGGTAGCGCCGCTCCTGCATGCTTTCGACCTTCTGCTGCAGCAGCGCGCCGTTGGGCAGCACGCCGGCGAAGTGGACCTCGCCGGCCCACGCCGATGCGGTGCCCAGCAGCCACAGGCAGGCCAGCAGGCGCATCGATGGAGGGCAACGGATCATCTACGTTCTCCGGCAGCAGGGGGGAGCCCCCGTTCCAAGGGGGAGGAGGAACAGGGGCTCCCGGGGACCCGGCCATTGGCGGACGGCCGGGGTGTTGCGCTTACTCGCCGCTGCCACCACCGCCGCCGGTGCTGGGCTGGGCGACTGCCAGGGCCAGGCTGTTGGCCTGCAGGTTGCCGGTGCCCGCAGCAACGTTCACGCCGATGTTGCCGGAGGCGCCCGAGAAGGCACTGCCGGACAAGGCCGAGGTGTTGGTCGCATTGACGTTCACCCACCGCGTGGTGCTGACCGTGCCGCTGAGGCTGGCATACAGGTCAGCCACGCCCAGTTCGACGAACTGGCTGGTGCCACTCTCACGCGTATCGAAGCCCAGGCCGCCCACCCCTGGCCGGTTGGGGTTCATCGTGGCGTTCTGGATCTGGTTGTCCAGATCGATATGGCCGGTGCTGTTGCCACCCGGGTGCGGCAGCTCGCCACTCCACGTATCCAGGTAGTAGTTGGCCATCTGGTAGGCGTTGCCGGTGCCGCGGTAGGTGCCCGCGCCATAGGCCAGTGTCAGGCCGCTGACGCCGCCACGCATGCCGACCTGCACGGTATCGGTGTAGGACTGCACGAAGCCGGCGTTGCTGACCGTGTTGCCGGTGGAGACCTGGTTGGAGCTGATGCTCGACTGAGCCACCGCCGTGGTCGCGACCGAGGCCGCGAGGGCGTTCTTCTGCTCGTTGTTGTTGCCCGAGGCGATGTTCACGCCGATGTTGCCGGACGCGCCGCCAAAGGCGTTGCCGCTGAGACCTGCGGCGTTGGTGACACCGGAGTTCATGGTGGCGTTGCCGAAGCCGGCCTGGTTGACGAATACCTCGGCGTCGGCCATGCCGAAGCTGAAGGACGCATCGGCCGCAGATAGTGAGGCCGCGTTGTCCTGCGCATTGTTGTCGCCGGAGACGACATTGAAGCCCAGATTGCCCGAGGCACCGGCGCCGACGCTGTCACCGATCGACGCGCTGTTGGTGACCAGGCTGTTGCTGGTGGCGTTGTTGCTGATCGACTGCCGGTTGTCGATCACGGCAATGGCCGCCGAGTCGAGGTCGATGTCGCCGGTGATGTTCGGGTCGCCGGAGAAATTGATGTCGGTGCTCAGGCGCAGGTCCTTCTCCAGGTTCACGTCGACGCCGTGGTTGTTCTTTTCCTTGCGTTCGTCGGCCTGGATGTTGCTGTGCTTCTGCACGTTGACGTTGACAGTGCGGTTGCGCACGTCGTTGTCGGTGTGGTTGTGCGTTTCGCTGCGGGTCTCGCTGACGGTGTGGTTGTGGTTGATGTTCGCGTTGGCGTTCTGGTTGTCCCAGCCATTGGCCGCAGCGGCGGTCGAGGCAGTGGCAATCGCCATGGCGAGCATGGTCTTTTTGACGGTCGCTTTCATGGTGCCCTCTCTCTCATCAGGTGGTGCATCGGTTGGGTGGTTGTCACGGGCGGTCCTGCACGACCAGGCCCAGTACGTTGGCCGTGTCGTTGCCGTTGCCCGCGATCTGATTGAGTTGCAGGACCCCGTCGAATCCCCGCAGTGCGGTGCTGGCTACACCGGCGCTGCGGGTGCCCGTCGCGACGCCGTAACCGGTGTCGTCCCGCCCCCCTGCCAACGCGGAACCCTCGGCGGCCAAGGCCGTATCGTCGGTTTCGCGTATGCCCTGTCGGGCCAGCGTCGCGCTGACGACGTTGAGCGTCGTGTTGGCGATGCCGCTGGCCTGGTTGATGGATGCGATGCCACTGGCACCGGCCAGTGCGTCACCGCCAATGAACGCGGTGGCCTGCAGCGGCCCGGACAGCACGCGGTTGCCCTGCTGCAGTTGCCGGGCATTGATCGCCACGTCGGCGCGATCACCCTTGGCGATACCCCGCAGGTTGGCCTGCACGTTGAGGTCGCCGGCGGCCTGGTTGACGGCGATGGCCCCATTCGCCCCGGCCAGTGCGTGGCCGTCGATGCGGGCCACGTCGAGATAGGCGAGCATGCCGCCGTAGTCATCGGCCCGGGTCGCCCAGGGCGCGGCAGCGAGCAGCAGAAGCACGCCGTGCAGGGCCTTCATTTTCCACCTGCCGGGGCCGTGCCCTGCAGGGGGAACTGGGCCAGTGCGCCGCGCACGGTATCGGCGATACCGCGGGTGCTGCTGCCGACCGCACCGAGCGGACCGCTCATGGCGCCCCCGAGGTTGCTGCCGACCATGCCATCACCACCGCGGCCAAGCGTGCCGCCCAGGGCCTGCTGGGTGACCCGTTCAACGGTAGTGCCGCCCGGTGTCGCGACGGACGCTGCCTGGCCGGCACCCATGCCGGCATAGTCCTCATCGCTCAACTCGTCCATGCCGTTCGTCGTGCCACCGGCGCCCAATGCGGTGGCGATCTCGCGCTGTGGCTTCGGGTCGGCAATCAGGGCCATGCCCGGTGGTGCCATGCGATAGGCCGGCCGCGCGGAGACGTCCCGCAACAGGACGATTTCGCCCGGCTGTGCCTTCACGCCCTGGCGGGCGCCGGACGCGGATGCGCCCGTGCCAACCAACAGCGGGGCGATTGCCAGTGCTGCGGCCAGGCCGCGAACCAGGGTGGTGCCGTCCATGCCGATCTCCCGCGATGGGTGCGGCGGAACCACGCATCAACCGTGCCAACCTGGAAGTGCCCAGCCGCCAATGTCGGGACCGTGCAGCACCTGACCGTGCTGCTGCCACGGTGTTACAGGCACGTCGGGGAATTGTCGGGATTTCGAAGCCCCAGGCACCGCAGGGCAAGGGCGGCGGGCAACTGTTGCATGCGTGTTACAGGTGGCGCCGCCGTCTGCAACGGTGCCGGTTCAGCCACGAATTTCTTGACGCATTGCTCATTGCACCGCCGTTTAGGGAAGCGCTAGGATCCGCCCAACAAAGGCCGCCCCGGTGGCCGTAGAGGTCCCGGCGGGGGGCGGCACGCCGGCGATTGCCTGACAGTCCGCCGTCGGTGTCCGGATGCTGGGGGAAGCATGGCAGCGGTCCCGGAGGCTTCTACGTCACGTTGCGTGCTCTGGTTTGGCGAGCCGTTGGCGAACGAGCGCAGTGCGCTGGCGGCAGCAGGCTGGCATGTGCGCAGCATCCATCCCCATCCCGCCATGGCGATAGGCCTGCGTGGGCGCGATCGATTGCTCGCCGTACTCGATCTGCGCCATCTCGATGCGGCGTCGCTGCAGCTGCTGGAACCGTGGATCGAGCAGCACCAGCATCTGCCCTGGCTGGCGGTACTGCCACCGGGCGCCGGACCCACATCGCCGGCCTGGCTGCCGTTGCTGCAGCGATGTGGCGCGCGCTTCACGCTGCCGTTCGGCCTTCAGGACCTGGTCTGCGCAATGCGCCAGCAGTTCGATGCGGATGATCCGCCTGTCGACGCAACCTGCGGTGGGCACGGACCGCACGCGCTGATTGGCGAAAGCGCCGCGCTGCATGCGGTGCGCACGGTGCTGCACAAGTTCGCGCCGGTGGAACTGCCGGTGCTGGTCACCGGCGAAACCGGTACAGGCAAGGAACTGGCTGCACATGCGCTGCATGCGCTGTCGGGGCGCGCCGGCAGGCCTTTCATTGCGGTGAACTGTGGTGCGATTCCGGCCAGCCTGGTGCAGTCGGAGCTATTCGGCCACGAACGTGGCTCGTTCACCGGTGCCGACAAGCGGCAGATCGGTGTGTTCGAATCCGCCCATGGCGGTACGGTGTTTCTTGATGAGGTAGGCGATCTGCCGGCAGAAGCGCAGACCAGCCTGCTGCGCGTGCTGCAGGAGGGGACCTTCGAGCGCGTGGGCAGCAGCCAGCCGCTGCGCGCGGACGTGCGGGTACTTGCCGCGACCCACGTCGAACTGGAACACGCGGTGGCGCAGGGGCGGTTCCGCAGCGATCTCTACTACCGCCTGAACGTGCTGCGCCTGCTGATGCCACCGCTGCGCGAGCGCGGTGCCGACGTGCAGCTGCTGGCCGAGCACTTCCTGCGCTGCTTCCGGTTGCGCCACAGCGTGCGTGCACGCGGCTTCGCACCGGCCGCACTGCAGGCGATGCGGCGCTTCGACTGGCCCGGCAACGTACGCGAACTACTGAACCGTGTGCAGCGTGCAGCGATCATGGCCGAAGGCGAGCTGATCAGTGAGCGTGACCTGGAGCTGGGCGCATCGGTAGCGGCCCTGCCCGCGGCGATGCTGCACGATGCACGCGGCCAGGCCGAGCGCGATGTACTGCTGCAGACCCTGCGCCAGACCGGCTACAACGTCTCCGAGTGCGCGCGGCAGATGCAGATATCGCGGGTCACGGTGTATCGCCTGTGCCGCAAGCACCGGTTGGAACTGCCTGCACAGCGCTGATCAGCCGGCCGCCAGGTGCTTGAACAGGCGCACCGGTTTGCCCGCGACGCGCTCGATCACGCCCTTGGCTTCCAGGTCCAGCTGCACGGCCTTCAACCACCAGCCGGCGGTGGCACCTGCCGGGAACAGCGCGGCGGGCAGGTGTGGCAGCAGTGCCTGTTTCGCCTGCGCGACGGTCAGGCCGGGCGGTTGCGCGGGCAGCGCCCGCAGCAAGGCATGGCGCATGGCGAGGTACTTGGCGCGATCCACGCGCTGGATGTGCCCGGGCGTGGTGATGCTTTCGATCTCGATCCGTCCTGGCTCAGGCATGGGCATCTCCCGCGACCTCGATGCGTGGGCTGCGGAAGCCCATGGCGATCCACGCCTTCATCAACCGCGCATAGAAGCGCAGCGACCGGGTTTTCAGGTTCGGCACATCGTCAGGAAGCACAGACGCATCAGGAAGATCGCTGACCATGGTCCGCATCTCCACGGCAGGTCTTGTCGATGCCGGCCACAACAGGCCATACAGGCTCAGCCAATGGCCGCCGCTGAACTCCAGGAAGAGCGGCGTATTGCAGCAGCCGGCCAGAACGCGACGGCTGCCGCCCCTGCTGGACAATCGCAAGGCATGCAGCATGGCATGCCCGGCATCGATGCTGACGCGATCCTTGCGGTGCATTACGAAGAGCGTCTGGCCGTGCGGGCCCAGCACGGCCGGTGCTCGGGGCATCGACTGCAGCATGGCGCCGGCCTTGCGGCAGCTGTCGCAGCAGCATTCGACGGTGGCAATCGGTTGGCCCGTGGCGGTCAGGCGCACCTGGCCGCAGGCGCAGGCAAGGGACTGGTGTGAGGCCATCTGCGTTTTGTCCTGGGGTTTCATCCTCTCGACGAACCGGGGCGCGGAAAATCGACAACATCTGCCTTCAAGGGCGCATCATCCGATAGCGGATGCGGTACAGGTCCAGCCCTGCACCGTCCGCGCGGCGCGCCGAATAGGTCAAGGTGTCGGGTTGCGAGCCATCCAGCATCGCGCCGTAGCTGTCGCCGGAGGCCTCGTTCAAGGGGGAGGGCAATGCAAGGCCCGCGTCATACCGGCCTCCACGCTCGTAGGCGATGAACTGGCGTACCGGTGCACTGCCGAAGTCCAGGGCGCGGGCAAACACCAGCGTCCGGCCGTCGCCCAGGAAGGTGGCATCGAACTCCTGCGCTGCGGTATTGAGGTCTCCCGGCAGCGGCCGTGCCGGCTGCGCCATGTCACGGACCATCGCTGCGACGTAGAGGTCATGGCCACCCGCACCGCCTGCGCGATCGCTGGAGAACAGCAGCGTGGCTGCGTCCGGCGAGAGCATCGGCGCGAATTCATCGGCCGCGCTGTTCACTGCCGGGCCAAGATTGACCGGCTTCCCGAATCGACCGTCGTTCCCAATGCTGACCCGGTACAGATCGTCGCCGCCCAGGCCGCCTGCGCGATCCGAACAGAAATACACCACGCGGCCATCGGCGGAAAAAGCGGGATCGAAGTCGCGCCCCGGCGAGTTGAACGGCACCGGCATCGCCGGCCGCCAGCGCTGCCCATCGTTGCGGGAGACCCAGATGTCATACCCACCCGGCCCGCCGGGCCGGTTGCGGCTGAACCACAGTGCGGTTTTTCCGTCCGGGCTCAAGGTCAGTCGAATCTCGTCGTATTGCGTGGATGCAACGCCCGGGGCAAAGCGCTCGGCGGGGCCGACGATCCGCAGCACCCGTGATGGAGACGCGGGAGACGACGCAGCAACCAGCAGCATCACGGCCAGCAGCGCCTTCATGCCTGTCGCTCGAAGTCGCTGACCCAGTTGGTTTCCCAGCTGCGCCCGCCATCGGTCGATGCCGCCTGTTCCCAGCGCGCCGAGCGCGGGGTAATGCGTGACCAGATCACCCGCGTCTGGATTGATCGACCGTCGTGCTGGTCTTCGCCGAAGAAGCGGCCGACACCGGCATGGAAACCACCACGCAGTGGCGCGCCGATCCGGGTTGGCTCCCGGCCATCCAGCCACCAGCTCAGCCAGTGCCGCTCCGCCGCATTCCAGGCGCGGATGCCCATGCCTCGCAGCGGCGCTCCAGGCATGTCCATCAGGTTGTCACCTACGTTGCCGAATCCTCCCAGGACCGGCCAGTTGTGCAGGGTGCCGTTGAACGCGTCCCATGCATCGCTGCCTGCCAGCCGAGCGCGCAGGCGACGATGGCGCACGTTCCAATGGCCCACCAGGAAATCAAAATCGCCCGGTGCATCCGGCAGCTTCGGAAGCGGAGAGGGGACCGCAGCAGTGCGGCGGAACCAGTTGCGCCAGTTCACTTCCCAGTGCGCACCGGCATCGTCGGAGAACGCCTGTTCCCACCACGGCTCCTCGCCGTGGATGTCATGCCAACGGAACCAGACCTCGACGGGGCGCCCGTCGATCCGGTCGGTGCCGCGGAAGCTGCCGGCATCGCCCTTGAAAGCGCCGCGCACAGGGGCTTCGATATGGGCAGGGTTGCGACCATCGATCCACCAGATCGACCACGTGGAAGACACCGGATCGAATGCACGCACGCCCAGGCCCCTGTAGGGGCCCGAAGGCAGCGCGATGACGTTGTCATCGATGGTGCCGAGTCCGCCCAGGGTGAGCCAGACCGCGCTGGAACCGGTGAAGGACTCCCATCGGGTATCGCCGACCAGGCGCTCCTTCAGGCGTCGGTGCCGGACCTGCCAGTTGCCCTGCAACCATTTCCAGTCTTCGCTGTGGCTGGGCAGGGCCCACCCGGAGGGCAGCGCCGTAGATGCCCCCGCGGCGGCCAGGGTGGCCAGGAACTGCCGTCGATCCATGTGCGTGATCCCCTGTCGAAGGTGCCTCCATCGTTGCGCGTACCAGGGGGATTGACCACGCAGATATCGGGGCTCAGGCTAAGTCACACTTATGGTCACCCAACGCCAGCTGCCATCGCTTGCCGCCATCCGTGCCTTCGAGGCGGCGGCGCGGCTGGGCAGCTTCGCGCGTGCCGCCGAAGAGCTCGACACCAGTGCGGCATCGGTGAGCTACCACGTGCGGCGGCTGGAGGCCCAGACCGGTACCTGCCTGTTCCTGCGCCATGCACAGCACTTAGAACTGACAGCGACGGGTGCCAGCGTCGCCCAGGAGGCCACCCGGGCATTCGATGCACTGCGCGCCAGCTTCATGCGCGCCGCAGAAATGGATGCGGCGCGACTGCGCCTGTCCGTGCTGCCCACGCTGGGCACCAGTTGGCTGACGCCGCGACTGGGCACGTTCCGTGCCCGCCACCGGCAGCTCGTGCTGGAACTGGACCTGTCGGCAGCGCCGCAGGATCTGGCCGCCGGTCACTTCGATGCCGCCATCCGCAATGGCCAGGGCGAATGGCCGGGTCTTCAGGCAACTCCCTTGTTTCCCAGCGTGTTCACACCGTTGTGTGCGCCGGCGCTGCTGCCAGCGGCCCGTGGGTTGGGGACCAGCGCGCTGGAGATTCCCCTGCTCGGGCGGCCGGACTGGTGGGCCCTGTGGTTTGCCGCGCACGGGCACATCCCACCGCCGGCAGCGGAGAGTTTCGTCGCGCCCTTTGCCGTCGAGCATCTGGATGTCGGCGCCGCGATCGCCGGGCAAGGCATCGCCATTGGTTCGCCGATCCTGTTCCAGGCCGAGCTGGACAGCGGGCGGCTGGTGCAGGCGCATCCGGGTGTCGCCAGCGACGGTCGCAGCTTCTGGTTCGTGGCACCCACGGCGCGAAATGGCAGTGCCAAGGTCATTGCATTCCGTGACTGGCTGGTCGAGCAGGCCGCTGAGGCGCGGCACGCGGCACGCCACTACCTGGCCCAGGCGGTGGTGCCATGAACCAGAGCCCCGAACTGCTGCGGCGCCTGCTGCGTGCCAAGGACCGGATGGACCGCGCCAGCCATGAGGAATGGCCGGTCGCGCGCCTGGCCGAGGTCAGTGCAGTGTCGCCGGCGCACTTCGCCCGCTCGTTCAAGCAGGCCTTCGGGCTGCCACCGCACCGCTATCTCCTCAGCCGGCGCATCGAACGGGCCGTGGCGATGTTGCGTGACACCGAGTTGCCGGTCACCGAAATCGCCGCGCAGACCGGGTGGAGCAGCCTGGGTACCTTCGGCCGCATCTTCCGTGACATCACCGGTGACAGCCCGGGCAATGTGCGTGAGCGTGAGCGTGCAACCCGGGCGGCGTCGGCCAGCATGCCGGAATGCCATGCACGCGCCGCGCAGCGCCCGGACCTGAAGATCGCAGTTTTGGAGAAGCGCCGCCGCGAGGCGGTTGCTAACGTGGACCCTACCTGAAGGAGGTCCCATGACGAACACTGTGAACACGGTCGGCCTGTACGTGCGCGACCAGGATGAGGCGCTGGCGTTCTACGTCGGCAAGCTCGGTTTCGAAGTGCATACCGACGTACGCAATGGCAGCTACCGATGGCTGACGGTACGCAGCCCGGGCCAGGATGGTTTCCAGCTGGGCCTGTTCGTGCCAGGCCCGCCCACCCACGACGCCGCTACCGCGCTTTCGCTGCAGCAGCTGGTGGCCAAGGGCGCAATGCCGCCGCTGGTGCTGGCCGTGGATGACTGCCAGGCGCGCTACGCGCAATGGCTGGCACAGGGCGTGGAATTCACCCAGGAGCCGATCGAGCGCTATGGCGCCGTCGACGCCGGATTCCGTGACCCATCAGGCAATGGTTGGAAGATGATCGAAGCCCGTTCCGAAGCGAGGCGCCGGCAATGAGCCGCGGTGGCTGGGCACGGCCCGTGCATCGTTGGACCTCGATCGTGTTCACCCTGGCGGTGATCGCCAACTTCGTGGTGCGCGGGCTGGGGCAGGGCGAGCCTGCGGCGTGGATCACCTATGCGCCGCTGCCGCCGTTGTTCCTGCAGCTGTTCACCGGCCTGTACCTGTTTGCGCTGCACTACAGCGGCAGGTGCCGCAGCGCTGGGCAGGGCGCTGCGGGTTGACGCCGGGTCAGGCGGCAGCGTCGGCGGTGTAGGCCGCCAGCAGTGCGGGAAGATCTTCCATGCGCTGGAAGATCACCTGGGCACCGGCCGCGCGCAGAGCCTCGGGCGTGCTGTGGTGCGGGCCGCCCTCGCTGAAGCCGAACACGGTGGCACCTGCGGCCACACCGGCGGTCGCACCGGTCACGGTGTCTTCAATGACCGCGCAGCGTTTCGGATCCACACCCAGCGCGGCAGCGGCCGCCACGTAGACGTCCGGGTGCGGCTTGGTGTTCGGCATGTCCTGGCCGCTGTAGACGTGGTCGCCGAAGGCATCGAGGATGCCGACCTTGCCCAGCTGCAGTTTCACCTTTGGCAGATCGGCGCCGGAGGCGCAGGCGATCCGCCCACCGGTGGCCGCAGCGATCGCACGCACGGCCTCGGGTGCCCCCTGGATCGCTTCCAGGTCACGTTCCAGTGCCCGGTTGCGCTGCTGGCGGAACTCCTCCAGCCATTCCTCGGTGAACGGCTTGCCGGTGCGCTCTGCGATCAGCCCTGCCAGATGGGCCACGGACTGGCCGAGGAAGACTTCACCCGCCTGCGCCGGGGTCAGCGGCCAGCCGCGTGCGGTCAGCATTTCCGAGAGCACGCGGGCGACCAGTGGCTCGGAATCGACGAGTACGCCGTCGCAGTCGAACAGCACGGCATCGAAGGGGAAACGGGACATCTACAGCTCCAGGGGGCAATGCAGTGGTGCAATTGCCCGCCATTTTCCCACAGCCATCCTTGCGTGGCACCCGGACCGGGTGCCACCCATTCCCGGCAGGCCGGTCAGCCCAGGTCACAGCCCGCCGGCTGCGGCCAGGTGCTGGCCGGTAGCATGTTCTTCAGCGAGGCCGGTGCGTTGATCGCGACGTAGCTCGCACCCAGCAACTCCTCCAGATCGGCGATGGTCACCAGATAGCTGTCGAGGCTGCCCAGATTGGCTTCGTTGGGAATGATCCAGCTGATCGCCTTGGCGGTGCCGGTGTCCGGGTCACGGGTGATGATGGTCTTCCAGAAGAACTCCGGCGTCGGGATGCCGTGGCTGGAAAGGAAGTAGTCGTTGGAGGCGTCGCCGTAGACCACGCCACCATAGACATCCACCGGCGCGATGTCGCGGTAGCACTCGGCCACGTTCTCGGCCTTCACCCAGATGCCCTGGTTGAAGCTGGACACCTGCGGAACGATGTTGGTCATGTAGTTGGCGCGGCGGATGTAGGTCGCGTTGTAGTCCATGTGGTTGGACGTCACCAGATGGCCCCGGTCATAGCCGGACGTGATGCTGGCGTAGGAGGCGGTGCTGGTCTGGCCGAGGCAGCCTGCCGGCAGGTCCGGATCCTTGTAGAAGCTGGATGGGCGCGCGGCCGAACCGGTGTCTGCGGTCAGGGTGTATTCGTAGCGGGTGGCGCTGTGGATGCTGCAGTCGTAGGTGAGCACGAAGCCGCCCTTGTTGAGGGTGACGACCTGGGCCTGGGCAGCGCCGGCGAAGGCACTGAGGACGAACGCGAAGAAGAAGCTTGCAAGGCGCATTGCGGTTCTCCAGCAGAAGTTCAGGGCGCAGTCGTCCGCCACGACCTGGCAGGGCGAGGTCACGGGGAGACGGTGCTGAGTCGGGTGCAGCGGATTGCGGTGGGACGTGACCGCGTTGTTGGGCTGTGGAGGCCCTGCGGTGTCGTAAGCGTCACAAGCTGTCGTCTTTCGGTCAACGACGAAAAGACGAAGCTGTGACCGCCCGCAAGCACTGGAGAGGTGTCAGATCACACGGCGCGTGGGTGACATGCGCGCGTGCTAGGGCGTCGTAGCGCAGGGGTGTACGACTCGATATCCTGCGCAGCAGGACCGGAAACCGCAGGATCGAGCAAGGCGAATGATCAACAGTGAACTGCTTGCAGGGGGCGCTGCTGCTGCGCTGATCGGGGTTGCAATCGTGGCTGCGCTGCGTCGGCAGAGACGCCCGCCACATCGCAGTTTCAAGTGTGGGCGCTGCGGCAACGCCGCCCTCCATGACGAACGTACCCGTGGCGCTTGGCGCGCCGGGAAGCAGCGCTTCTACTGCAGGGCCTGTCATGCCGCTTGGCTGCGATCGCATCCACAGGCTTCCGCGCCGCACCGCGGGGCGTCCGGATGCCTGGGCGTCGCTGGCACACTTGCATTGATGCCACTTGCAGGCCTGGTGGCGTGGGTGATCCACCGCGCCTGAATGTGGTCCTGCATCGATCCAGCCGGGCGCCGGGTTCGAAAGCGCCATGCTGCGTCGCAAGGTGCCACCCACCATTCGCACTGGTACGGTCCGATCCGTTGCACCACCACCGACGGGGAGAGACAACGATGCGCAAGGTTCTGCTGCTGTTGATCCTGCTGACCGGGCTGGCGCCCACGGCCCTGGCGGCCACGGTCAAGACCACCCATCGCACCATCCCCAGCTGGGATGGCACGCCCCTCGGGGCCTTCGTCATCGAACCCCAGGATGCCGGCAGTGGCCGCTATCCGCTGCTGGTGATGCCCAGCAGCTGGGCAGTGCCCAGCGTGGAGTACGTGGGCGTGGCACAGTCGCTGGCGCAGCGCGGCTATGTGGTCATCAGCTACAGCTCGCGCGGCTTCTGGGAGTCCGGCGGCAGCATCGACATCGCCGGGCCCGCAACGGTCGAAGACGTCAGTGCGCTGATCGACTGGGCGCTGGCCAACACCCGGGCCGATCCGGCCAGGATCGGTGTCTCGGGCATCTCCTACGGGGCCGGCACCAGCCTGCTGGCGGCGGCACGCGACCCCCGCATCAAGGCTGTGGCTGCACTGAGTGGATGGGCCGACCTGCAGGCCTCGCTGTACAGCAATGACACCCCAAGCGCACAGGGCATCGCGCTGTTGGTTGCCGCAGGCCTGGCCACCGGTCGCCCGGGACCGGAGCTGTCCACGATCAATCGGAATGTGCTGGTGGGTAACTACCAGGGCGCGGTGGACACGCTGTTGCCGGTGGCGGCGCAGCGCAGCCCGGGGGCCAGCATCGATGAGATCAACGCCAACCAGCCAGCGGTGTTCCTGGCCAACGCCTTCAACGACAGCCTGTTCCCGCCGGGCCAGCTGGTCGATTTCTTCAACCGCCTGAAGGGGCCCAAGCAGCTTCAGCTGCGCCATGGCGACCACGCCCTCAACGAGGCCCTTGGCGCTTTCGGTATTCCCAATGAGGTGTATGCCGCAGCGGGCGAGTGGTTCGACCACTACCTGAAGGGGGTGACCAATGGCATCGAACGCCAGGCGACGGTGCAGCTGAAGTCGCAGAAGGGCAGCTGGAGCCACTATCCGGACTGGCAGGCTACCCGGACGGGCGCGGTGAGCTACGGGCTGACCGCGCCGAGCGGGCTGTTGCAGCCCACCGGTGGACTGGTGGCGAACGGTGGCGGCACCGGCTGGAGCTACCGCATCGGCAGCGGCCTGCTGACGGCCGCCAACTCGGGCGTGGTGATGGCGTCCGGCGCGCTGCAGATGATCAACCTGCCACCGGGCGCCTATGTGCCGTTCGTCGGACGCAACGCCGGGGGAGTCTGGCAAGGGCCGATCTACTGGAGTGCGCGCCGTCTGGATGGCGCGCCGGAAGTGCGGATGACGGTCACGCCAAGCCGCGCCGACACCACGTTGTATGCCTATCTCTATGCCGAGGACGTGCTGGGCAATGGCCAGCTGATCAGTCACAAGCCCTATACGCTGCGGGGTGCCACGCCGGGGCAGGCGAAGACCATCGACCTGCGGCTGGAGGCCAGCAGCTGGGAGGTGCCGGCCGGCAGTCGCCTGACCCTGGTGGTGGACACGGTTGACCTGCGTTATGCGGGCATCAGCCAGTTGGGTGGCACGGTAACCTTCAGTTCACCGGCGAACGCGCCGTCGGTACTGAAGCTGCCTTTGCACTGATGGGTCAGCGCAGGTCCGGTGGATTCATCGAAGCGTCGCGGACACAGGGATCACCGGCGTCCGGTGTCAGGCGCGCCTCGATGTCCGGTGGAAACCGCGGAATCCTGCTGGTCTGCATCACCACCCAGCGCATGATCGTGTGCAGGTAGTTGAGTGGCCGCATCGTGAGCCACATGAAACCCGGGAGGCGCGCGTCTTCGGCGAAGATGCGCTCCTTGCCGGACGCGAAGCTCTCGCGCTTGCCGTCCAGCGGCATGCAGTAGTGCACCGCGTCCACGACGGCTGCCGGTCCTTCTTCCATGTAGCGCCGCAGGAACTCCCAGTGGGCATGCGCGTTCTCGATGCGGGAGGTCGCGATGCAGAACGCGAACGTCTCCCGTACTGTCACGCCATCCGCGTCCAGGATCAGTCCGCGGACATCCCAGTTGTACCATCCGAAGGTTCCGGTTCCGCGGCCAAGCGTGAAATGGACCCGGTCCCAGGGCACGCTGAGGGTGGTGCCATCCAGCCGGAACACGTGTATCTGCCGGTGCTTGCGATCGAGCGCGATCGGATAGTAGGTCCAGCGGAACAGCTCGAGGCAAGCCACCCAGATGCTCGCTGCAGTGAAGGCTGCCAGCATCGCCATGCCGATGAATATCGCCTCCCACAGGCCATTTTCGTTGGGTAGCCTGTTCACGATCAGCAACCAGAGCAGCATCAGCATGCCGCCCAGCCCGAAGGCAATGCCGATCGCGCCCAGCAGGGCTGCAAAGCCACGCGCGGCGAACCAGCGATCCACCGAAACCAGGCCGTTCGAATTCATCTTCACCACGCACAGCTGCGCCAACGGCACGACATCCAGCCGCTTCTTCTGCAGCAGGCGGTGCTCGCGATCAAACGCATTCAGTGGGCGGTTGTTGGGAAACTTGCGCGTGTATCCGGTGTAATCCATGGGCGATCCCTGCGCGATTCCAGCGCCCGTTGGATTCTAGCGGGATTCTCCCGGGGGTAGATCAGCGACGAACGTCGAACGGGTGGCTCTCCATCAGTGCCCGGACTTCAGCTTCGCGGGCAGGGCTGAAGTCGCCGGGAATGGCGTGCTTCAACGCGCCCGCGGCCAGTCCGAAGCGGACGGTGCTTTCTGCGCCTAGACCGGACAGCAATCCGTGCAGGATGCCGGCGGCAAAGGCATCGCCGCCGCCGATGCGATCAACGATGCCGGGCAGCGGCCTCGGAGCAGCCTGCGCGCGGGTTCCATCGCGTCCCAGCAGCAGCGCACCGAGCACGTGATGGTCGGCGCTGATCACCTCGCGCTGGGTGCAGGACAGCCACCGCAGGTGCGGGAACGCGGCAAAGGCAGCGGCCGCAGCGGCCTCGGTTCGGGCGACCGCATCGTCCTGCGCGAAGTGCAGCCCCAGCACCAGTTCGATGTCCCGATGATCGGCAAAGACAATGTCGGCCTCGGCGAAGACCTCGCGCAGGATCGCCGCTGCGTCGCCATCCCAGCGTCGCCACAGTGACGGACGATAATTGCCGTCGAAGGACACCTGCACACCGGCCGCGCGAGCCGCACGCACCGCACCCAGCACCGACTCGGCCACGTTGGCGCCCAGCGCCGGACCCACGCCCGAGACATGCAACAGGTGCGCGCCGGACAGCAGGGCGGGCCACGCATGGTCACTGGCATTGCTGTTTGCGAATGCAGAACCGGCCCGGTCATACACCACTTCACTGGCGCGCTGCACCGCACCGGTCGCCAGGAAGTACAGGCCCATGCGGTCACCCTCCACTTCACGCACGGCGGCCACGCCCACGCCATGCCGCCGCAGCTCGGCCACGGCGTGCCGGCCCAGCGCGTTGCCGGGTACCGTGCTGACCATCTGCACATCGTGGCCGAGGCATGCCAGCGAGACCGCTACGTTGGCCTCGGCGCCCCCCACGTGAACCTGCAGCTGCGGCGTCTGCAGCAGCAGTTCACGACCGGGTGCGCCCAGGCGCAGCAGCAACTCACCGAAACAAACGACGTGGTTCATCGGTTCTCTCTCACTCGGGGGTAGTGCAGCCCAGCATGCGCAGATCGATGGCATCGGCCATGCGCCGGTAGCCTTCGTCGTTGGGATGCAGATGGTCGCGGGTGATCTCGTTGGGCAGCGATTCGGCTGCCTTCGGGTCACGCAGCGCGGCGTCGAAATCGATGATGCCATCGAACCCGGTCTTCCCTCCGCGTGCCCACTGGTTGATCGTGATGCGGGTGGCGGCGGACACGGGCTCGTAGCGCTCGGAACCGCCGAACGGGGTCAACGTACCCAGCCAAGCGCGGATGCCGTGCGCATGCAGCCGCGCCGCAACCTGTTGATAGCCCAGCAGCATGTCCGCCGCACTGCGTCCAGGCAGCGGCTGCGCGCCACCGCCGTGGCGGATGTCATTGATGCCTTCGAACAGGATCACCTGATCGGCATCGGCCACGGCGATCACATCGCGATCCAATCGAGACAGCGCACTGTGGCTGCGGCCATGGTCAAGCAGTTTGTTGCCGCTGATGCCCTGGTTGAGTACCACGAACCGGTTCGGGCAGGCCTGCTGCAGGCGCTGCGCCAATCGCTCCGGCCACTGGTTGAAGGTGCCGCGACGTGCGGTGGCGCCTTCCGTGATGGAATCGCCCAGCGCCACGATTACCTGGGGACGATCATCACGCTGCACCATCACTGCCGAGAACACGTTCTGCTGGTAGCTCAGCCGCACGCTGTCGGCGACGGCTGTCTGCCTGCCATCTGCGACCCGCAGCTCGGTGCGGCGCACGGCGGGGCGGGTGGGCTGCGGGAAATAGGCACTCACGCTGATCTCCTGCAGCGCCGCCACCGGCATCCGCACCGGGTCGCTCAGCAGCGCGGCTCCGACCGGTACCTCGATGATCGCGCGGCCATCCACCGTTACCGGCAGCGGTGCGGCCTTGCCGTTCTTCACTCCCACGCGCAGGTCCTCGACCCGCAGCGGCGCCGTGCCGAGCTCGTTGCTGATGCGCAGCCGCAGCGCATCGCCACGGCTGCCGACACGCATGTCCTGGCGCACGGTCTGCGCGGCGAACTGAACTGGCGCATCGGACGTTCCGTCCTTGCGGTCGGGCGCGGGCGCGGCCGTCCAGGCAGTGACCCACACGGGTGCGGCCCACGCAGCGGGCGCCGTCATGGCGGAGCAGAGCGTCAATGAAAACAGAAGTGTCCAGCGCTGCATGGGCAGGATTCCAGTCAGGAGAAGTAGGTGCCGCCGTTGACGTCCAGATTCGCACCGGTAATGAACGCCGCCGCATCCGAGGCCAGGAATACAGCGGCGTCAGCGGCTTCGTCCGGCGCACCCTGGCGGCGCAACGGGGTGGCGCCGGCAACGGCCGTGCGTACTTCCGGCTTGGTGAATTCATCGTGGAAGCGGGTGGCGATCATGCCGCAGCACAGTGCGTTCACCCGGATACCCTTCGGCCCCAGCTCCTTGGCCATGGCGCGGGTGAAGGTCATCACCGCCGCCTTGGCGGTGGCGTAGATCGATGCGCCCGGGCCGCCACCATCACGACCGGCCTGCGAGGCGAAGTTGACGATGGCCGCGCCTTCGCGCATGTGCGGCACCACCGCGTGCGTGGTCAGGTAGGTCGAGGTGAGGTTCAGGTCCATCACAGTGTGGAAGAACGCCGGGTCGATGTCGGCCAGCGGCCGGCGCTGCACCATGCCACCGGCCACGTTCACCAGCAGGTCGATGCGCTCGCCGAACGCGGCCTGTGCCGCAGCGACCAGGCCGGCGACGGCCGTGGCGTCGGTGACGTCGGCACGGTGCACGATGGCCTGGCCACCGGCCGCACGGATCTGTGCCAGCGTTTCCTGGGCACTGGCTTCATCATTGGCGTAGTTGATGCAGACGCGTGCACCGGCGGCAGCCAGCTTGATCGAAACGGCGCGACCGATATCGCGGCCACCGCCGGTGACAATGGCCACCTTGTCCTGGAACGACATGCGGAAAACTCCTTGGTTTGCGGGGGAATTGAAGAGAGATGCAGGCTCAGCCGCCGCGGCGGTCGAGCTTGTGGATCGGGCCGGTCCACCACCACAGCGCGGCCAGCGACAGCGGCACCAGGGCGGCGACGAGGATGAAGATCGGCGCATAGGAGTGGCGGGTCAGCACCGGCACCAGCCAGGTGGTGATCAAGGTGCCGGCCACGGCGGCCAGGCCACCCAGGCCTGCCAGCGTGCCCACCGAGCGGCCGTCGAACAGGTCGCCCGGCAGGGTCTGGATGTTGCCGATGGCCACCTGGAAGCCGAACAGCACCGCAGCGATTGCCAGCACCGCCAGCAGCGGCTGGTTGGCCAGCACGGCACCCAGCAGGGCAGGAGCCATGACCACGCAGCCCAGCGTTATGGACAGCTTGCGGGCGCGGTCCACGCCGTGCCCGGCGCGGATCATCCGCCCGGATAGCCAGCCGCCGCTGAGGCTGCCCAGCATCGCGCCAACGAACGGCACCCAGGCGAACAGGCCGATCTGCTTGATGTCGAAGCCGAAGGTTTCAGCCAGATAGATCGGCAGCCAGGACACGAACAGCCACCAGATCGGGTCCAGCAGGAAACGGCAGGCGAGCATGCCCCAGCTCTGCCGGTGGGCCAGCAGCGAACGTACGCTCACCTTGGGCGCGGTGGCGTCCTGCTGCCCTGCCTGGTCTTCCATGATCAAGCGGCGCTCGGCGTCGCTCACCCACGGATGCCTGTCCGGCCCGGCGCGGTAGACAAACAGCCACGGCAGCAGCCACAGGAAACCGATTGCACCGACCAGCACGAAGGTGCCGCGCCAGCCCAGCCACAGGTAGAGGCCAGCGATGGCCGGTGCGGAAACGATCGCGCCGATCGACGCGCCGGCGTTGAACACGCCCTGCGCCAATGCACGCTCGCGCGCCGGGAACCACTCGGCATTGGCCTTGACCGCGCCCGGCCACGCCCCGGCTTCGCTGATGCCGAGCATCGCCCGCACCAGGCTGAAGGAGAGCATCGAATGGGTGATCGCGTGCAGGGCGATGGAGATCGACCACACGCTGATCGACAGGGCGAAACCCAGGCGCGTGCCGATCATGTCGAACAGGCGCCCGAACAGGAACTGACCAGCGGCGTAGAACAGCATGAACACCGTCACCAGCAGGGCGTAGTCATCCTTGGTCGCGCCCACTTCCCTGGCGATTTCCGGCCACATCACCGCCAGTGCGTTGCGGTCGATGTAGTTGATCACCGTGGCCACGGCGATCAGGCTCACGATCAGCCAGCGCACGGCCGACCGTACCGGCACCTTGCGCAGGTTGGCCACCACCGCAGGGCCGTTCATTTGCCGTCAACCTTGCTGCGGTCCATGCGTGCATGGCTGCCGCTCCAGCGGTAGGCATGGCCGTCCACGCTCACGCTGTGCTCGCCCCTGGCGCTGCTGTCGTCGGCCACGCCGAGGGCGATGCGTGCACCGCTGGCCAGGCGCAGCTCGATCACCTCGGCATCGTTGCCCCGGCTGCGCACGATGTCCCTGATGCGGCTGTCCGCGCCGTGCACGTATTCGGCGGTGCCGTTGTACTCGCCGTGCGGCTCCAGCACGCTGAAGAAGGTCACGTCCTTCTGTCCGTCCACGCGCTGCAGCAGGGCCGGTTCGCGGCGCAGGTTGAATTCCGGATCGTTCGCGCCGCTTTCCACCAGCAGCGCCTGTGCCGGCGCACTGCTGCCGAAGCGGTAGGTGTAGAAGCGCCCGTCCAGCAGCCATGCCAGCGACCGCGGCTCGCTGCCGGGTTTGCTGCGTGCATCCAGCCACAGGTGCTGGTAGCCGTTGTCCTTGCCCAGCACCGGGCGCTGGGCGGGGAAGTGTTCGGCTTCGAAGCCGGTGGTGACGATGTGGCCGTTGAAGTGCAGCGGCAGGTCGTAGCGCGCGGCCTTGCCGCCGTGCACCTGCAGCAGGTCCAGCGCGACCGGCAGGCCCAGGTCGGGATGGCGCAGCAGCGCCTGGGTGCGGGTGAACACCACGCCGGGGTAGGCGTCGCGCATCGTTGCCGAGGCAATCTGGGTATCGGCATCGGCCTGGAAGAAGCGCACCTGCGGCGCGTGTTCCTCGCCGCGTTTCCAGTCGCCCTTGAAGTGGCTCTGCTCGTCCACCACCAGGGTGTTGTGCGCCACGGTCTGCTTGGCCCAGCTGCGGTTCTCGGCCAGGTAGATGCCGCCGCGCTTGGCTTCCACGTTGAGGAAGCGGGCCGCGCCGTAGTCGGTCACCACTGGATTGCCGTTGTCGTAGAACAGCCAGTTGAGCTTGTCGAAGTGGCCATGGCCCATGCCCTGCATCGTGTCCTTCTGGACCAGCGCCTGGCCGCGTTCGCCGTTCATGCGCAGGATCGCCAGGCCGCCGCGATCGCCGTCGGGGCCATCGCGCAGCAGCATCGGCCGATAGTCGAAGGGCCTGGTCTTGTTCGCCGCCAGCGCCTGCGCCACCTCCAGCCCTTCGGGCGACAACAGCAGGCGCTTCTGCTGCTGGGCCACGGACAGCAGGCGGTCATCACCGGTACGCGCATAGGCGATGCCGATGCCGGCCACCAGCTCTTCGGTGTCGATGCCCTTGTCCAGGATGGCGTCGTTGATCGGGAAGAACAAGCCGTTGTAGCTGGACTGCACCAGCACATCCACGGCCTTCAACAGCACGCCGTCGCGGCGCGCGAAGATCTTCCGCTGCGGTTCGTTGCGTTCGATGGCATTGGCGAACAGCAGGAACGGCGCCAGTGCATAGCGCTGGTAGTAGGGGCCTTCCTCGTAGTAACCATCGGGCGAGAACAGCAGGTCGATCTGCCGAAGAAAGCCGAATTGATCGTCCTTCCGGCTGCCGCGCAGGGATTTCTCCACCAGCTCAGGGTCGCGCAGCACGTAGCCGGTCATGCCGGTGGCGGCCACCGCCCACGTGGCGTGGTTGTGGATCTGGTCGTAGTTCTTCGGTTCGCTGACGAGGAACTCTGCCATCGGCCGGAACACCTTCGATTCGATGGTGTCGCGGTCCTCGGCGGACAGCGCGTCACGGATCGCGTCGTAGCCCTGGATGGCGTTGACCAGCCATACCGAATCGTTGAGCACCTGCCAGAACACGCGCCCGGGGATCTGCCCACGGCCTTCCGGGTGCGGGCCCAGCGTCGGGTAGAGCTGGGCATACTGCAGCAGCATGTCGCGCGCATAGTCCACGTAGGCCCTGTCGCCGGTCAGCCGGTACAGCGTGCCCGCCGCCAGCAGCGCCTGGTAGTTGCGCTTGTGCTGTTCATGGGTGCGCCCGCCGCCCTTGTCCTTGGGTACCGGCACGTCGATACCGGCCTTCATCATCTTCTTCAGCGTTGCCTCGGTGCGTGCCTGCTCCTTGGCAAACCACGGGTAGCGGCGGCCTTCGCTGGCCATCTGCTGCCATCGTGCGGCAGTGACCAGCACCGGCGCGGCTTCGGCCTGTCGCACGGCAGCAGTGGGGGCTGCGAACAGCGATGCGCTCGGTAGCAGGGCGAAGGGGGCGGCCAAAGCCAAGGAAACGAACAGCGGCTGCAACCTCATCGATCAACTCCATTGCGGGTGCGTGACAGGGCAACTTCGCCCACCTTGGGATACCAGGCGACGCCGGTCGCCTCGCGCGCGGTCATCGCCAGGGCAGGATCGGCGCCCACGGCGGGCAGGGCAGACGTGGCCACCCACAGTCCGCTGGCAGCCTGCTGCAGGCTGACGCCACGGCCCTCTATGCCCCCCGGGAACACGGCGCTGGCTGCCGGCGACTGCACGTTGCCGCTGAAGTCGATGCCGGCCAGCGAACTGGCGGCAGTGGGCGGATTCCGGTTGTCGCGGTTGACGATCAGGTTGCCGGTGAAGCGGCTGTTGCTGGCGGCGACCACGATGCCCTTGGTCTCATCGTGGCCCACGCCGAAACTGATTTTCGCCACGTCCACGAAGGTGTTGCGGCTGATCGTCGCATTGATCACCGGCGCATAACCGGACAGCGGCGGATTGGCCTGCCCATCCATCACCGCCAGCGCCGACCGGTTGCTGGACCCGGCCAGCCGCTCGAAGTAATTGTTGCTGACGGTCTGGTCGGCGTTGATGATGCGCACGCCGCCGGTGCCGGCCTTGTCATCGCCGAGGAAGACGTTGTCGATCACCCGGTTGCCGTTGCCATGGCGCAGGGTCAGCGCGCCGGCCGAACGGAAGAACACGTTGCCGCGGTAGGTGTTGCCGCCGGACTTGTTGCTGATGATCTCGGTCTCGCCGTCGCAGCCTTCGAACCAGTTGTTCTCCACCGTGGTGTTGGAATCGCTCAGTGAGCTGTCGCTGGTGCCGACGCGGAGGGTTTCGCCGCCATTGACGCCCAGCGCCGGGCGCGGCCCGAACCAGTTGTGGTCGATGCGGTGCTGGTTGTCCAGGCCCTGGGTTGCATCGCGCACCACCACGACTGTGGGTCCCGCATTGGTCTTGCCGCGCAGCTGGCTGTGGTCCAATCGATTGTGGCTGCCATACAGCGACACCCAGTAGTCCTGGTCGCTGGCATCGGGGTTGGTGTAGTCGTCGATCACCAGGCCAGTCACCCGGCTGTGGCTGGCCACCGCCTTGCTGGATTCGCGGAACGCCACCACCGCATCACCCGGCGCATAGCCGCTGCGGAACACCAGGTTGGACACCTGCAGGTAGCTCCCCGCCAGGCGCAGGTCCGAGCGCCCGCTGAAGATGACCTTGCCGGCGGTCTGCGCGCGCAGCACGATCGGGGCATCCGCCGTGCCCTGGCCCTTCAGCAGCAGCCGGGCGTCGGTCCAGGTGCCGTCAGCCAGCACGATCTCATCGCCGGGCTGCAGCGCCGAGGCGGCGGTAGCGAACTCCGCGACATCGTGGACGAGCCAGCTGGTTGCACTTGCTGCTGGAGTGGTCAGGCACATTGCCAGACCAGTGGTCAGGCAAAACAGCCATGAACCATTGGGTCGGTGACGCGTCAGCGAGTGAATGCGCATGAAATCCTTCCGGGGACGGCCGGGCCGTCGTTTCAGGGTGGGCCTGCATACCACTTTCAGGTCTGTTGTAAGCCAGCTTTCGCGCAAAGTCATGCTGCATGAGCACATTAAATTGCGATCGACTGGTATGGATCAAAGGCATTTGAACATTCCCATACCAATTGGTTGACATTTTCATGTCGCCGTGCCGAAGCTGCGTCCCACGCCTGGCATGCAGGCGATCCTTTGGGAGGAGGAAACCATGCGGCGACCCGCCGGAGCAGTGCACAGCATCTCGTTGTCCCCCACACCCCTGATCGTGGCGCTACTCGCCGTGCTGGCGGGCCTGCCCACGGCCCAGGCGCAATCCAGCAAGGAGGCAGCAGGGCAGGATCCCACCACGCTGGACCAGGTGCAGGTCACCGGCATCCGCGAATCGATGCAGAGTTCGATCAACAAGAAGCGCGACGACACGGTCATTGCCGATGTGCTCTCGGCCGATGACATTGGCGACCTGCCGGCGCCCTCGCTGGCCGACGCGATCGAGACCCTGACCGGCGCCGCCTCGACCCGCGACAAGACCGGGGCCTCGGAAATCTCCATCCGTGGCCTGGGCGCCTTCCTCAGCAGCACCAACTTCAATGGCCGCGAGATCACCAACGGCAGTGGCGACCGCTCGGTGAACTTCAACATGTTCCCCGCCGAGCTGATCAATACGGTGGCCATCTACAAGACCCAGCGCGCCGACATCATCGAAGGCGGCGTGGCTGGCACCATCGGCCTGGAAACAGTGCGTCCACTGGAGTACGGCAAGCGTGCGGCGCAGCTGGACCTGCGCGGCAGCTGGGCCGAGTATGACAAGAAGTACCGCGACAACGACGGCATCGGCTATCGCGGCACCGCCAGCTACATCGACCAGTTCGAGTTCGGCGACGGGCAGAAGCTGGGCATCTCGCTGGGCTTCCAGCGCCTGGATGGCACCGACCCGGAAGAGAGCATCACCAGCGGTTCCACCTGGTATGCCTGCGATGGCACGCAGAACGTGAGCAATGCCAACTGCAATGAAGTGTCCGCGCAGGCCATCGCCAACGGCGCGCCGTACTACCTGGTGCCAAGCAGCCGCATCTACCGGCTCAAGCAGGAGCGCAACGACCGGCAGAGCGAGTTCGCCGCATTGCAGTGGCGGCCCAATGACGTGGTTGAAGTGAACCTCGACTTCGAACACACCGAGCGCAACTGGTACGAGAACCGCAGCGACCTGAGCCTGTCCAACGCCCGCCGTGGCATCACCCGGCGCGAGGTGGACGAGGACGGCATCGTGCGCCACCTGCATGGCAGCACCTCGATTGATTCCACCTCAAACCGCTACTGGCGTGGCGAGGAATACACCGGGGGTGGCCTGAACCTGATCCTGCGACCGACCCCGGCCTGGGAACTGTCCACCGATCTTTCGTACTCGCACACCAATCGCCTCGACAGCGAGCGTATGACCCGCCTGCGCGCCAACCAGCGCGACGTCAACAATGCCATCGTGCCGGGCATCAGCAGTGGTGCCACCGGCTACGTGGACTATGACTGGGACTGGCGCGGCGAAGTGCCCAGTGTTGCGCTGGCGCCGAACTTCGACCCCAACAACTGGGACGCCTACACCGGCGCGGCGCGCGTCACGTCCAGCGCAACGGAGAACGACCACAGGATCAAGGCCGGCCGCTTCGATGCCAGCTTCATGCCCGAGTCCGGTTTCTTCACCCGCATCAAGGGCGGCGTGCGTGCCAGCCAGGCCGACTACCGCCTGCGCGACAACACCCTGGTAACCGACTACGACCAGCGCGTGGCGGCCGACAAGGCGAAGATCATCGCCGCCAACCAGGCCTGCCGTGCGCCGTTCCCGCAGGATGACTTCATGGATGCCGCCAGCGGCAACACGATCTCCTCGTGGGCGTACTTCGATCCGGACTGCCTGTACCAGTCGTTCCGTGGCAGCCTCGACAGTGGGTTGGATCCGGGTTTCCAGGATCCGAACAATGTCGATATCACCGAGAAGACACGCGCGCTCTATCTGATGGGTGAGTTCAGCAGCAGCCTGTTCGGCTTGCCGGTGACCGGCAACCTGGGCCTGCGCTGGGTCAAGACCGACGTTCGCTCCGAAGGCGTGCGTACGGGGCTGCGTATCGAGGACAACGGTGACGGCACGATCCGCCTGCAACCCACCGGTGCGTACAGCACGCAGGTGTTCAAGGCGGGCAACGACAAGCTGCTGCCCAGCCTCAACGCGGCCTTCGAACTGCGCCCGGACGTACTGCTGCGGGTCGGTGCATACCGCGCTATGTCACGGCCGGACATCGCCGCGCTGGGCGCCGGGCGCACCATCAACGTCAGTAGTGATGCCACCTACGGCAATCTGGCCGATGCGCTGGATGACATCAGCGCCAGTGGCAACCCGGCGGCACAGCCGCTGATGTCCTGGAACAGTGACCTCTCCCTGGAGTGGTACCCGAACCCGGACACGATGCTGGCCGGCGCGGTGTACTGGAAGCAGTTCAACGGCGGCACCGCCACCGCGCTGGTGCCGGAGACCTACACCATCGACGGCCGGAGCGTGACCGTGCCGGTGCGGCAGCAGGTAACCACCGACGAGGACAGCACGCTGACCGGCTTCGAGCTGACCGCCACCCATCGACTGTCTTACCTGCCCAAGCCGTTCGACGGGCTGGGCTTCAAGGTCAGCTACAACTATGCCGATGCCGACTACCAGACCCAGGATTCACGGCTGGGCGAGCAGTTGGCGGGTGATGGCACGATCATTCCGGCGATCGTGCCGCCGGCCGGTCTCAGCGGCTTCTCGCGGCACGTCCTGTCCGGCTCGATCTACTGGGACGTCGGGCGCTTCAACATCCAGGCCATCGGCAAGTTCCGCTCGCACTACTACCAGGACTTCACCGGCAACACCGCGCAGCAGAACCGCTACTACGATGACAACACCAGCGTGGACCTGCGCCTGCGCTACCGGGTGAACAAGCAGTTGTCGCTGTCGCTGGAGTTGATGAACCTGACCAACGAGCCGCGCGTGGCCTACCAGCCGCTTTATGGGAACTTCCGCGAAGTAGTGACCTACGGGCGGCGTGCGTATTTCGGTGTACGATACAAGTTCTGAACAGGGCGGCGCGGCCAGTGGCCGCGCCGTCGCTCCAACCGGACCCTCGCCGGCCGCGGTGGCAGGGCAGGGACCCGGAAGGAATTGAATTGCCAAGGGTCAGCCGCATGTCCGCCAACCGCCTTTACCAGACCATCGCTGCCAAGCTCCGCAAGCTGATCGAGGACGGCGAATTCCCGCCGGGCTCGCGGCTGCCGGGCGAGCGCGAGCTGGCCGAACGGTTTGGCGTCAGCCGGGTCACCATCCGCGAAGCGGAGATTGCACTGGAGGCACAGGGGTGGATTGCAATCCGTATCGGTTCGGGCGTGCACGTGAAGCCGCGTCCGACGCAGGCGTCCGGCGGGCTGCCGGATGTCAGCGCCTTCGACCTCACCGCTGCCCGCGCGGTATTCGAGGCCGAGGCCGCCGCTCTGGCGGCAAGCAATCTGGATGATGCCGGCATTGCCGAGCTTCAGGCGTTGGCCGAAGCGCTGTGCCGTCGCGACCTGAGCGACGCGGAAGCCGGCGAGTACGACCGCCGCTTCCACCTGACCATCGCGCGCCTCTCCGGCAACCCGGTGGTGGAGTTCTTCGTGCAGCAGATCTGGCGCATGCGCAGCGAGTTGCCGCGGGTAACCGAAGTCTATGCGCGGGTCTGCCATGATGATGGCGCCAGCCGTGCCGACGAGCACATGGCCATCTTCGAAGCATTGCGCGCACGTGATCCGGTGGCCGCGCGCAATGCGATGCGCCATCACTTCCAGCGCCTGTTCGAGGCCATGCTGCAGGCGACCGAAAGCCAGGCGCTGGAGGAGATCCGCCGGCGCACGCAGCAGGATCGTGAACGGTTCCTGGCCACGACGCGGATCTGAACGACGGAGCGGACACCGGCCGAGCGTCTGCGTGCCGCGACCTGGCCAGCGCCGGGGGTAATGGCTGTTGCATCGTTGAGCATGCCGGCGGGTGATCGCCGGTGATGTGTCATGCCAATGATGCATGCCGGTGCCGAGAGGGCAGCGACCATACTGCACCGTTGCGTTTCCATTGAACGATTCACGGCCGCGGCTACGTGCCCATTCGAATCTCATCCCCTGCGACGGCAGCCCGTATCCTTCCTGCATGCATTCCTTCTCCGATCTTCGCGGTCTCCCGGCAGTCCACGCGTCCTCCGGCTGGGTGCAACGCGGTGAGCGCTGGGATCTATGGTGGAGCGGCCGCATCGTGGCCAGCATCGTCCCGCACGCAGTGCTCGGCTTCCAGGTGTACCTGGATGCACGCAGGATGTCCCCGGCCAAGGTGGTGCACGCGGTGAATGCGCGGCAAGCCCGGCGCTATGCCGAGCGCTGGTGCGCGGCTCGGCTTTGCCCCCGGTTGCGGCTGCGCGACGCGGTCGCCTGTCTTGTGGGCGCCGCGCCTTCGGCAGGCGCGGCGCGGCCGCCGCCGCTCACACGGGAGCAGCGCCAGCAGGCGCGCCGCCTGGCCGAGGCCGGGACAGGGGAGGTGGCACGCATCAAGCAGGCGCTCGCACCGCGGCAGCCTGCCAGGCCCTTGGGGCAGTTAACGTGTCAGGCGTGGTCGGTACCCGGCAGGACGCCCACAGCCTTGGCAAGCGCTACGCCGAAAGCTCCTCACGCACGATCCTGGCCCCTTCGCTGAGCGCGCGCAGCTTGCCCCTGGCCACGGTGCGGGCCAGCGGCGCCATGCCGCAGTTGGTGCTGGGGTAAAGCTTGTCGGCATCCACGAACTGCAGCGCCCTGCGCAGGGTGTCGGCCACTTCTTCCGGCGTTTCCACCGCGCTCGAGGCCACGTCGATCGCGCCTACCATCACTTTCTTGCCACGGACCAGCTCGATCAGGTCGATCGGCACGTGCGAGTTATGGCATTCCAGCGAAATGATGTCGAGGCTGGAGGCCTGCAGTTTCGGGAACGATTCCTCGTACTGGCGCCATTCCGATCCCAGCGTCTGCTTCCAGTCGGTGTTGGCCTTGATCCCGTAACCGTAGCAGATGTGCACGGCTGTCTCGCACGTCAGCCCTTCGATCGCGCGCTCGAGGGCGGCCACGCCCCAGTCGTTCACTTCGTCGAAGAACACATTGAAGGCCGGCTCATCGAACTGGATGATGTCCACGCCGGCCGCTTCCAGCTCCTTCGCTTCCTCGTTGAGGATCTTCGCGAATTCCCAGGCCAGCTTCTCCCGGCTTCTGTAGTGGGCGTCGTACAGCGTGTCGATCATCGTCATCGGGCCGGGCAGCGCCCACTTGATCGGCTGCGCAGTCTGGCGGCGCAGGAACTTCGCATCCTCCACGAACACCGGCTTCGGACGGCTCACGGCGCCGACCACGGTGGGCACGCTGGCATCGTAGCGGTTACGGATGCGCACGGTTTCGCGCTTTTCGAAGTCAACGCCGCTGAGATGCTCGATGAAGGTAGTGACGAAGTGCTGCCGGGTCTGCTCACCGTCGCTGACGATGTCGATGCCCGCGTGTTGCTGTTCCTGCAGCGACAGGCGCAGCGCATCCTGCTTGCCTTCAGCCAGGCCTTCGTCCTCCAGCTTCCAGGGCGACCAGAGCTTTTCGGGTTCTGCCAGCCAGGACGGCTTGGGCAGGCTGCCGGCGGTGGAGGTGGGGAGCAGTTTCTTCATCGGTGTCGGGTTGTCCTGGTATGCGAAGGGGAAATTGATGGATCAGCGCGCAGCCCACTGCTCAAGCACGGCGCGGTACGGCTTGATGAAGTGTTCTTCGGTGAACCGGCCCTGCTTGACCGCCAGCTGGCTGCGCTCTTCGCGGTCGTAGACGATGCGGGTGGACGAGTAATCCTGGTGCTTCAGGCTGGGCTGGTAGACCTTGCCGGCCACGGAATTGGCGTTGTAGATCTCCGGGCGGTAGATCTTCTGGAACGCTTCCATCGTGCTGATGGTGCCGATCAGCTCCAGGTTCGAGTAGTCGCCCAGCAGGTCGCCCTGAAAGTAGAACGCCAGCGGCGCGACGCTGCCCGGCGGCATGAAGTAACGTACCTGCAGGCCCATCTTGTCGAAGTAGTGGTCGGTGGCGGAGAACTCGCCCTGCCGGTACTCCACGCCCAGGATGGGGTGATGATTCTCGGTGCGGTAGTAGGTCCTGCTGCTGGAGACGCTGATGCAGATCACCGGCCCCTTGCGGAAGCTGGCGCGGTAGGCGTCCGATCCCACGAAGTGCTTGAACAGCTTGCCATGCAGGTCGCCAAAGCCTTCCGGAAGACCGAAGGTGGCCTTGCCCTCGTTGCTGGCCGGCAGCACCACGCTGAAATCATAGTCACGCACGTAGGACGAGAAATTGTTGCCGACGATGCCTTCGGTACGCGCGCCGGTCCGCGTGTCGACGATGGCCGGTTGCAGCACCTCGATCAACGGAAACGGATCGTTGCCGTCGGCGCCGTCGATGTGCATCTCCACCGAGATGATGTCCAGCTCGACGGCATAACGATCGGCGCTCGGGTTGTCCCAGTGCGCCAGGTCGTTGAAGCGGTTGTTGATCATGCTGAGGGTGTTGCGCAGGTTTTCCCGCCGGGAAGCGCCGCGCGCCAGATTGGCGAAATTGGTGGTGATGCGCGTGCCCTCGGCGGGCTGGTAGTCCTCGTTGAATGGGATGCGCGTGATGCTGAAGGTGAAGGTGTCGTTCGTCATGGGCGGCGTTCCGTGATGCGGGGTGACATCCGGATGCGGGGCGAGCGCATCCGGCATTCAGGGTGCTGCGGCAGCCTCGAGGGCGGCGACGGGATGGCGGGCCAGGGCCAGCAGTGGCATGGCTCGGTGGACCGCCAGTCGAGCGCGCTCGATCAGCGGTTCGTTGTGCACGCGGCCGTCGGCGAAATCGCGGTCGGTGGCATAGACGCCCAGCGGCAGGGTGCGGGCCTGGAAGAAGCTGAAGAGCGGCCGCAGCTGGTGATCGATCACCAGCGCATGGCGCTCGCTGCCGCCGGTCGCGGCCAGCAGGATGGGGGTGTCGACCAGCGCATCCTGGTGGATGAAGTCGAAGAAATGCTTGAACAGCCCGGTGTACGAGCCGCGATAGACCGGCGTGCTCACCACGAGGACATCGGCCTGCTCGACGGCAAGCAGCTGGCGCTCGACAGCCTCGGGCAATTGTGAGCGCCACAGGGCGCCGGCCAGCTGCGGGGCGAGCTCGCCGAGCTCGATCAGATGGTGTTCGCAATGGACGTCGTTGCCGATCACGCCCAGCAGATGCTCGGCCAGGAGGGTGGCCCGCGAGGGGCGCTGCAGTCCGCCGGACACGGCGACGATACGGAGAGGGCGGTGGGATGAAGGCATGACCCGATCCTAGTCATGCCTTTCCATGACGTAAAATGGTATTACTTCACCTATCCATGAGTGAGATTCATCGTCATGCTGGAGCGCATCCATCTCAGCATCGTGCAGCAGGTCGAGCAGCAGGGCTCGCTCACCGCCGCCGCCGGCGTGCTCAACCTGACCCAGTCGGCGCTCAGCCACAGCATGAAGAAGCTGGAGCAGCAGCTGGGTACCGAGGTCTGGCTGCGTGAGGGTCGCAGCCTGCGGCTGACCCAGGCCGGACAGTACCTGCTGGCAGTGGCCAACCGGGTGCTTCCGCAGCTGGACCTGGCCGAGGAGCGCCTGCGCCAGTTCGCGCAGGGCGAGCGTGGCGCGCTGCGCATCGGCATGGAGTGCCATCCCTGCTACCAGTGGCTTCTGAAGATTGTCTCGCCCTACCTGGCGGCATGGCCGGACGTGGATGTGGACGTCAAGCAGAAGTTCCAGTTCGGCGGTATCGGCGCATTGTTCGGCTACGAGATCGACCTGCTGGTTACCCCCGACCCGCTGCTGAAGCCGGGCCTGAAGTTCATTCCCGTGTTCGACTACGAACAGGTGCTGGTGGTGGCCGGGAACCATGCCCTCGCCAAGGTGGACTACGTAAAACCGCGCCAGCTCGGCCAGGAAGTGCTGATCAGTTATCCGGTGCCGTTCGAGCGCCTGGACATCTACAACCAGTTCCTGCTGCCGGCCGGCATCACGCCGCGGCGCCACAAGGCCATCGAAACCACCGACATCATGATGCAGATGGTGGCCAGCGGCCGCGGCGTGGCTGCCATGCCGCGCTGGCTGGTGGAGGAGTACGCCACGCGCATGGACGTGGTGCCCGTGCGCTTGGGCGCCAAGGGCATCCCCAAGCAGATCTACCTGGGCGCGCGCGAGGCCGATACCGGTATCGACTACCTGCAGGCCTTCATCGAACTGGCCCGCAACAGCTCGCCGCTTGCCGGCAATGCACGCGAGGCGCGCTGATGCCGGCCGGTACCTCAGCGCAGGCGGAAGCCTTCATCAACGCTTTTTCACTGGAAGTCAGCGCGAAGGCCATGCCCGCGCTGCGCGCCGAGGCGGATCGGATCCCGCGCGGTACGGTCATCTCCATTCCCTGGCTGGCCAGCGAGGATGACGACGCCCGCCTGGCCGCCGTGCGCACCGTGCGCGCGCTCGGATTCGAGCCGATGCCGCATCTCTCCGCGCGGCGCATCGGGTCACGCACAGCGCTTGAACGCTTCCTGGAGCGCGCCACCAGCGAAGCCGGGGTGGAGCGCTGCCTGCTGATCGCCGGTGACCTCGCGACGCCTGCCGGGCCGTTTGCCGACAGTGCTTCGATCATCGAGACCGGGCGTCTTGAGCGTTTCGGCATCAAGGTCGTAGGTATCGGCGGGCATCCGGAAGGCCATCCGGCGATGAGCGGCGACGCTCGCTGGCAGGTACTCGAACGCAAGTGCCAGGCCATCGAAGCGCGCCGCATGACGCCTGTGATCGCCACCCAGTTCGCCTTCGATGCCGATGCCGTGCTGGCCTGGCTGGATGCACTGCGCGCGCGCGGCATCAGCGTTCCGGTGCTGGTCGGCGTGCCGGGCCCGGCCAGCGTCTCTCGCCTGCTGCGCTACGCCACGATGTGCGGCGTAGGCGCCAGTGCATCGATGCTGGCCCGGTACGGCATCTCGATCGGCCGGCTGCTCGGCACGGCAGGGCCGGAGGTGTTCGTCGATCGCCTGGTGAAGGGGCTGACCCGCGCCCATGGCCAGGTCAGCCCGCATTTCTTCCCGTTCGGCGGTGTTGCGCCGTCGCTGGAGTGGGTGGCGCGGTACCGGCGGCGCATTTCCATCAGCCAGCGCCGATGATCTGCGTCATGGCATGGATCGCGTTGTCCGGGTGCCGGGTTGATCCAGCGAAGGCGCCGGCCTGGAAAGCCTCCCATTGCAGCGACGCATGCCCAGGTCGAGGCGCTCTGCAATGCCCTGCGGGTTGATGTCTCCGGCGCGATTGATCAGTACGACGAGCGTTCTTCGATCGGTGGGACGGTGCCGGAGATACCCGGTAAAGCCTGCGGTCCCGCCGCCATGGCCGACTACCTTTCCGCCATCGGAAACTTCCCAGCCGGCCCCCCAGCCCGCCTTGCTGCCATTGGCGAGGAGTGTGTCGCACCACATCCGCTTCAGGGCCGCCTCGGGCAACAGTCGATGCTGGTCCAGCGCCACAGCAAAGCGCGCCATGTCGTCGATGCTGGCGAGCAGGCCGCCGGCGGCCCATGCCGAGCCCGGAGCAGTGGGCGGTGGTGCGCGCCAGTGGCCATCCTGGAACAGATGCCCCTGGGCAATCCGGCGCCGATCGTCTGCACGACGCGGTCCCGCATCGCGCATGCCCAGCGGCGACAGTATCTCCTCCTGCAGAACCCGCCAGTAGTCCATGCCGGTTGCATGCTCTATGGCCAGGCCGAGCAGGATGTAGTTCGTATTGGAATAGGCGTGCCGCGCACCGGGCGCAAACGCCAGCGGCCGCTCGGCCACCTCTGCGAGCAATTCACGGGGGGCTGGATTCGTCGGCATCAACCGCAGGAAATTTTCTTCATTCAGATAGTTGGGAATGCCTGAGGTATGGCTCAGCAGCTGCAGCAGCGAAGTGGATGCCCATGCGGAAGGCAACCCTTCCACGTACTGGCCGATGGGCGCGGTGACGTCGAGCAGATGCCGCTGCTGGAGCCGGAAAATCAGCAGGGCCGTGAACAGCTTGGTGATCGACCCCAGTTCGAACACGGTATGGCGATCAATCGGTGCAGGTCGGGTGTCATCGAGCCGCCCGGTCGTGCACAGCGCGGCAATGCGCCCGTGATCGACCAGAACGACCGCCATGCCAGGCTGCCGTTCGGCCTGCAGCAATGCGGTCAGCGAACCGCACCCCGCCAACGTCGCCCGGCTCGCCAGCGCCGACGGTGCTGACAGGCCGAAGCCAGTGGCCAGCACCGCCGCACACAGGCGACGTCGAACAGGGTCGTGGTACATGCACGTGGCTCGCAGCGGCGTCGTGGTGATGGTAGCGCGGACTGAGGGCCGGCCCGCGCAGGGTGCACCGGGTGAATCCACCCCGACAGCTGCCGGGGACGCGCAGCATGCCGGCGGGTCATCCGCGATGGCTGACAGCTGTCACTGGCTGCAACCCGGGCGGAAGCGAATAGTGAGCGCCAATGCGAGGGCACCTCGCCACCACTCAGCCACCACTCATCAAGGGGACCGCTCATGAACATGCTCCAGCAACTCGCCTCGCAGACGCCGATCTGGGTCTGGCTGCTCCTGGCCTTCCTGGTCACCCGTGGCATCGCCGCCATGAAGCCTGCAGAAACCTCGCTGCACAAACTGGCGATCGTGCCCGCGCTGTTCGCCGTCTGGGGCGCGTGGTCGATCAGTCATCGCTTCGGCGCGTCGCTGGCCGCCTGGAGCGAGTGGCTTGCCGGCATAGCCACGGGCGCGGCACTTGCCTGGCTGCTGCTGAATCGATTGAAGCTGACGCTGGACCGCAGCACCGGCAAGCTCTGGCGCAGCGCGGACTTCAGCCTGCTGCCGCTGCTGCTGGTCACCTTCCTGGTGAAGTACGGCTTCGAAGTCGCGTTTGCGGTGTCGCCGTCGCTGTCCGCCAGTGCCGGCTTCAGTGCCGCCTACCTGCTGCTGACGGGCGGGTTCACTGGCATCTTCGTCGGCAAGTACGGCCGGTACCTGGCCTCGCTGCGGATGGATGCGGCAGGCAAGGGGCTGGAAACCGCAGGCTGATTGACCTGGTAGTGCCGGCCGCTGGCTTGGCTGCCCGCACGGTGGACGGGGCAACTTGTGGAAGCCCTGGCCGGGACTCAGCCGGCTATCGGCGACACCCGCCATTTGGCCTTCATAGGCTCCATGTTCGGCTTCTGCGTGACCGCACTGATCCTGATGGGGGTGTTGACTGTCACCGGCGAACTGCTGGGTTTCTCCAGGCCCTATGCGCGACGGTCGGAGGCCCAGAACGAAGCGCAGGCCGTCCACCGGAAGGTACTGCTGACTGCATTCGCCACGCTCTCATGGGTGGCCGTGGGATCGCTTGCAGGTATTGCGTCGATCTTCGCGGCCTCGTCATGAAGGGCGGCCCCGTCAGCGCCCCGTGTGCCGGAACGGATGGGTGCGTGAACTGCGGGGCTGCTCACGCCTCCCCACGCCACTGGCTCATCAGCATCTGCAGGAATCGCTCCGCCGTGGGCGAGAGCAGGGCGCCGCGGCGGCGGACGATGCCGATCGTGCGCGACACCACCGGGTTGCCGATCGCGCGTGTCACCAGGGTGGGGTGATCCCCATCTGGCGTGGCCATCTTCGGTAGCACGGACACGCCGATGCCCGCCTCGACCATGCCCAGTGACGTCGACAGGTGGGTCACTTCGTAGTGCCAGCTCAACTTGAGGTTCTCGCGCGCCAGCGCACCATCCAGCAGCGTGCGGTTGCCGCTGGTGCGATGCACGGTGATCAACTGGTGCTCGGCCAAGTCGGCCCATTCCACTTTGCGCTTGCGCGCCAGCGGATGATCGCGACGGCACGCCAGCACGAACGGGTCCTCTGCCAGTACGTCGAAATCGAGATTCGGATCGTTGGCGCCCATGAAGTTGATGCCGAACTCGACTTCGCCACGTTCCACTGCCTGCAGACCCTCCGTCGCCGGGATATCCAGGATGCGGAAGCGCACGTTCGGGTGCGCTTCGTGGAAACGCGCCATCACGCTGGGCAGGAAGTAGAACGCCGCCGTCGGCAGGCAGGCGATGGTCACTGTCGCGCCGCGGGTGTCTTCGCGGCCGCGCAGCGAGAACAGTGATCCATCGAATTCCTCCAGCATGCGGCGCACCAGCGGCAGCAGGTTCTCGCCGACAGCGGTGGTACTGACGCTGCGCGTGGTGCGCTCCAGCAGCGGCGAACCCACCGCCTGCTCCAGTTTCTGGATCCGGCGGCTGAGTGCCGGCTGGGAGACGTGAAGGATTTCCGCGGCCCGATGAAAGCTGCGTGTCTCCGACACCAGCAGGAACGCACGGAGATCGAGGATTTCGCAATTGATGCTCATCAGGTATCAATCATCCAAAAATCAGCAATTCACAGATCAATTGGGGTCATGCCAGTATCGAATCACAGAGGGGTCATTCATCCCCTATACGCATCAATCTAGCACACGTATGTCCAACGATCTGCTCAGCATTCCCTGCGTGCTCATGCGCGGCGGCACCTCCAAGGGCCCGTTCTTCCTGGCCAGCGACCTGCCGGCGGACACCGCCGAACGCGATCGCCTGCTGCTGGAAGTGATGGGCTCGGGACATCCGCTGCAGATCGACGGCATCGGCGGTGGCAACGCGCTGACCAGCAAGGTAGCGATCATCGACCGCTCCAGCCGCCCGGACGCCGATGTCGACTACCTGTTCGCCCAGGTACGGGTCGAGCAGCAAGTGGTGGATACCTCGCCCAACTGCGGCAACATGCTGGCGGCCGTAGGCCCGTATGCCATCGAGCGTGGGCTGGTGCAGGCGCAGGATCCGCAGACCGAAGTGCGCATCCACAACGTCAACACCGGCAAGTTGATCATCGCCACGGTGGAAACGCCGGGCGGCAATGTGGCCTACCGCGGTGATACGCGCATTGCCGGCGCGCCGGGCTCAGCCGCGCCGGTCAGGCTGTCCTTCCTTGATGCCGCAGGCGCCCGCACCGGCAAGCTGCTGCCCAGCGGGCATGCGCAGGAAACCATCAATGGCGTGCCGGCCAGCCTGGTGGACTGCGCCATGCCGATGATGCTGGTGCGTGCCGAAGACCTGGGCGTGCGTGGTGATGCCTCGCCCGCCGAACTGAACGCGGACGCGGCGTTCATGCGCCGGCTGGAAGCGCTGCGCATCGAGGCGGGCGCCCGCATGGGCATCGCCGACGCCGGCAACAAGGTCATTCCCAAGCCGGTGCTGCTGTCGGCGCCGCAACAGGGCGGCGATCTGCAGGTGCGCTATTTCATGCCGCACCAATGCCACACCGCACTGGCCATTACTGGCGCGGTCGGCCTGGCCACCGCCGCCGTCACGCCGGGCACGCTGGCCCACACTTTGGTCGGAGGCCGGTCCGTTCCCGGCAGCATTACCCTCGAACATCCGAGTGGGGCCCTGGAGGTGGGCCTCAGTCGCAGCTCGGGCGATTCGCCGGTGATTGCCAGCGTGGTCCGCACCGCACGCCGCTTGTTCGAGGGGCGCGTGTACGCGACTTCGCCCGCGCCCGCCACGGCCAGTGCCACCCAAGCCCGCCAATGGACGTCAGCGGCATGATCTGAACCCGGACGGGCCTGCGTAGACGCGCATGCCCGCCATTACAACGTAGATGCTTCACTCCTGGGAGGGATGATGTACAAGCAGTTCTTGATGGCCGCGCTGTGCGTGGCCGGGCTGGCCGCGGCCGGATGCAGCAACAGCGGGCGCGTGGAAGGCGCGGCCGCCGGCAGCAGCGACAACGCACCGGTGCGCATCAGCGTCGGCTCCTACAACCTCAACAACCTGCCGTTCTTCATTGCCGACGCCAAGGGCTACTTCAAGGACGTCGGCCTGCAGGTGAAGACCGAGAACTTCGCCCAGGGCGGCTCCAAGGTGCTGCAGGCGCTGGTGGCCAATTCCACCGACGTAGCCGTCGGCTTCTACGACCACACCATCCAGATGCAGGCCAAGGGCAAGGACGTGGTGGCCTTCGTACTGCTCTCGCGCAACTCCGGCCTGGTGATGGCCGGCCGCGAGGATGCCACCTTCGATCCGGCGCGCCCGGAGACCATCAAGGGCCAGAAGGTCGGGATCACCGCACCGGGCTCCTCGTCCGACTTCTTCGTCCGTCACTTCCTCGCCCAGCACGATATTCCGGCCGACAGCATCTCGTTGATCGGGGTCGGCTCGGGCGCCGCAGCAGTGGCCGCGCTGGAGCAGGGCAAGATCGACCTGCTGGTCAACTATGATCCCGCCGCCACCCTGATCACCGAGCGCAAGGTCGGCAGGATCCTCCTCGACGCGCGCAGCGACGACGGCGCCCGCCAGGTCTATGGCGGCCTGTACCCGACCTCGGTGATGTACGCCAACCAGAGCTTCCTGGACAAGCGCCCCGAAGCGGCCGAGAAGATCGCCCGCGCCGAGCAGATGGCCTTGAAGTTCATCGCCGACAACAGTGCTGAAGACATCGTCGCTGCGCTGCCGGACAGCTACGTCTCCGGTGACCGCGCCACCTATGCCCGCGCGGTGGAGAACGCGCGCGCGATCTTCACCCGGGACGGTCACTTCACGCCTGCCGATCTGGAAACACCGCTGAAGGTGCTGCGTGAGTTCAACACGGATGTCGCCAAGGCCGATATCGATCTGTCCCGGACCTACACCAATGCCTTCGTCGAGCGTGCCAACGCTGCGGCGCCGGCTGCCCAACCGTAAGCGGAGGTAACCCATGGCCCTCAATGCCACCGTGCGCCAGTTCAATGGCGCGCCGCAGCTGGAGCCTGCACAGACCATGGTCGCCATCAACAAGGTGACCATGTCCTTCGGCGAATTCACCGCCGTACGCGATGTCGACATCCAGGTGGGGGACGGCGAGTTCCTTGCCATCGTCGGGCCGACCGGCTGCGGCAAGAGCACCATCCTCAATTCCGTGGCGGGCCTGCTGAAGCCGTCGTCGGGCCAGGTCAGCATCGATGGCCGTGCCGTCAGCGGCGTGCAGGAGTCGGTCGGCTACCTGTTCCAGCAGGACGCGCTGCTGCCGTGGAAGACCGCGTACCAGAATGTTGAACTCGGCCTGCGCTTCCGTGGTGTGCCCGAGGCCGAACGCAAGGCCAAGGCCAACGCTTGGCTGGCCAAGGTCGGCCTGGCCGGCTTCGAGCATCGCTACCCGCACCAGCTGTCCGGTGGCCAGCGCAAGCGCGTGCAGATGGCCCAGGCGCTGATCGTCGAGCCGAAGGTGATCCTGATGGATGAGCCGTTCTCGGCGCTGGACATCCATACCCGCCACCTCATGCAGAACGAGCTGCTGCGGTTGTGGCAGGAAGACCGGCGCTCGGTGATCCTGATCACCCACGACCTGGAAGAAGCGATCGCCCTGGGCGACCGCGTGGTGGTGCTGTCCTCCGGCCCGGCCAGCCGCGTGGTGCGCAGTTTCGATGTGGATCTGGAACGGCCGAGGAACGTGGCCGAAATCAAGCTGGATGACCGTTTCACCGACCTGTACCGCGATATCTGGGCCTGCCTGCGCGGCGAAGTGGAGAAGAGCTATGCACGCCAAGACTGACAAATTCATCCAGCTCGCGCTGGTGGTCGCCGTTTTCGGCGGCTGGGAAGGCGGCATCGCGCTGGGCGTGATCGATCCGTTCTTCTTCCCATCGCCAACCGCCATCGTGCAGCAGGCCTGGACCTGGCTGTCCGATACGTCGTTCTATCAGCATGTCTACATCACGCTGACCGAAACCGCGCTGGGCTACATCATCGGCACCGGCCTGGGTGTGGCCGGCGGCGTCTGGCTCGGCCTGAGCCGCCGCTCGGCGCGCATCCTCGATCCCTTCATCAAAGGCTTCAACGCAATTCCGCGCGTGGTGCTGGCCCCGATTTTCGTGTTGTGGCTGGGGCTGGGCCTGTGGTCGAAGGTGGCGCTGGCGGTCACCCTGGTGTTCTTCACCACGTTCTTCAATGCCATGCAGGGCGTACGCGAGGTGAATCCGGTGGTACTGGCCAATGCCCGCATCCTGGGCGCAAGCCGCAGCGACCTGCTACGCCATGTCTACTTCCCCGCAGCGGCGAGCTGGATCCTGTCTTCGCTGCGCACCTCGGTGGGCTTCGCGGTGGTCGGCGCGATCATCGGTGAGTACCTCGGCGCCTCGGCGGGACTGGGCTACCTGATCGCGCAGGCAGAAGGCAACTTCAACGCCGTCGGTGTGTTCGCCGGCATCATCATCCTGGCCGCCTTCGTGCTGGTCATCGACGCGCTGCTGGACGTGGTCGAGAACAAGCTGATCACCTGGCGTCCCAACGCGCAGGCACAGGCCACCAGCTGACCGGGCCGGGCTGAGCCCGCCTGCCGCGCCGCCGGGCCGATCCGGCGGCGCGCGCTTCCTCCCCCGATCTTCCCCCGCACCACCGCAACAGGCCAGCGCCGGGCCAGGCGGCCGGCTGGCCGGAGAGAGAGCCCATGAACCATTCCACCGTGCTGCCGCTGGCAGCGCTGTCGGTCGCGCTCGGCCTGCTGTTGACCAGTGGCCATGCCGACGCACAGTCCGCGTCCTCGCTGCCCGCGCCGCTGAGCCAGGCTGAGCTGTCACGCCTGGTGCAGCAGCAGGCACTGCAGATCCAGCAATTGGAGGCGCGCCTGCGTGCCGTGGAGGGCGGGCAGGGCAGTGCGGGCGCACCGTCAACGCCGCCCCCGCCTGCGCTGGAAACGCGGGTGGCCGCACTGGAAACCAGCCAGTCCAGACTGCCGAAGGTCTCCTGGGCCAAGGGTGCGCCGGAGTTCAGCAGTGCCGATGGCGCCGTGGCGTTCCGTCCGCGCGGACGCCTGTTCGTCGACGCATCCAGCACCGACGGATCCTCAGTGAGTGACCGCAATATCTCCGGTACCGAGATCCGCTCGGTGCGGCTGGGCGCCGAAGGCCGCTACGGTATCCTCGGCTGGGCAGTGGAAGGTGACTTCGCGGACAACGCGGTGGCGTGGAAGTCGGTCTACGCCACCGTGGAACACCGCCTGTTCGGGCTGCCGGCCGACCTGACCGTGGGCAACCGCCTCAACGACCGGGGTATCGACGGCTCCAGCAGCACGTCCAACACGCCTTTCCAGGACCGCAACGTGGTCGGCACGCTGATGCTGCCGCAGCGCGGCCTGTTCGGTGTCGGGCTCACCGAGCGGGTGTATGGAAAGGGCTGGCATGCCAGCCTGTCGGTAGCCGGCAACGACTTCAACAACGCCGGCACCGACAACGACAGCCAGACCTGGGCCACCCGCGTCCACTGGAATCCGCTGGACACTGCCGACGCCACGGTGCATCTGGGCGCATGGGCCTTCCACGAGAAGATTCCTGCCGGGGCCACCGGCGTGGTGCGCAGTTCGGCCATCGCGGGGCATTTCAACGATCTGGTCAGGATCACACCGGGCACGCTGGTGGGCGCCGAGCGCAGCACCGCCTACGGTGCGGAACTGGCCGGCTTCTTCGGCCCGGCGTGGGCAACCGGCGAGTGGGGTACGCGAAGCCTGCGCGGGGCCGATGCCGGCGGGCGCTATGATCGCGACCACGAGGCGTGGGCGATCTCCGCTGGCTGGTTCCTGGTGGGCGCGCTGCCGTCCTACTCGGGCAAGGCCGGCACGTGGGGCAAGGTAAAGGTGGCCGATCCGGTGACGCGCGGCGGCAGTGGCGCGTGGGAGCTGAAGGGCCGCTATGAGGACGTGGACTATGCCGAACTGCCCAGTGGTGGTACCGGCCACGCGTGGACACTGGGCGCGAACTGGTACCTCAACGATTTCAGCCGGGTGATGTTCGAAGCCGTGCGCTGGCAGACCCGCCACCGCAGCGGCAGTGCTGCGGGCAGGGATGAAGGCACCACCTTCAATACCCGTCTGCAGTTGGCCTTCTAGAAGCGCATGCCGCTCGTGCGCCGATCAGAGCAGCAGCAGTGCTCCGATCAACGCCGGCGGCATCACCAGCGCGCCGACGCGCAGGAAGTCGAGCGCGCTGACATGCTCGCCCTCACGGCGCAGCGCCACCAGCCACAGCATCGTCGCCAGCGAACCGGTGACCGACAGGTTGGGTCCCAGATCCACGCCGACCAGCAATGCGGCACGGGTCTGCACCGGCAGATCGGCCATCTGCCCCAGCGAGCCGGCGGCCAGGCCGACCGGCAGATTGTTGGCTACGTTGCTCAGCAGCGCAGCCGCGCCACCGGCCAGCCAGCTGGCCTGGCGGGGAGATGCCTGCGCCAGGGCCTGCAGGGCGCTGGCCGCGGTCTGGATGACACCGGTCTGCGCCACCGCTTCCACCAGCACGAACAGTCCCGCCACCAGCGGCAGCACGCCCCAGGACACGTGGCGCAGCAGTGGCAGCGGGCTGCGCCGCTGGCGGATCGCCACCACCGCCACACTCAGCGTGCCCGCGCAGAACGTGGTCAGGCCCAATGGCCCGTTCAAGGCGGACGTGACCAGCAACACGGTGCCGGTGAACAGCACGCCCAGTGCGCTCAGCCGGCCGCCGTCGGTCAACGGGCGATGTGCCGGCGCGGCCACCAGCGGCTGGGCGATCTCGCGCCGGTGCACCCAGCGCAGCACCAGGTAGGTGGCACCGATCGCCGCCGCCGACGGCAGCGCGAACTGCGCCAGCCACTGCAGCAGCGGTGGCATGTGCTGGCCGTACACCACCAGGTTGGCCGGATTGGAAATGGGCAGCACGAAGCTGGCCGCATTGGCGATGAAGGCACAGACGAACAGGTAGGGCAGGGGATTGGCGCGCGCCGCCTTGCAGGCGGCGTAGACCGCCGGGGTCAACACCACGGCTGTCGCATCATTGGAAAGAAAGACTGTCACCAGCGTGCCGACCAGGAATACCAGGTCGAACAGGCGTCGCCCGGATCCGCCCGCATGCCGGACCGCGTACAACGCCACCCAATCGAACAGGCCTTCGCGCCGCGCCAGTTCGGCCAGCACCATCATGCCGACCAGGAAGAGGTAGACGTCGCGGCCTTCGGCCACCGCGCCCCATGCGGTGTGCAGCGACACCGCGCCCAGCAACGGCAACAGGGCGGCAGCGCACAACGCCCACACATATTCGGGGATGCGGAAAGGACGGAAGAGCAGGCCGATGGTGGCAACGGCGACCGCTGCCCAGATCACGAGGGGGGCTTGGGGGGCGAGCATGGAGTGGGGCTTCAGCGGCACCTGCAGCGACCCCGGCGCAGGGGGGGCCTGGCGCGCGCGATCAGCGGATGGGCGGCCGCTGCAAATCATCGCAGGTTCCGGGTCGCCGCATCATACCGTGCGGCGCGGCATGGCGACCGCTGCAGTCGACCGCGCTGCAGGTGGGCCGGGGCGGCGCCAGCCCACGTTCAGCACTCAAGGACGGCATGACTTCAGGCACTGCAGTTTGACTACACATGTAGTCAAGCTGCACACACACTCATTGGACGAGATTGCGATGCCAAGATCCTGCTGGTTGTCCTGCGCCCTGGCCCTGGTGTTCGGCATCGCCGGGCCCACCCAAGCGGCGATGCGTGCCGAAGCCCTTGCCGCGATCAAGCGCAATGCACGCGCCGCGCATTCCGATGCGGTCCTGGTGATGCATGAGCGGGAGACGCTGCTTGAGCTGAAGCCCGCCGCGGGGCAGGAATCGGTTCACCTGATGTCGGCCACCAAGTCGGTCGTCGCGCTGGCCATTGCGTTGCTGCTGGACGACGGAAAGCTGGCTTCGATCGATACGCCGGTCAGCCAGATCTATCCCGAATGGAAGCAGGGCAGGAAGAGCGCCATTACCGTGCGCATGCTGCTGGACCATACCTCGGGCCTGCAGAACGTGGCGAACGCGGGCGAAGAGCTGGAAGGGGCCCCGGACCTGGTCAGGCTGGCACTGGCCGCCGAGCTGAGCGATGCCCCGGGTGCCGTGTTCTCCTACAACAACAAGGCCACCAACCTGCTGCCCGGTATTGTCGAGCGCCTGGCAGGCGAGCCGCTGGATGCCTATGTGGACGCGCGCCTGTTCAAGCCCCTGGGCATTGCCCACTACACCTGGATGAAGGATGAGGCAGGCACCCCGCTGGGCATGGCCGGGCTGTCCCTGCGCGCGGCCGATCTTGCCGCCATCGGGCAACTGTTGCTGGACGGAGGCGTGGCGCCGGATGGCAAACGTCTCCTGAGTGAGCAGTCGGTCGCGTTGATGACGACCGAAAGCGCCCGTGCGCCAGATGTTGGGCTGCTGTGGTGGCGGATACCGGCCTGGGAACGCTACCAGCTCAAGCCCCGGCTACGGGATCTGCTGGTGAAAAGGGGCGTGGACGACGACGTACAGCGCGCACTGCAGGCCAGCGCAGGGCGAGTATTCGAAAGCCGCAGCACGCTGGTCGCCTTCCTCGCCGATCAACTGGGCGCGGACTGGTCCCAGCGCTACGGCAGCCAGATCTCCGCGCGCGGCCTGAAGCTCGCCGATCTCTACGACATCTCACGGGGGCCGGTCGTCGGCTTTGCCGCCAACGGCTACCTGGGCCAATACCTGATGATCGTTCCGGAACAGCGTGTCGTCGCAGTGCGCCTGATCCACCGGCGCCAGACCCACAACGCTCCTCAGGACGACTATCCCTCCTTCTTCGCCGATGTCCTGCAGTTGGCGCGGGCACTGCAATAGGCCCTGTCGCCATCATGTCCACGCGCGCTGAACATCTTCCTGGAGCGTTCTTCACTGGCATGCCGCCTAAAGTGGGATGACATCTTGGCCGCACACGTACTGAAGCATGTTTGATTATCAGGACTGGACCTTCCACGCCAATGGCCGAACGGTAGTGGCGCGCGTAGCGCTGGACGGTGAAGGTGGCGGCACCATCAACCGCTACCAGCTGGTGCCGGGACCGGCACAGTCGGGGTTGTGCATCAAGGTCGCCTCCCAGGACGAGGCCGCGCAGAAACTGGAGGCCGAAGTGATGAAGCTGCTGGGACCGGTGTGGTAGCCACTACGCCATGCCGGCCGCGCATCCGCATGTTGACGGCGGCATGACCGGCCCGGGCAACGGGCATCGCGCCGGATGCCCGTTGCATGAGGCCGCATACTAGGGCATCAGCACGGTGTCGACCACGTGGATGACGCCGTTGGACTGGCTGACATCTGCAGTGCTGATGCCTGCCTTGCCACCCTTTGCGTCGATGATCCAGAGCTTGCCATCGTGGAGCGCCACGGTGAGAGGCTCACCCTGCACGGTCTTGAGGGTGGCCTTGCCGCCGTGCTTGCGGGCATCGGCCAGAAGCTGCGCCGTACTGTAGCTGCCCGGGACGACGTGGTAGGTCAGGATCCGGGTCAGCTGTGCCTTGTTTTCCGGCTTCACCAGCGTATCGACAGTGCCTGCAGGCAATTTTTCGAAGGCCGCATTGGTGGGCGCGAAAACAGTGAAGGGCCCGGCGCCGTTGAGGGTGTCGACCAGGCCGGCTGCTTTGACCGCTGCAACGAGGGTGGTGTGATCCTTGGAATTGACGGCGTTCTCGACGATGGTCCTGGTGGGGTACATCTCTGCCCCGCCCACGATGACGGCGTTGGCGGCGAAAACTGAGGAGCCGGACGAAACGAGTAGGGCGAAGCCGACTGCGGCGGCGATGCGCTGAAGAGCGTTCACGGTGCGTTCCTTTCTGGATGACCCGCAAGTGCGGGCATCCTTCCTACGTCGGGTGCGCCTGACCGGATGCAGCAGCAGCCGGGTCATGAGCTGTGCCGCGCGCTGCTGGTTTGCTGCGCTGCATGGTGACAAGCGCGAACCGGGGTGATTACTCTCCGCTGCAACGCGATGGTAGCGCTACCAGTCGGACGGGGATCCAAGGTCCAGGGGCTGCCTTCTTTGCCGCGTGTTTGTCCTGGCAGGCTTGAAAAGCAAGTGTAAGTCGCGGCGTGCCCGAGCACCCGTGCTGTTCGGTTTGGAATGCGGGCCACGCCCGTGCGTGCCCCTGGGAGGGGGCGGTACATCCATTCGATCGTATGTCAGAGGGGACTTTCATGAGCACTTGCAGTTTCCGCGGCACCCTGGCCCCGAGGTCCGGTTCATGAGCCGCGCATTGGCGAAGTTCCGGTCCCGGGCCATGTTCACCTTCGTGGGTGGCGCCCTGGTCATCAATCCTGCCTTTGCGCAGGACGCAGCACCGGCAACCGGGCAGCAGCCGCAGAGCCAGTCGCAGCCCACCCAGCTCGATGCAGTGCAGGTCACGGGCATACGCAACAGCCTGAGCCAGGCCATGGACATCAAGCGCGACTCGGCGGGCGTGGTCGACGCGATCAGCGCTGAGGACATCGGCAAGTTCCCCGATACCAATCTTGCCGAGTCGTTGCAGCGCATCACCGGCATCTCCATCGAGCGCCGTGACGGCGAGGGCGCGCAGGTGACCGCGCGTGGCTTCGGCCCCCAGTTCAACATGGTCACGCTCAACGGTCGGCAGATGCCGGGTGCCGATGCATTCGGTGCCTCTGGACAGGTCGCCATCGGCGGTGTCGACGGCGGCACCCGCGCCTTCAATTTCGCGCAACTGGCCGCCGAGGCCATCAATGGCATCGAGGTCTACAAGACCAGCCAGGCACAGGTGCCCAGCGGTGGCATCGGTGCGACGATCAACATCCTGACCTCGCGCCCGCTCGATCACGCCGGCATCGTGGCCAACGCCGGGGCGAAGCTGGTGTCCGACCAGAGCCAGCCGTTCGACAATGACCTGACACCGGAGCTGTCGGGCATCTTCAGCTACAGCAATCCGGAAAAGACCTTTGGCGTCAGCCTCAGCGCGAGCCAGCAGAAGCGCAAGGGTGGCTCGGTGCAGGCCACGGAGAACTACTGGAACGTGCAGCCGTGGACAGGGTCGATGCCGGGCAACCCGACCGTGGTCAATGCCCCGGCCGTCGGCCAGCTTTACGCGCGGCCCAACGACCTGCGCTACGCGTTCTCCGAATTCGAACGCGAACGCGTCAACGGCCAGGCCGTGCTGCAGTTCGCACCGACGGACAGCCTGACCCTGACCGTGGATTACACCTACTCGACCAACGAAATCACCGAGAATCGCGGCGAGCAGGGCATGTGGCTGCAGAACAGCAACTACACCAACGTCGAGTTCGACACCAGTGGCGCCGTCGCGACGCCGGTATACATCCGTGAAATCGCCGGCACCAAGGATTTCGGCCTGGAACAGCAGCGCAGCATGCAGGAGTACAAGCTGGGCTCGCTGGGCTTCAACGCCGTCTGGAATGTCAGCGACCGCTTCAAGCTCAGCTTCGATGCGCACAACTCGAAGAACGAGAGCCGCCCGAATGATCCGCTGACCGGCGGTGGTTCGATCTTCATGAGCATCGCCGGCACCAACAACTGCACCCGTGGCCCGCATTGTGGCGGCTCCTGGGTGCAGGAATTGAACTTCAACAATGGCCTGCCGGTTGGCACCCAGGTCTGGTATCCCAGCACCGCCGATGCGGTCGCCGGGACCAATGGCGTGGTCAATCCGGGCTTCCAGGAAGGCGAGGTTGGCACGCAGGTGCTGCGCGTCAACGCGCAGACCCAGATCAGCGAGATCAAGCAGGCGCGCGTCGATGGCGAATGGAACTTCGACCACGGCCGCTTCCAGTTCGGCGTGGACACCAACAAGTCCACCACCCACCGCATCCAGGCCGCCGAGGCCTACTCCACCCTGGGTGACTGGGGCGTGGCCAACGTGGACCGGGATACCGCCGCGGGCCTGATGGACCTGCTGCAGCCGGTCAGCATCGTCGGCCTGTTCGACGACTACAGTGCCAACAGCTGGCCGGCCTGGCGCGGCAATGCCGGACAGCTCGCGCAATGGGCATCGGGCGAGTACGGCGTCGGCCTGGGTGTGAACCCGCAACGCGCGGCCGACAACTTCGTGGAAGAGAAGACCAAGGCGGCGTACTTCCAGGTGGAACTGGACGGGGAGCTGGGCGGCATGCGCACCAACACCCGCCTGGGCGTGCGCTATGAAACCACCGACGTGGTGTCGACCTCGGTCATTGCCGTTCCCGAATCCATCGAGTGGCAGGCCAACAACGATTTCCGCATCGTGCTGTCCGATGAGCAGCAGCCCTTCACGGAGAAGGCGCGGTACAGCTACATCCTGCCCAACCTTGATTTCAGCATCGACCTCACCGAGGAGCTGAAGGGACGCGTTTCGTTCGGCAAGAGCATCGCCCGCGCGCCGTACGGCAATCTCTATGCGGGACCCGGGGCCCAGCAGCCGTTCGGCTCGGTGCTGATCGATCCCTCCTCGCGCGCCAGCGGCAATTCCCAGAACCCGAGCCTGAAGCCGCTGGAATCGGACAACCTCGACCTGGGGCTGGAGTGGTACTTCGCCGATGCCAGCTATGTGTCATTGACCTACTGGAACAAGTCGGTCAGCAACTTCATCGGCAACACCGTCGTCCAGGAAAGCCTGTACGGCCTCACCGACCCGACCTCTGGGCCGGATGCGCGGGCGGCGTTGGACTTCCTGACCAGCGGCGCCTGCGTCGCCCAGGTCGGGCCGGCCAATGCCGCTGCCTGCTCGGCCAACGACACCTCGCTGTTCACCGCACTGGCGTTGCTGCGCAACAATCCCGCCGGGCTGGGCGCCTACAACGGCACCGATGCGCAGGTGCTGGCCACCGAAGCGGCCTACGATCTGTATGGGCAGGCCAACGATCCGCTGTACCAGTTCAACGTCAATCGCCCGATCAACCAGAACAAGTCCAAGCTGCACGGCTGGGAGCTGGGCGGGCAGTACTTCTTCGGTGACACCGGGTTCGGCGTACTGGCCAACTACACGGTGGTGAAAGGTGATGTCGGCTACAACAACGGCGGCGATCCGGGTATCGACCAGTTCTCGCTCACCGGCCTGAGCGACACCGCCAACGCCATGCTGATGTACGAGAAGTACGGGTGGTCGGTGCGACTGGCATGGAACTGGCGCGATCAGTACCTGATCCTGGCCAACCAGGGCTCCAGCCGCAATCCGTACTATGTGGAGCCGTACGAGCAGTGGGATCTCAGCGTCAACTACGCGCTCGATGACCACTGGTCCTTCAGCCTGGAGGCGATCAACCTGACCGGTGAGGATGTGCGGTGGCGCTCGCGCACGTCGCAGATGATCGTCAAGCTGGCAGACCAGAGCCCGCGCTACATGCTGGGCGTCCGCTACAAGTTCTGAACCTGGTTGCCGATGCGTCCGGCACGGCACCGCTGCCCGCCAGCGGTGCCGTGCCGGGACGGTGTCGCCGCACCTGTCGCGCCTGCGCTACCCTGCCGGCCAGCAACCCGCATTGGACTGGATACCCTGATGGCCCGCTACGAAATGCTCAACAACATCGCGCATCGGGACCTGAAGGTCGCCACCGGATTCGGGCCGCAGTTCGGCGATGCGGTGGGCATGGTGCCGGCCTATCCCAGCGAGTTCGCTGAACTGCAGCGTGAGTATCCGATCTTCCTGCGCAGGGAAACCGGGTCAAAAGCGTGGCAGTCCGTGGCCCTGCTGGGTTTCGAACAACACGAGAACCTGTTCCTGCAGGACGGGCGCTGGAATGCCTCCTACCTGCCTGGTGCGGCCGCCAAAGGGCCGTTCCTGATCGGGTTCCAGGAGCACTACGTGGATGGCCTGCTCACCCAGGATGCGGTGATGCACGTGGACCTGGACCATCCGCGCGTCACCGCCGGCGCCGGTGAGCCGGTGTTCCTGCCGCAGGGCGGCAACACGCCCTACCTGGACCACATCGCCGGCGTGCTGCGCGGCATCCACGAGGGCAGCGCGTACGCGGCCGCAATGTTCGCGATGCTCGACGACTGCGGCCTCATCCAGCCGGTCACGCTCGACGTGCAGATCGCGCCGTACCACCGGGTGAGCGTGAGCGGATTGCACGGCATTGACCGCGAGCGCCTGGCGGCGCTGGACAGTTCACGCCTGGCTGCGTTGAACCGCGCCGGTTACCTGGAAGGTGCGTACCTGATGCTTGCCTCGCTGCATAACATGCGCCGCCTGATCGCCGAGAAGCAGCGCCGTCTCCGCGTCCAGGACGGCACCACGCAGGCGGTCAGGAACTGACCGGTGCAAGCCAGCCTGCCGATGCGGATCCTGGAAGGCATCGATCCTGCCGCGTTGCCATTGGCTGACCTGGTGGACGCCGGTGAGCCGGTCGTACTGCGCGGCATCGCCAGCGGTTGGCCACTGGTCCAGGCCGGACTGGGCGGCGTGCACGACGCGATGGTGTACCTTTGCAGCGTCGATGCGGGTGCGCCCATCCAGTACTCGTTCGGCGGCGCCGAGATCGGGGGGCGCCCGTTCTACAGCGCGGACTTCACCCGGTTGAACTTCGAAGTGCGACGCGGCGTGCTGGCCCAGGTGCTGGAAGAGATCGCCACGACGCTGCATGCGCCTCGGCCGCCAACCTATTACGTGGCCTCGCTGCCGATCGAGCGGGCACTGCTGCCGGCATTCGCGCAGGCCAACGACGCCGGGCTGGCGAAGCAGGGCCTCGACGCCACCGCCAGCATCTGGATCGGCAACCGGGTGACGGCCTCGTGCCATTTCGACACACCCGACAACCTCGCCTGCTGCGCGGTGGGGCGGCGTGAGTTCACCCTGTTCCCGCCCGCCCAGATCGACAACCTCTATCCGGGCCCGCTCGATCCCACGCCGGGCGGACAGGTCGTCAGCGTGGTGGACTTCGAGCGCCCCGACTTCGATCGGCATCCACGTTTCCGCGAGGCGCTGGCGCATGCACGCAGCGCGGTACTTGGACCCGGCGATGCGATCTTCATTCCCAGCATGTGGTGGCACCATGTACGCAGCCTGGAGCCGTTCAACGTGCTGGTGAACTACTGGTGGCGAAGCTCGCCGGCCTGGCTGGGGTCGCCGCTGGCGGCGCTGCAGCACGCGATGTGGTCCGTGCGCGACCTGCCAGCGCGTGAGAAGCAGGCCTGGGAAGGGCTCTTCCGTTACTACGTATTCGGCCCCGGCGAGCGCGCGGGGCAGCACCTGCCTGACGCCGCGCGCGGGGATCTGGCACCGTTCGACGAGCAGCGCGCCCGCCGCATGCGCGCGATGCTGCTGGGCAGGCTCAACCGTTGAGAGAGGGCACCGCGTTGGATACCGAAAGCACGCCTGCAGGGCGCATCCGCAAGGTGGTCATTGCCGGTGGCGGTACAGCGGGATGGCTGGCCGGCTGCGCGCTGGCGCATCAGTTCCGTGACCAGCTGCAGATCACGCTGGTCGAGTCCGAGCAGATCGGCACGGTCGGCGTCGGTGAGTCCACCGTGCCGCCGATCCGCACCTTTCATCGCTTCCTGCAGATTGACGAGCAGGAGTTCCTGCGCGCGGTGGCCGGCACCTTCAAGCTGTCGATCTCGTTCGAGAACTGGCGGCTGCCGGGGGATCGCTTCTTCCATCCGTTCGGCACCATTGGCCATGGCACCTGGGCGGCTCCCTTCCATCACTTCTGGCTGGACAGCCTGCGCCGCGGCATGCCCTCGGACCTGGGCGACTTCTGCCTGGAGAGCATCGCGTCGCGCGGCGACCGCTTCTCGCTGCACACCCAGCCGCAGGCCAGCTATGCGTATCACTTCGATGCCAGCCTGTATGCGCGGTTCCTGCGCGGCAGGGCCGAGGCCAACGGCCTGCGCCGGATCGAAGGCAGGATCGCCCAAGTCAGGCAGCACGCGCACGACGGCTCGGTTCAGGCGCTGGTACTGGACGACGGCCAGGTGATCGAGGGCGATCTGTTCATCGACTGCACGGGGTTCCGTGGCCTGCTGATCGAGCAGGCGCTGGGCACCGGCTACGAGGACTGGCACGAATGGCTTCCGTGCGACCGGGCCGTGGCGGTGCAGACCGAAGCGGTGGCGCCGCCGGTGCCCTATACCCGGGCGATCGCCCACGAGGCGGGGTGGCGCTGGCACATCGCGCTGCAGCACCGCGTTGGCTGTGGGCTGGTGTATGACAGCCGCCATCTGTCTGATGACGAGGCCGCCGCGAAACTGCTACGCGATGCAGGGGCTCCACCTTTGCGCGACCCATGGAACGTGCCGTTCCGCAGCGGGCGCCGGCTGAAGGCCTGGAACAGGAACGTGGTGTCGCTCGGGCTGGCCAGCGGTTTCATCGAACCGCTGGAGTCGACCAGCATCCATCTGGCGATCAGCGCGGTGGTGCGCCTGATCCAGTTGTTCCCGTTCGACGGCATCAGTGCGTCGCTGGTGCAGTTGTACAACGATGTCAGCCGCCAGGAAATGGAGCATGTGCGCGACTTCATCATCCTGCACTATCACGCAACGCAGCGCACCGAACCGATGTGGAAGGCGTGTCGCGAGATGAGCGTGCCCGGATCGCTGCAGCAGCGGTTGCAGGCGTGGCGCGAGCGTGCGCACGCCTGGCAGGACCCCGGCGAGCTGTTCCGCGTGGAATCGTGGACCAGCGTGCTGCTCGGGCAGGGCATCGCGCCCGGTCCTGCCCACCCGCTGGCGCGGGCCGTGAGTGATGTCGATCTGCGCACCTTGTTGAAGGGCATCCAAGGGCCTGTGCAGCAGGCTGCCGCGCAGATGCCGGCGCAGGCGGAGTTCATCGCGCAGTACTGCAGGTCCGGCGTGGACGTATGGCGTTCGACGACGGCGAGCACGTAGCAGGGTTTTGCGTTGCAGCACGCTTTTTCCGCTGCAGCTGGTTACAGTGCGGCAACACCGCGGGCGATGACGCGCGCGGTGGCAACGAGGGGGCCGGACACCACGCCCCCTTTTTGAGTCCACGGAATGTTAGCGCTACCTTTTTGTTGATCGGAGGCGGTTTCGATGGGTCTGGTTGCAGGGATCGATGCAGGGACGCAGAGCCTGAAGGTGCTGGTCTACGACCCGCAGGCGCAAGCGGTGGCCGCCGTCACCAGCGCGCCGCTCACGCTGGACAGCGGTGCCGACGGCAGCCGTGAACAGGCGCCTGCCGACTGGGTGTCGGCCCTGCGCGACTGCTTTGCCAGGATCGACCCCTCGCTGCGCGCTCGCATCGTCGCACTGGCGGTATCGGGGCAGCAGCATGGGTTCGTGCCGGTTGATGATGCTGGCGAGGTACTGGCGCCGGCCAAGCTGTGGTGCGACACCAGCACCTCGGCCGAATGCATCCAGATCATGGACGCCGTGGGCGGATTCCAACGGACCATCGCGCTGGCGGGCAACCCGATCCTGGCCGGCTACACAGCGTCCAAGCTGCCCTGGACCCGGATCCACCGTGCCGACGCCTATGCGCGGCTGGCGACCATCCTGCTGCCACACGACTACCTGAATTTCGTGTTGACCGGGCAGCGGTTCTGCGAGCTTGGCGATGCGTCCGGAACCGGCTGGCTGGACGTGCGCACACGCACCTGGTCGCAGGAACTGCTGCGCGCCACCGATCCTGATCGTGATCTTGCCGCCTGCCTGCCGCCGATCGCCGCACCCGACGCCCTGTTTGATATCGCGCCGAAGGCCGCGGCCGCGCTCGGGCTTGCAGCGGCGGTGAAGGTGGCCGTTGGCGGCGGCGACAACATGATGGCCGCGATCGGCACTGGCTGCGTCACCGAAGGACGCCTGGCGATGAGCCTGGGAACGTCTGGAACGCTGTTCGCCTATTCCAGCGCGCCGGTGATCGACGCTGACGGCGCCTGGGCCGCGTTCTGCTCGTCCACGGGAGGATGGCTGCCGCTGATCTGCACCATGAACTGCACCGTGGCGACCGAACAGGTGGCCCGTGCCTTCGGCTTCAGCACTCGCGACGGCGATGCGCACCTGCGCGCGACGCCACCGGGAGCAGGCGGGCTGGTGATGCTGCCCTTCCTCAATGGCGAGCGTACGCCGGACCTGCCGCTCGGCAAGGGTGTGCTGGCCGGCCTGGACACCGCCAACTTCACTCCGGCGCACCTCTACCGCGCCGCCATGGAGGGCGCGACCTACAGCCTGAGGTACGGCTACGACGCCTTCGTCCGCGCGGGCATGCAGTTTGATCGCATCGTACTCACCGGCGGTGGCAGCAACAGCGCTGCCTGGCGTCAACTGGTGGCCGATGTGTTCGGCCTGCCCGTGGAGGTCCCGGTGCAGGCCGAAGGCGCGGCGTTTGGAGCGGCGCTACAGGCGCTGTGGTCGCTCGCCCGATCGCAGGGCAACGCCACTTCGATCAGCGACATCACCGCACGGCACGTCACCGTCGATCCCACGCTCTCCGCGCGCCCGGATCCGGACCGCAGCGATGCCTATGCACGGGCCTACGCACGCTTCCTCAGTCATCTTGATGCCATCACGCCGCTGCAGCGCGGCTGATGGCTCCTCCACCACACCGTACAACGACAGGAGCACGCACCATGAGCACGCAGCCCTTCATCGGCGCCAAGGAATACTTCCCCGGCATCGGCCGCATTCCGTTCGAGGGCAAGGGCTCGGACAATCCGCTTGCCTTCAAGGTCTACGATGCAAACCGGGTCATCGGTGGCAAGACCATGCAGGAGCATCTGCGCTTTGCCGTGTGCTACTGGCATACCTTCTGCAATGCCGGGCACGATCCGTTCGGCCCGGGTACCCGGCAGTTCCCGTGGGAGGCGGGCTCGCCGCTGGCCACGGCCGAAGCGAAAGTGGACGCGGCGTTCGAGTTCTTCACCAAGCTGGGCGTGCCGTACTGGTGCTTCCACGATATCGACCTGGCGCCGGATGCCGATGATATCGGCCAGTACCAGAAGAACCTCACGCACATGGTGGGCCTGGCCAAGGCGCGCCAGGAGGCCACCGGCGTCAAGCTGCTGTGGGGCACGGCCAACCTGTTCTCGCACCCGCGCTACATGAACGGTGCATCGACCAATCCCGATTTCGCCGTGGTGGCCCGCGCCGCGGTGCAGGTCAAGGCCGCCTTGGAGGCCACGGTCGAACTCGGTGGCGAGCACTACGTGTTCTGGGGCGGGCGCGAGGGCTATGCGTCGCTGGCCAATACGCAGATGAAGCGCGAGATCGAGCACTTCGCACGCTTCCTGACCATGGCCCGCGACTATGGCCGCAGCATCGGCCTGAAGGGCAACTTCCTGATCGAGCCCAAGCCGATGGAGCCGATGAAGCACCAGTACGACTTCGACAGTGCCACGGTGGTGGGCTTCCTGAAGGAACACGGGCTGGACAAGGACTTCAAGCTCAACATCGAGGCCAACCACGCCACGTTGTCCGGCCATACCTTCGAGCACGACCTGCAGGTCGCGTCCGATCATGGCCTGCTCGGCAGCATCGATGCCAACCGCGGCAACGCGCAGAACGGCTGGGACACCGACCAGTTCCCCAGCGATCTGTACGACACCGTGGGCGCGATGCTGGTCGTGCTGCGCCAGGGTGGGCTGGAGGGCGGGTTGAACTTCGATGCGAAGGTGCGCCGTGAGTCGACCGACCTGGAGGATCTGTTCATTGCCCACATTGGTGGCATGGACGCGTTCGCACGCGGCCTGGAGGTTGCCCATGCACTGCTGACCGAGTCTCCCTGGGAGCAATGGCGCAAGGAGCGCTACGCAAGTTTCGACAGTGGCGCCGGCCAGGAGTTCGAGCGTGGCACGCTCAGCCTGCCGGACCTGGCGGCACTGGCCGCCCGCCTCGGCGAACCGCGCCAGGCCAGCGGCAAGCAGGAGCGTTACGAAAACCTGCTCAACCAGTACCTGCTGCGCTGAGCGCGGCAAGCAGGCCAACGGCGGCAACGGTGCACTCAAGGGGACGGGGATGAACCAGGCAGCAGGCAGCGGGGAGAACACCCGGCTGATCGTACTGATCAGCGTGGTAGCGACGATTGGCGGTTTTCTGTTCGGCTTCGACAGCGGTGTGATCAATGGCACCCAGGATGGCCTGCACCAGGCGTTCCGGTCCGGTGAATGGATGCAGGGGTTCGAGATCGCGTCGATGCTGCTGGGCTGTGCGGTGGGCGCGTTCAGTGCCGGCCGCCTGGCCGACCGCCTCGGCCGTCGCAACGTGCTGATCCTGTCGGCGGTGATGTTCCTGCTGTCGGCACTCGGTGCCGGGGCGGCGGTCTCGTCGGGCTGGTTCATTGCGGCGCGGGTGGTGGGCGGATTCGCGGTCGGCGCGGCGAGCGTGATCTCGCCGGCCTACATTGCCGAGGTCGCTCCGGCCCGCTATCGCGGCCGCCTGGCCACGGTGCAGCAGATCGCGATCATCACCGGCCTCACCGCTGCCTTCCTGTCCAACTACCTGCTGGCGGCCGCAGCGGGCGCGTCGACCGAACCGCTGTGGGGCGGGCAGGCCGCCTGGCGCTGGATGTTCTGGATGCAGGCCGCGCCATCGCTGCTGTTCCTGCTGCTGTTGCTGACCATTCCTGAGAGCCCGCGCTACCTGGTGGTGAAGCGGCGCAAGGACGATGCACTGCGGGTGCTGACCCGGCTGCTCGGCGGCGACAAGGCCCGCGCCACGTTCGAGGAGATCGATGCCTCGTTGTCCAACGACCATCATCGCCCGCGCCTGTCCGATCTGAAGAGCCGGGCGACAGGGCGGATCCGCCCGATTGTCTGGGTCGGCGTCGGGCTGGCCTGCTTCCAGCAGCTGGTCGGCATCAACGTGGTGTTCTATTACGGCGCGGTGCTGTGGCAGGCAGTCGGCTTTTCCGAGAACGACGCGCTGCTGATCAACGTGCTGTCCGGCGCACTGAGCATCGGTGCCTGCGTGGTCACCGTGCTGCTGATCGACCGGATCGGCCGCAAACCCCTGCTGTGGTTCGGCTCGGCCGGGATGTCGCTGTCGCTTGCACTGGTGGTGGTGGCTTTTGCCAGCGGTTCGCTGGCCGACGGGCATCTGCAGCTGCCCGGCCGCATGGGCACGCTGGCACTGGTGGCGGCCAATGCCTACGTCGTGTTCTTCAATCTGTCCTGGGGACCGGTGATGTGGGTGATGCTGGGCGAGATGTTCCCGAACCAGATCCGCGGTTCGGCACTGGCAGTCGCCGGCGCGGCGCAGTGGACCTCCAACTTCGTGGTCACGGTGACGTTCCCGATGCTGCTGGCCGCGGCAGGGCTGGCGGCCACCTACGGCATCTACCTGGTGGCTGCCGTGATCTCGGTGATCTTCGTCGTCCGGCATGTGCACGAGACCAAGGGCAAGGAACTGGAGCAGATGGAAGGATGAGCACCATGACATCGCAGGCCTTCGTAATCCGCAGCGGCGCGCTGGTCGCCGCACTGATGCTGGGATTGCTCGGCTGCCGCGGCCAGGACCGGGCTGCCGCCGCCGCAGCCACCGACAAGGATCCCTGGCCGGAGGTCATCTGGCCCCTGGCTGCGGACCCGGCGCTGGAGAAGCGCATCACCGACCTGATGGCCGGAATGACGGTGGAGGACAAGGTCGGCCAGCTGGTGCAGGGCGACATCGCCAGCGTCACTCCAGATGATGTGCGCCGCTACCGGCTCGGCTCGATCCTGGCCGGGGGCAACTCCGATCCCGGTGGCCGCTATGACGCGTCGCCGGCCGAATGGCTGGCGCTGGCCGACGCCTTCTACGACGCCTCGATGGACACCTCGAAAGGCGGCAAGGCCATTCCGCTGCTGTTCGGCATCGATGCCGTGCACGGGCAGAGCAACATCATTGGCGCCACGTTGTTCCCGCACAACATCGGGCTGGGCGCCACGCGCAATCCGGAGCTGCTGCGGCAGATCGGTGGCATCACCGCGCTGGAGACCCGTGTCACCGGCATGGAATGGACGTTCGCGCCGACCGTTGCCGTACCCCAGGATGATCGCTGGGGACGCACCTACGAAGGCTACTCCGAATCGCCGGACGTGGTGGCCAGCTATGCCGCCGCCATGGTGGAGGGGCTGCAGGGCAGGGTGGGAACACCGGAGTTCCTCGATGGCCGCCATGTAATCGCGTCGGTGAAGCATTTCCTCGGCGACGGGGGCACCACTGACGGCAAGGACCAGGGCGACACCCGCATCAGCGAGTCAGATCTGGTGCGCATCCACGCGGCCGGATACCCGCCGGCAATCGCCGCCGGCGCGCAGACCGCAATGGCGTCGTTCAACAGCGTCAACGGTGAAAAGATGCATGGGCACCGGCATTACCTCACCGATGTGCTCAAGGGCCGCATGAACTTCGGTGGCTTCGTGGTGGGTGACTGGAATGGTCATGGACAGGTCAAGGGCTGCACCACCACAGACTGCCCGGCCACCATCATCGCGGGCCTGGACATGGCGATGGCTTCGGACAGCTGGAAGGGCTTCTACGAGACGACGCTGGCTGCGGTCAAGGACGGCCGGATCACGACGCAGCGGCTGGACGATGCAGTGCGCCGGATCCTGCGGGTCAAGTTCCGCCTTGGGCTGTTCGAGGCCGGCAGGCCATCCACGCGGGCCGTCGGCGGGCAGTTCGCACTGATTGGCGCGCCGGAACATCGCGCGGTCGCCCGGCAGGCCGTGCGCGAATCGCTGGTCCTGTTGAAAAACCAGGACCACGTCCTGCCGCTGTCTCCGAAGCAGCGGATCCTCGTGGCCGGCGACGGTGCCAACGATGTCGGCAAGCAGGCGGGCGGCTGGACGCTCAACTGGCAGGGCACCGGCACCACCCGCAAGGACTTCCCCAATGCGGACACGATCTACGAGGGCATCGCGCGCCAGGCCAGCGCGGCCGGTGGTGAAGCCGTGCTTGCCGTTGACGGTCGCTATGCAGTGAAGCCCGATGTGGCGGTGGTGGTGTTTGGCGAAGACCCCTATGCCGAGTTCCAGGGAGACCGGCCGACGCTGGCCTACAAGCCCGGCAACGAAACGGACCTGGCGCTGCTCAAGCGGCTCAAGGCCGAAGGCATACCGGTTGTTGCGGTTTTCCTGAGCGGGCGGCCGCTCTGGGTGAACCGGGAAATCAATGCCGCCGATGCTTTCGTGGCTGCGTGGCTGCCGGGTTCGGAAGGCGCCGGGATTGCCGATGTGCTGCTGCGCGGAAGCGATGGCCGCGTGCAGTACGATTTCAAGGGCAAGCTCAGTTTCAGCTGGCCGCGCACTGCCACCCAGTACGCCAACAACGTGGGCCAAAAGGACTACGATCCATTGTTTGCGTTCGGCTTCGGCCTGACCTACGCCGACAACGGCGACCTGGCCGCGCTGCCGGAGGCATCGGGCGTGACCGGCAACGAGGGCGCGACGGGCGTGTTCTTCGCGCGCGGTGACGCGGGTCCTGGCATGGCGCTGCGGATCGAGGATGCTGCTGGCCAGGGCCTGACCGTGACCCGCGTGCCGGACGCATTGCCCGATGATCGGCTGAAGATCAGCGGCGTGGATCATCTGGCGCAGGAGGATGGGCGACGTCTGGCCTGGTCGGGCAATGGCGAAGCCGCCGCGGCACTGCAGTCGCACACGGCGTTGGACCTGCGGCGTGAATCGAACGGCGACCTGATGCTGCTGACCACGCTGCGGGTCGACGTTGCGCCGCAGGGTGAGGTGTGGCTGTCGGTCGGTTGCGGCGTGGGCTGCTCGGCACGCATTGCCATCGGGCCGTCGCTGGCGGCGCTTCCACAAGGCCAGTGGAAGCGCGTTGGCGTGCCGCTGAAGTGCCTGGCCAAGGCGGGCGCCAAGCTGGACGCGATCGACCGACCGTGGTCAGTGGTGACGGGCGATGCGATGACGATTTCCGTATCACGCGTCGCGCTGGGCGCACTGAACGAAGCCGAGGTCACCCTCGGATGCGGAGCATGATGCCTGCGCTACCGCCGCCGGGGCGGGGCGGCGACCGAATCGCGTGCGATCAGCCGATGCGGCATCACATGATCGCGCAGCACCGTTGCGTCCCCCGCCGGACGGCGGATGGTGCGCAGCAGGATGTCGACGGCCGCGTTGGCCATCGAGGCGATGGGCTGGTGGATCGTGGTCAGTTCCGGCCACACGGTGGTGGCGGCCGAGGTGTCATCGAAACCCACGACCGACAGGTCGCGTGGCACTTCCAGCCCGCGTCGGTGCGCGACGGAGATGGCGGCGGCGCCCATGTCGTCGTTGCTGGCGAAAATCGCGGTCGGTGGGCGGCGTTGGGACAACAGCTTTTCGGCGGCAGCCAGGCCGGACCGGTAGGTGTAGTCACCGTGTTGGACCAGGCCAGGCTCCACCGCAAGCCCGGCCTCGCGCAGGGCGGTGACGAAGCCGTCGTAGCGGAGCGCACTGGCGCTCAGGTCATCGCGCCCTCGGATGAAGCCGATGCGGGTGTGTCCCTGCCGGAGCAGGTGCTCGGTCATTTCCCTGCCCGCACTGAAATCGTCGATGCGGACGCAGGACAGGGCTTCGCTCAGGCGACCCGATGCGATGGCCACCACTGGAATGCCAGCCTTGACCAGTTCGCTTACGGCGGCCTGCGATTCGCACAGGGGCGGCGGCAGGATCACCCCGTCGACGCGTCCGGCGAGCGCGCGCGCCGCCCTACGTTCGGATTCGGCATCCAGGTTGTCCCAGTAGTCGATGACCAGCTGGATGGCGGAACTGGAGGCGACGCGCAGCAGGCCCACCAGCAGTTCGCGCAGGTAGGCGCCGCTGGGGTTGGTGTAAATCAGCGCAATGCGCGTGTGCTGTGCGGCGGCCAGCGAACTGGCGGCAAGATTGGGCGTATAGCCCAGCTCACGCACGGCGCGCAGCACGCGCTCGCGGGTGACGTCGCGCACCTTGCCCTGGTTGATCACCCGCGACACGGTCATCGGCGAAACGCCGGCAAGGGCCGCAACCTCGTCGATCGTCACGCCTGCGGTTCTGCGGCGAACCGATTTCTTCGGCTTGTCCAATGCACGATCCCTTTGTTCTTGGTGGCGCTGCCGCGGGGGTGCGAAGGACGATGATGCGCTGCCCCGGGCCCGGACGGAGTCTACAAAGGCGCATGTTAACGCCCTTGTTGCGTGCTGTCGGCACGCGCCTGTGGGCCGTGGTCGTGCTGCTGGCCTGTGCTGGCGTGGCGCGGGCGGAGGATGGCTACGGGCTGTGGATGCGCTACCAGCCGATTGCCGCAACGGTCGCTGCCGATTACCGGCGGCAATTGGCCGAAGTGGTGGCCCCGGATCGCACGCCGATGCAGCGCGCTACCCGCGATGAGCTTGCGCGCAGCCTCCCTGGATTGCTGGGAACGGCGCCGCCAATGCGAACGGCAATCAGTACTGACCATGCCCTGGTGCTGGGTACGCCGCAGTCTTCGGCGCTGGTCGCCGCGTTCGGCAACGAGGTTGCCACGCTGGGCGACGAGGGCTTCCTGATCCGGCGGGTCCGGATCGAGGGGCGCGATGTACTGCTGGTGGCGGCACGCCGGGATGTCGGCGTGCTGTATGGCACGTTCCATCTGCTGCGCCTGTTGCAGCGTGGCATGCCGCTGCAGGGGCTGGACGTGCGGGAGTCGCCGCGGGTCGCACTGCGTGTGCTCGACCATTGGGACAATCTGGATCGTTACGTCGAGCGTGGCTATGCAGGCAGCTCCCTCTGGGACTGGCAGACGTTGCCGCAGTGGCGTGACCCGCGCTACACCGACTACGCCCGTGCCAACGCCTCGCTCGGCATCAACGGCACCGTCCTCAACAACGTCAACGCCAGTGCGCTGAGCCTGTCGCCGGCCTATCTGGCCAAAGCCGCCGCGCTGGCCGACCTGTTCCGCCCCTATGGCATCCGGGTCTACCTGAGCGCACGCTTCAGTGCGCCCATCGAGCTCGGCGGCCTGGCGACGGCTGACCCGTTGGATCCCGGCGTGCGGCGCTGGTGGCGCGACAAGGTCGATGAGATCCATGCGCGCATTCCGGATTTCGGCGGCTTCCTGGTCAAGGCGAACTCGGAGGGGCAACCCGGCCCGCAGGATTACGGTCGTTCCCATGCCGACGGCGCCAACCTGCTGGCCGACGCGCTGGCACCCTACAACGGCGTGGTGATGTGGCGGGCCTTCGTGTATTCGCACGAGGTTCCCGATGATCGCGCCAAGCAGGCGTACAGCGAGTTTGTCGGGCTGGACGGTGCCTTTCGCCCCAACGTGATCGTGCAGGTGAAGAACGGCCCAATCGACTTCCAGCCGCGCGAGCCGTTCCATCCGCTGTTCGGCGCGATGCCACGCACGCCGCTGATGATGGAACTGCAGATTACCAAGGAATACCTGGGTTTTGCGACGCACCTGGTCTACCTGGGAACGCTCTACGAGGAAGTGCTGCAGGCCGACACCCATGCCCGCGGCGAGGGCTCCACGGTTGCCCGCGTGATCGATGGCTCGCTGGAAGGCCACGCACTGACCGGTATTGCCGGCGTCGCCAACATCGGCGTGGACCGCACCTGGAGTGGCTCGCACTTCGACCAGGCCAACTGGTACGCCTTCGGCCGGCTGGCCTGGAACCCGCAGCAATCCGCGCGCGCGATTGCCGAAGACTGGGCAGCGTTGACGTTCTCGCCCGACCCGCAGGTGACCGGCCCGATCGTGCGGATGATGATGGACTCGCGCGAGGCGGCAGTGGACTACATGACGCCGCTGGGCCTGCACCACCTGATGGCACGCGGCCATCACTACGGCCCCGGCCCCTGGGTGGACGGAGGCCCACGTGCGGACTGGACGTCGGTGTACTACCACCGCGCAGACAGCCAGGGCATCGGTTTTGACCGCAGCGCCGGCGGAAGCAACGCCGTGGGCCAGTACGCCCCGCAGGTCGCCGAGGTCTATGGCGACCCCGAGCGGGTGCCCGAGTCGCTGCTGCTGTGGTTCCATCATGTGCCGTGGGATCACCGCATGCGCTCGGGCAGGACGCTCTGGGATGAGCTGGTCGGGCGCTATTCGCGGGGTGTGCGCCAGGTGCGGTCGATGCAGGACACCTGGGCCGGCCTGCGCGACCGGATCGATCCGCAGCGGCATCGGCACGTTACTGCGTTCCTGCAGATCCAGCACGACGAAGCGCAATGGTGGCGTGACGCCAGCGTGGCGTACTTCCAGTCGCTCAGCGGACGGCCATTGCCCGCCGGCGAACGGCCACCGCCGCAGCCATTGTCGTACTACCAGGCGTTGCAGTTTCCGTTCGCACCGGGGGATGGCCGATGAGCAGGTTCGGAGCGGTTGGTCATGCGCTGATGCTGGTGGCCATGGCCGGGCTTGCGGAGCCGGCCTCGGCGCGGGAAGTGGCGGAATTGCTGCATCCGTTGTTCAGAGATCACGCGGTCCTGCAGCGCGACCAGCCCATTGCGGTCTGGGGGCACGCAGGCCCCGGGCAGCCGGTTTCCGTGACGTTTGCGGGGCAGGCGGTGAGCAGCCGGGCGGACGCCGCAGGCCGCTGGCAGGCGATGCTGTACCCGGTCGCCGCTGGCGGTCCCTACACGCTGGAGGTAAACGACGGAACGCGCCGGCAAACGGCGCGCGACGTGCTGGTCGGCGACGTGTGGCTGTGCTCGGGCCAGTCGAACATGGAACTGCCGGTGTGGCGCTCGCTCAACGCAGCCAGCGAGATTGCCGCAGCCACGATGCCACGGATCCGGCTGTTCACCGTGCCGCAGCACGCCGCCGTGCAGGCACAGGAGACCTTCAGCGACAGCACTGCCTGGACATCGGCAACGCCTGATGCGGTGCGCGATTTTTCCGCCACTTGCTTCTACTTCGCGCGCGAACTGCAGCGCACGGTCGACGTGCCGATGGGGCTGATCGAGGCGGCGTGGGGTGGCTCGCGGATCGAGGCCTGGACCAGCGTTGGTGCACTGCGCGGGCAGGGCGGCCTGGATGAGGCCCTCGATATCCTCGCGCGGTCTGCGCGTGATCCGCTGGAGGCACGCGCGGCCTGGGGCCGCTACTGGCAGCACTGGTGGGCCACACGCGAGGGCACGCTGCCCGGCGACGCCCCATGGCGGGCGGATGCCGATGACCGCGGATGGTCGCGCGCACCGGCCACACTGGGCGCATGGGAGCGGTGGAACGAGCCCGCACTTGCCGACTACAACGGCATGGTCTGGTATCGCACGCAGGTGATGCTGAGCGCTGAACAGGCAGCACGCGGCGCGACCCTGGAGCTGGCATCGGCCGACGAGGTGGACGTGACCTGGGTGAACGGGGTCGCCGTCGGCAGCCAGTACGGCGCCGGCGAGAGGCGCTACCCGTTGCCACATGGCGTGCTGAAGGCAGGATCCAACAGCATTGCGGTCAACGTGCTGGACACCTACGGCGAAGGCGGCCTGGCCGGTCCTTCAACGGCACACGGCCTGCAGTTCGATTCCGGCGAGCGGGTGCCACTGCAGGGACCGTGGATGTATCGGGTTGCGCCGGGCCAACAGGCGCCGCCATTTGCCCCTTGGCAGGCGGCCACCGGGCTGTCGACGCTGTACAACGGAATGATCGCACCGCTCGGCGGTTTCGGGCTGCGCGGCATGCTGTGGTACCAGGGTGAATCGAACACCGGTGATGGCGCGGCATACGCGGCGCGGTTGCGTGCGCTGCGCGACGATTGGCGGCGTCAGTTCGGTGCACGCACGCCACTGCTGCTCGTGCAGCTGGCCAACTATGGCCAGCCGCCGGTTGCGCCTGCCGACAGCGGTTGGGCGCAGGTGCGCGAGGCGCAGCGGCGCGTCGCCGCCGAGGATGCGCGGAGCGGACTCGCCATTGCCATCGACATCGGCGACGCCTACGACATCCATCCGCCGAACAAGCAGGTGCTCGGGCGCCGCCTGGCGCGCGTGGCGCGCCATGTGGTGTACGGCGAGCAGGATCTGGCACCGTCAGGTCCGCGGGCGGTCACGGCCGTGCGGACGCCCGCGGGCGTGGCCATCGCGTTCGAGGATGTCGAAGGCGCGCTCACCGCAACCGGCGCACTGCGTCCGATCGGCTTTGAACTGTGCGAGGCCAGGGGCCATACGCGCCACTGCGAGTACGCCGATGCCGGACTGGATGGGCGCCGGATCCTGCTGCGCGGCCCGCTGTCCACGCGCGCAACGCATGTGCGCTACTGCTGGGCCGATGGCCCGGTGTGCACGCTGCGCGACCGCAGCGGGGCGCCGGCCGGCCCGTTCGAACTTCCCATTGCCGAAGCCGAGGCCCGACGATGATGACGTTGTCCAAGCAGTCCCCTCTGGCCCGCGACAGGGCCGGCCTGAGGTCGATGGCGCGCCACCTGCTGGGGGCGTTGTTTCTGCTGTCGGCCGCAACCACCCGGGCCAGCGCGCCGCCGGATGCTCCGCCGGTGTACTTCGACTGGTTCGAGTACCGCGGCAATGACCAGGCGTTTGAAGTCCCGCTGCCGGCCGGCCACTACCGCAATCCTGTCCTGGCCGGCTTCCATGCCGATCCCAGCGTCGTGCGCGCGAACGGCCGGTTCTACCTGGTCAATTCCAGCTTCACCTACTTCCCGGGCATTCCGGTGTTCGAAAGTGCCGACCTGGTGCACTGGAAGCAGATCGGCAATGTGATTGACCGCCCCACGCAACTGGATTTCGACGGCCTGAGCGTCTCGCGCGGCATCTTCGCGCCCACCATCGATTACCACGACGGCACGTTCTACGTAACCACCACCGCCACCGACAGCGGTGGCAACTTCATCGCCACCGCGCGCGACCCGGCCGGGCCGTGGTCCGATCCGCACTGGCTGCCCGGCATCGATGGCATCGATCCATCACTGTTTTTTGACGACGACGGCAAGGTGTACCTGATCAACAACGATGCACCGCCCGGTCCGCCGCGCTATGACGGGCACCGCGCCATCTGGATGCAGCAGATCGATCTGGCGGCGTTCAAGCCGGTCGGGCCCCGCCGGGTACTGGTTGATGGAGGCGTGGAGCCGGCGAAGAATCCGATCTGGATCGAGGGACCGCACATCTACAAGCGGGAGGGCTGGTATTACCTGTCCGACGCTGAAGGAGGCACCGGGCCGCAGCACTCGCAGGTGGTGCTGCGCAGCCGCGCGGTGTGGGGGCCCTACGTTCCCTATGCGGGCAATCCGATCCTGACCCAGCGCGAACTGCCGGACGACCGTCCGCTTCCGATCACCAATGCCGGCCACGCCGACCTGGTCGAAGGCCCGGATGGCTCGTGGTGGGCGGTGTTCCTGGCCAGCCGCAACTATCAGAAGCGCCACTACAACACCGGGCGCGAGACCTACCTGTTGCCGGTGCGCTGGCAGGATGGCTGGCCGCAGATCCTGCCGGTTGACCAGGCCATTCCCTACGTGGCCAAGGCCCCCGCGTGGATGCAGGGCGAGGCATCCCAGGCCCCGTCGACCGGCAATTTCGTAGCGCGCGACAATTTTGATGGCCCAGCGCTCGATCGCCAGTGGCTGCGCGTGCGCGTGCCCAGGCATGCCTGGGCAGACCTGCACAAGCGCCCCGGCATGCTGGCCGTGCACCCGCTCGCCGAGGATCTGGACACGCTGCGCAATCCGGCGTTTCTCGGCCGGCGCCAGCAGCATCTGCGCTTCGAGGCGAGCACCGCGATGACCCCGCCAGCTTCCGGAGTCGCCGCCGGTCTGGCGGCGTTCCAGAGCGAGGCGTACTGGTACTTCCTTGGCGTTCGGGACCTTGGCGGGGGGCGTCTCTCGCTCTTCCTCGAAGCGCGCGACGGTGGCCGCAGCACGCGGACGCTGGCCAGCCGTGAAGTACCGGTGCCTGCAGCACTGCGCCTGAAGATTGCCGGCAACGAGAGCGACTATGCGTTCTCGTTCGACACTGGCGATGGGCAGGGCTGGCAACTGCTCGCAGGCGAGGTGGACGGCACCGTCCTGAGTACGGACCGGGCAGGCGGCTTCGTGGGCGCACTGCTGGGTCCTTTCGCGCGCGACGAGCGCAACGGGAGAAGCAAATGAGGCTGTCGATTTCGTCCAAGGCCCGCCGCCGTACCTGGCGCGGTGGGATCGCCCTGTTCGTACTGACCTGTGTGGCGGCCGCCGCATCCGCGGCTGCGCCGCGGCCCTGGCTGGACGTTTCGGCCAGCTTCGAGCAACGGGCCGCGGCACTCGTCGCGCAGATGACGCTGGAAGAGAAGGCCGCGCAGATGCAGAACGCCGCGCCGGCGATCGAACGGCTGGGGGTACCCGCCTACGACTGGTGGAACGAGGGACTGCACGGCGTCGCACGGGCAGGGCAGGCCACGGTGTTTCCGCAGGCAATCGGCCTGGCCGCGACCTTCGATGTACCGTTGATGGGGCAGGTGGCCACGACCATCAGCGACGAGGCCCGCGCAAAGCACCACCAGTTCCTCCGCGAAGGCGCGCATGGCCGTTACCAGGGCCTGACCTTCTGGTCGCCGAACGTCAACATCTTCCGCGACCCGCGCTGGGGGCGCGGACAGGAGACCTACGGCGAGGATCCCTACCTCACCGCGCGCATGGGCGTGGCCTTCGTACGCGGCCTGCAGGGCGACGACCCCGTCTACCGCAAGCTGGACGCCACCGCCAAGCATCTGGCCGTGCACAGCGGACCGGAGGCCGACCGCCATCACTTCGATGCACGGCCCAGCCGGCGCGACCTGTATGACACCTACCTGCCGGCGTTCGAGGCGCTGGTGAAGGAGGGCGAAGTGGATGCGGTCATGGGCGCCTACAACCGCGTGTACGGCGAGTCCGCCAGTGCCAGCCGTTTCCTGCTGCACGATGTGCTTCGACGCGACTGGGGTTTCAAGGGCTACGTGGTCTCGGACTGCTGGGCCATCGTCGATATCTGGAAGCACCACCGTATCGTCACCACGCGCGAAGCCGCTGCGGCGCTGGCGGTGAGGAACGGCACCGAGCTGGAATGCGGCCAGGAGTACGCAACGTTGCCTGCCGCAGTGCGCCAAGGGCTGATCAGCGAGGCGGAGATCGACGATGCGGTGACCCGCCTGTTCACCGCACGGATGCGCCTGGGCATGTTCGATCCGCCGGAGCGGGTGCGCTGGGCGCGCATTCCGGCCTCGGTGAACCAGGCGCCGGCCCATGATGCGCTGGCCCTCAAGGCCGCGCAGGCATCGCTCGTGCTGCTGAAGAACGACGGCATCCTTCCACTGTCGCGCGACATCAAGCGCATTGCCGTGGTCGGACCCACTGCCGACGACACCATGGCACTGCTCGGCAACTACTTCGGCACACCGGCGGCGCCGGTGACGATCCTGCAGGGCATACGCGAGGCGGCCAAGGGCGTTGAAGTGCGTTATGCCCGCGGCGTCGACCTGGTGGAGGGCCGCGACGATCCCGGCGCCACACCGCTGATCGAGCCGACCTACCTGCGGCCCTCGGCGGAGTCGCCCGAGCGCGGCCTGCGCGGTGAGTACTTCCGCACGCCCGACCTGTCCGGCACTCCGGCCCTGGTGCGTACCGACGCGCAGATCGGCTTCCGCTGGGACCGCGGCTCGCCGACCGACAACCTGCTGGCACGCGGCGAAGCGGCACCGGGGCAGGGGATTCCCAACGACCGCTTCAGCATCCGCTGGAGCGGCCAGCTGCTGCCCCCCGTGTCCGGTCGCTACCGGCTGGAGGTGGCCGGCGATGATGGCTACCGCCTGTATCTGGACGGCAAGCGCGTGATCGATCACTGGGTGAACACGGATCGCCTGCATGCCGAGGGTGTCGAACTCGACCTGCAGGCCGGGCGTACTTATGACCTGAAGCTGGAGTACTACGACGACCAGCGCGATGCCGGCGTGCGCCTGGGCTGGCGCATGCCCGGCGCCAAGGCACCGTTCGATGAAGCGCTCGATGCCGCACGCGATGCCGATGTGGTGGTGTTCGTTGGTGGACTCACCGGCGATGTCGAAGGCGAAGAGATGACGGTCAACTACCCGGGCTTTGCCGGTGGCGACCGTACCGACCTGCGACTGCCCGCGCCGCAGCGCACCCTGCTGGAGGCCCTGCACGGCACCGGCAAGCCGGTGGTGATGGTGCTTACCGGTGGCTCGGCCATCGCCGTGGACTGGGCGCAGGCGCATCTGCCAGCGATCCTGATGAGCTGGTACCCCGGGCAACGCGGCGGCACCGCAGTCGGTCAGGCGCTGTTTGGCGACGTCAATCCCGCCGGCCGTTTGCCGGTCACGTTCTACAAGGCCGGCGAAGCGATGCCGGCATTCGACGACTACGCCATGGAGGGCCGCACCTATCGCTACTTCCGCGGCACGCCCCTGTATCCGTTCGGTCACGGTCTGTCGTATACCCGATTCGACTATGGAACGCTTCGCCTCGATGCAGACAGCCTCCGCGCCGACGGCCGCCTGGGCGTGGCGCTGGATGTGACCAACGCGGGCACCCGCAGCGGTGACGAAGTGGTGCAGCTGTACGTGCGGCGCGAGCACGCTGGCAGCGGCGACGCCGTGCAGGAACTGCGTGGCTTCCAGCGCGTCCAGCTGGCCCCGGGCGAACGCCGCACGGTGACGTTCACCCTGGAGGCGGCGCAGGCTCTGCGCCACTATGACGAAGCGCGCGCGGCGTACGCGGTGCAGCCCGGTGCCTATGAGGTCAGGGTGGGGGCGTCCAGTGCCGATATACGTGCGCAGGGCAGGTTCACCGTGGTGCCCGCGCTTGACTGATCATCCCCGCCGGCATCGATTCCGCTTCGACCAGATTCCTTTTCAAGGACGTCCGCTGCATGGCAAGCACTGAACACGCGCTATCGGTCCGCGAGAAGCTCGGCTACAGCCTGGGCGATCTCGCCGCCAACCTGATCTTCCAGACCCTGATCACCTACCTGGCGTTCTTCTACACCGACGTCTACCGCCTGCCGGCTGCCACCGCGGCCACGATCATCTTCGTGGTGGGCCTGCTGGGTGCGTTCGTGTTCACGCCGTTGATCGGCATCGCGGCGGACCGCACATCCACACGCTGGGGCCGCTTCCGCCCATGGATCCTGTGGACAGCCATTCCGTTCGGCGTGCTGTCGCTGCTGGCGTTCAGCACCCCGGACCTGGGCGAGCGCGGAAAAGTGATCTATGCACTGGCCACCTACGCGCTGCTGGTCTGCGTCTACGCCGCGAACAACCTGCCGTACTCGGCGCTGAGCGGCGTGCTGACCGGCAGCATGGCCCAGCGCAACAGCCTCTCGGCCTACCGCTTCGTGGCTGTGATGGTCGCGCAGTTCATCATCCAGGTGCTGCTGATGCCGCTGGTGCTGATCCTGGGCGATGGCGACCGGGTGCGCGGCTTCGAGCAGGTCATGACCGCATTCGCCATCATCGGCACGGCGTTCTTCCTGATCACGTTCGCCACCACTCGCGAACGCATCGTGCCGACGCGCGAGCAGACCGGGGGCGTACTGCAGGACCTGTCGGACCTGCTGCACAACCGCCCGTGGCAGGTGATGCTGGCCCTGACCGTGCTGGTATTCATCAACCTGGCGCTGAAGGGCGGCACCTACATCTATTACTTCCAGTACTACATGAGTGAAGCCGCGCTGGCCGGCTTCCTGGACGGCTCAGGCTTCAACGGCCTGATCAGCGCCTTGAATGCTGCCCTGGCCAGCGCCGGCTTCGCGGCGTTCACCTGGCCGAAGGACGCGGCCACCTCGGCGTTCAGCCTGTTCAACGCGTGCGGCATCCTCTGCATGATCCTGGGCATCGGCGCATCACGACGGCTGGCGGATCGCTTCGGCAAGCGCGACGTCTTCGGTGGCGCCCTGTTTGTCTCGACCCTGTTCCTGCTTGCCTTCTACCTGTTTCCACCCACGGGCGTGGCGGTGGCCTTCGCTGCCTTCATGCTGCATGGCTTCTGCTATGGCATCACCATCCCGTTGCTGTGGGCGATGATCGCCGACGTCGCGGACTACTCGGAGTGGAAGAACCATCGGCGGGCGACCGCGATCATCTTCTCGGCGATGCTGTGCGGACTGAAGATCGGCCTCAGCGTCGGAGGCGCGCTGGTCGCGGCCATCCTTGCGCACTACGGCTACCAGGCAGGACTGGCGCAGCAGCCTGAGGGCGTGGTGCAGGGCATCCGCTTGACCGTAAGCGTCTACTGCTCCCTTCCTTTCCTGCTCGCCGTGGCGCTGCTGTTCTTCTACAGGATCGACAAGCGCACCGAGACCCGCATCGAGCAGGACCTCCACCTGCGTCGCCGTTCCGCCGACGCTTCCGCGTAAGGCCAAGATGACAACCATGATCGACCTCCATGCCGGCGAAGACGGCCAGGCCAGCGAAGCCCGTCTTGCGCAGCTCACCGCACACGCCATTTCGCAACCGCTGGTGACCCACATCTACACCGCCGACCCTTCGGCGCACGTGTTCGAGGGGCGCCTGTACATCTATCCGTCGCACGACATCGACGGTGGCCAGCCGTTCGACGACGAAGGTGGCCACTTCGGCATGCAGGATTATCATGTGCTGAAGATGGATACGCCCCACAGCACGGCCGTGGATTGCGGCATGGCGCTGCACGTCCGCGACGTGCCCTGGGCACGGAAACAGATGTGGGCCCCCGATGCCGCCTGCCGCGATGGCCGCTACTACCTGTACTTCCCGGCCAAGGACGCCGAGGGCCGGTTCCGCATCGGCGCGGCGATCGGCACGCGGCCGGAGGGCCCGTTCGTGCCCCAGCCGGAGCCGATCAAGGGCGCGTACTCGATCGACCCTGCCGTGTTCGAAGACGAGGATGGCAGCCACTACCTGTACTTCGGCGGCATCTGGGGCGGGCAGCTGCAGAAGTATCGTGACAACCAGTACAGCGAGGCCCACGAGGAACCCGAGGGCAGCGCGCCGGCGCTGGGGCCGCGCGTGGGCCGCCTGGACGCCTGCATGACCGAGCTGGCCGAACCCACCCGCGAAGTGCAGATCCTGGATGAGCATGGCCAGCCGCTGCGTGCGGACGACCATGCGCGCCGCTTCTTCGAAGGCCCGTGGCTGCACAGGTATCAGGGTCGCTACTATCTGTCGTACTCCACTGGCAACACCCATCAGCTGTGCTACGCCATCGGCGACAGCCCGTATGGCCCGTTCACCTACGCTGGCGTGATCCTCACCCCCGTGGTCGGTTGGACCACCCACCACTCCATCTGCCAGTTCGAAGGGCAGTGGTACCTGTTCTATCACGATGCACTGATGTCCGGCGGCATCACCCACCTGCGCTCGGCCAAGTGCACACCGCTGCACATGGAGCCGGACGGAAGCATCCGCACGATCAATCCGTATGGGGCCTGAGCGCATGCTGCCTGTGGATGATGCGCTGGCCCCGCTGCCGGCCGGTGAACTGCACTGGCTGAGATGCGGCGAACTGGAGGTTGCGCTCGCCGCAGGGGCGGGCGGGCGCGTGGCGCACCTGCGTTACCGGGGCGTGGAGTGGCTGGCGGATCCACAGGAGGGCGGGGCGGCTGCGATCGCCTGGGGCTGCTACCCGATGGTGCCCTGGGCCGGGCGCATCCGCCATGGAACGTTCTGCTTTGACGGCAGGCCGCATCGGCTGCCGCTCAACTTCAACGGGCACGCCATTCATGGGTTGGGCTTCTCGCGACCGTGGCAGATCGACCGGCTGGATGCGGCGGCAGCCAGGTTGTCGCTGGCGCTACCGCGCGACGGCTACTGGCCCTTTGGTGGCATGGCCATGCTGGACCTGCGGCTGCAGGCTTACGCCCTGCAGATGCGCCTTTCGGTCCAGGCCGGCGAGCAGGCGATGCCGGCGGTGCTGGGCTGGCATCCCTGGTTCCGGAAGCCTGACGGGCTGCTGTTCACGCCTCGTGCGATGTACCCGCGGGACGGGGAAGGTATTGCCACGTTGCCCTGTGTGGATCCCACTACCGGTCCCTGGGATGACTGCTTCATCGCCGACAGTGACATCACGCTGATACGCGGAGGCCAGCGCCTGCGGCTGCGCTCGGACCACGACCATTGGGTGGTCTACGACGGCACGCCGCACGCCACCTGTGTGGAGCCCCAGAGCGGTCCGCCGGACGGCTTCACGCTGGCGCCGCACCGGCTGGAGCCCGGCCAGCGCCTCGCGTTGACGTTCGACCTGGCGTGGGCAGCGGACAGGGCGTGAGCCTGGCACTGGCATGCGTCTCCCCGAACCTGCGGTGCCGGCACAGGAGGACGACCGGCTGCGGATCCTGAACACGCCGAGGAAAGGTGCACCGCTGGTCGGATAATGGCGATCGGATCACGGAATACACACGATGGGAACATCCCAGGTCCTCAGATGGGCTACGGTGAGGCCATCGGAATCTGGGGGGATTCGTCACAGGAGCAACCGATGCCTATCAGGGCAGTGGTATACGTCAGCGAAGCCAGCCCAACTGTTGTGGGCGACAACGGGCGCAAAGAGGGCAACAGGCTGGACCAGCTGGTCGACGACGCCGCACGTTTCAACCGGGACGCCGGCGTTACCGGGGTGCTTCTCTTCGATGGGGGGCGGTTTCTCCAGTACATGGAGGGACCGGAGGACGGGTTGCGGGTGGCGTACGCGCGTGTGCTGGGCGCAACCAGCCACGCAGGGCTGGTGGAGCTGCAGCGGGGCAGGGTGGGCAACCGGCGCCTGCCGTTCTGGCCGATGCGCTGGCTTCCGGTAGATCCCGGGCAGTTGAAGTCCCTGGCCCACGCGGACTGGGTCGGCTTCGTACAGCGTGGCGATACGTCGGCCGGCGGGCAATCGGCAATGGATCTGCTGGTGGGACTGGTGGAGCCGTACGCCCTTGCCGCATGACGCAAGGGGATTGCCAACGTACGCTACGGGCGAGCAGTCATCTCGTGCAGTTCCAGTCAACCCGCACTGCCCGCGATCACTGCATCGTGCAGATCATGCTGGCGTGCCGGTTCATTGGACGGGTCCGGACGGACGATGCAGGGCAGGTGCCATGCCGCTCTCCGCGTGAAGACCCTGCACAGTCGTGACACGGTGCTTTCACTGCCGCCGACATCCGTGATGGCCACACTGCAGGCTCCTTCCAGAGCAGGAGGTGCCCGATGGCTACCTGTGATGTCTGCGGCAACGACTACGACAAGAGCTTCACCGTACAGCAAGGCGGGCGTAGCGGCACGTTCGATTCGTTCGAATGCGCGATCCATGCGTTCGCCCCGCGCTGCGCCCACTGCGATTGCGCCGTCATCGGACACGGTGTCGAGGGAAACGGCCAGATTTTCTGCTGCGCACATTGCGCCGGTCATGCCGGTGTAAAGGGTGTCGCAGACCGGGCTTGAGCCGAATACTGCTCCATCCCGCTGGTCATGCCGGCACCAGAGAAGCAATTCGTGCCACCCGGGCTGCTCCCGAATCGGCGAGCAGCGCCATTGCCCGCTGCTTCTGTGACGGCATCCCCGCCACGGCCTCCCTTGCCAGGACGACGTCGAACTCCCTGGCGTTGGCGTCCAACGCGGTTGCCAGCACACACGAATCGGCTGTCATCCCGCTGAGCCAAAGTCGGCGCACGCCCAACTTGGCCAGCAGGACCGGCAGCGGGGTGGCGAGGAACGCCGAGTGCTTGGGCTTGAGTACAAAGTAGTGATCGGGCAGGGGCGAGAGCAGCTCGGCTATCCGCCCGGCTGCGCCCCCGTCCCGCCTGCACTGCGCAACCTGTTGCCGGAAGTCACGCTTCCAGTCGGAGAAATTGTCATTGGCATAGATGACCGGCCACCTGCGGTCATCGAAGTGGTCTCTCAAACGCCGGATCTGTCTGGCCGCCCGCTCCGCAACGGGCGCAAGATCCTGCGCGCCGGGGAAGTCGAAACGGCTGAACATGTCGATGATCAGCAAGGCCGTCGATGGATCCTGTCCCATGGCTCAATCACCTGTCTGTGCGTGCGGGGCCTCGACCGGCTTGGACTGCGGTGAATCCTTCTGGCGCAGGAAGATCGTCAGTACAACCAGGGACAGCACGGCGAGAAATTCGCTCTGCCAGTTCTGCATCGATTCAAACCAGAATGTGCTGCTGGCCAGGTGCTGCAGGAAGCCGGGTGCGGGCAGGCCCCGCAACAGCTGCTCGGCTTGCTCGGCTCGCCAGCTTCCCAACGCATGCAGCGTGAAGCTCAACAGGAACAACAGCCCGAAGGCGATTGCAAGCGAATGACCGTACAGCACCTTCCAGACGCCGCCACGCCTCACCGGCCAGGGCGTAGGTCCTGGCTCGACGCGGCTCTGCTCCTGTGCAGGATCCAACGGCCGCGATTCAGCCGAGCCACGCTGGCGAAGGGTGACGGTCAGGAGAACATACATGCCCATCTGCAGGAATTCGCTCTCCCAGTTCTCGAATGTGGCGCTGACGAAGTGGCCGGTCGCCAGGTAGTGCCATAGATCGATCGGCGCGCACCCGTGCTGCGTCAACTCCTGGTTGTGGACATGGTGCCCCGCAACTGCCTGCCCAACGATGAACACGACGGTGAGTGCAAGCAGCACCAGCGAGAGACCGTTGCGTTTCCACATGCAACACCTCGATCAGCTGTTCCAGAGACCATGCGGAAGCATGCGCGGGCAAGAGGGCAGGGCTCGTGATCACTGCGCATCGAGGATGTGAGGCGGGCTCAACGCTTGCCTGTCGGGTCAGGATCCGGCCGCTCGTAGTCTTCAGGTACCGCCTTGGGGCCGTCCCCATCGTCGGGCATGTCGTGGTCCTTCCACCTGGCCTGGTCGTTGCGACGCTTGTCCGGCGTGTGGGCCTTCGACTGATCGTCCACGTCCGTGGTTGGATTGAAAGGCAACTTGTCGTTCATGAGCAGCTCCTGCGGCGAGAACCTGAAGCCTGCACCGCGCCGGGTTAACGCCACGACGCCGCGGAATGAACGCCGCGCACACCCGGATGTCACCGCAGCAGGGGGACTGCCCTGCGATGCTGATGTTCCGATCTTTCTGGAGAACCGCGATGCAGGCATTGACCTATCACGGCCGCAGGGATGTGCGCGTCGAGACCGTGCCGGACCCGGTGCTGGCGGCCGAGGATGATCTGATCCTGAGGGTGACCGCCACCGCCATCTGTGGTTCGGACCTGCACCTGTACCGGGGCAAGATTCCTGACCTGCACGATGGCGATGTGCTGGGCCACGAATTCATGGGCGTGGTGGAAGAGGTCGGCAGCGGCGTGACCCAGGTGAAACCCGGTGATCGCGTGGTGATCCCGTTTGTGATTGCCTGTGGCGAGTGCTTCCACTGCCGGCTGGCCGAGTATGCCGCCTGCGAGACCACCAATCCGGGCAAGGGCGCCGCACTGAACCAGAAGGGCATACTGCCTCCGGCCGCATTGTTCGGCTACAGCCATCTGTATGGCGGCGTGGCCGGCGGGCAGGCCGAATTCGTACGCGTGCCGAAGGCGAATGTAGGCCCGCTGCGCATCCCGGAAGGCGTGCCCGACGAGCAGGTTCTGTTCCTTTCGGACATCCTGCCCACCGGCTACCAGGCCGCGCTGAACGCTGGGGTCAAGCCCGGCTCGACGGTGGCCATCTTCGGTGCCGGGCCGGTGGGGCTGATGAGCGCAGCCTGCTGCCGGCTGCTGGGGGCCGAGACCATCTTCATGGTGGACCATCTTCGCTACCGCCTTGACTACGCGCGTCGCGCCTACGGGGTGACCCCCATCGACTTCAGGGAGATCGAGGACCCGGCCGATTACATCCTGACCCAGACCAGCGGGCGGGGCGCAGACGCCTGCATCGAGGCCGTAGGCTTCGAGGCCGAAGGGAGTGCGCTGGAGTCAGCGCTGACCGCCGTGAAACTGGAAGGCAGCAGCGGGGTGGCGATCCGGCAGTGCATCGCCGCGGCCCGCCGCGGCGGCGTTGTCAGCATCCCCGGTGTCTATGCCGGCTTCATCCACGGTTTCCTGCTGGGTGACGCGTTCGACAAGGGCTTGACGTTCAAGATGGGGCAGACCCACGTGCAGGGACTGATGCCGGAGCTGCTCGACGCCATCTTGGAAGGAAAGCTGGATCCGGGTGACATCATCTCGCACCGGATGCGCCTGGCCGATGCAGCGCAGGGCTATGCGATGTTTGATGCCAAGGATGACGACTGCCGCAAGATCGTTCTGACACCGTGAGCGTGGCGCCATGAGTGCGATTGTCGTGGGCTGTGTGTACGCACTGTGGTTGGTGGCCGGTTCGCTGGACTTCCATTTTCACCGCCGGACCGACCTTCCACACACCTCCGCGATGCGCGAAAGCCTGTTGCATGGGGTGCAGCTGCTTCTGATCGGCAGCGGCGTGCTGGCGTGGCTGCTGCTGGAAAACACGTTGTCGCTGGTCACGCTCCTGGCGCTTCTGGTCATTGCTCACGCAATCGCCGGCTACCTGGACACCGTCAGCGCAGACGGCCGCAGACGCATCAGTCCGGCGGAGCAGCATGTGCACAGTGTGCTGGATGCCGCGCCGTGGGTCCTGTTGGCCTGGGTGGCCTGGCAGGCCCATCCTCGATGGTCGCTCAGTGTGGAACCGGCAGCACCCGGGATCTGGTGGTGGGTCCTGCTGCCGGCGTCTGGCCTGGTGGTGCTGCCTTGGCTGTGGGAGCTTCTCCAGTGCGTGAGGGCGAGAGCGAGGCGCCCGCGCTGACCGGGTGAGGATCACCGCACAGGGTATTCATGGGCACGCCACGCTTCCAGCCGAGTGATGTGGCCGCCGGCGCCTGCGCCCATTACCATCAACAGCCGTGAACGCTGTTGGCGCTGAACCGCTCGGCCGGGAGCGCAGAAGCTCTGCGCCTGCCGACGCGTTATCGCAGCGTGCAGCTCGGGGCAGGGCACTGGTAGCCCGGCGATTGAACACCTCATCTCTGCCTACATCAGCGCGGCGATCATTGAAGTGCAGGAAATTTCCTGCGCCAGAAGGAACGAATGTGCCCCTCCGTGCAGTCGCCTACGCAAGTGACGCGACATCGGGGCTTTCCATGGACCATGTGGATGACCTCGCCAGGGCCGCCGCCCGCTTCAACCTTGAAGCCGGCGTTACGGGTGTGCTTCTTTATGACGGGCTCCGCTTCCTGCAGTACATCGAGGGGCCGGAAGACAGCATCAACGTGGTGTACAGCCGCATTCTCAGTGCCCGCAGCCATCGCGAGCTGATCGAACTGGGCCGCGGCAGGGTTTCCGGCAGGTTCTTTCCCTATTGGTCGATGCGGTTGCTGTGGGTTGAGGCCTCCGAGATCCGCAGCGTCGCGCACGGCAACTGGGATGGCCTCTCCCGTGGTGGCGCGCTGCGCCAGCTGGGCCTGGTGGTAGCCCCGCACCTGGGGTGACGGTTGCATGGATTCAATGCGGGGGCGGCTGCGCGCAGGTATCGCCCAGCACGCGCCGAACCGTGTCCTGCAATTGACTCACATGGAACGGTTTGGCAACGAAGGCTGCGCGCCGGTGGCGCTGCGGCACCAGCTGGTCGTAGACCGCAGAGACGAACAGGTAGGGGATGCCGAGTTCTGCCAGGCGATCAGCGACGGGAAAGACCACACCGTCGCGAAGTTCGACATCGAGCACGGCGCCGTCGAATCGCTGGGTGTCCAGCAGCCCGAGAGCGTCGAACACGCTGTAGGCATGCGTCACCTGATCACCGACGTCCTCAAGGGCGTGCTCCATGAGTGTGGCCAGATCGAGTTGGTCTTCCACCAGCAGCAGGTTGCATCTGCGCTGGCTCATTGCGGATTGCATGCGTACATGCCTGTGTTGTCCTGGGAACACGAGTTTCTGCTGTGCTGCATCAAGATCCTGCGTGCACATTGTCAGTCCGGCGCGAAGCCTTGCGCGCGTGCCAACCTCGTGGAGGAGGCGTGGAGGGCCTTATGGATCTCGTTGACGGCTTCTTGGCATGCGCTGTGGATACTGCCGCCGACCCCTGTATCGGAGTTTCTGTCATGCCTCTATCCGGAAACGAAGCGGCCTCTCCAGGCGTGCTGCGTATCGAGTGCATGCCGCTCGATTGTGGCGGCGCCGCCATTGTCGTGGAACTGGACCGTACGCCTGAACGGACGTGGATGAAGTCGCTGAAGCGGGCATTGCAGGCCGACGATGCCCTTGAAGGCGCACAGGCCAAATTTGATGGCCGTTTTGTCTATGTCGTGGGCGTGGACGGGGGTGGGCACCGCGCTCAACACCGCGTGATGCAGGCCGTGATGGCGGCGGACGGCGGGGGCGCTTCGAACACCCGCCCCCGGGGCCCCAGGGCGGGCGCGGTCGCATCGAGCGCCCTGGCGACCTGAGGGCGCCCCGGGTCCAGTCCGGGGTGCGGATGTTATCGCTGCATCAGCGCCGCGTGCAATGCCAACCTGCGGCGGCTCACATCGCCCGACAACGCGGTGATTGCGCTCGCTCCACGATGGTCTCCGGAGGCATGTCGCCCCGCACCGGAGATCGAGATGGCAGACCAGAACACCGCCCGAAGCGAGCGCCTGCTGAAGTGGCTGCAGGACGCCTACGCCATGGAACAGGAAGCGGAGACCATGATGAAGGCCATGGCTTCGCGGATCGAGAACTATCCCCAGCTTGCCGCACGCATCAGCCAGCACGTCCAGGAGACGCAGGGGCAGTCTGCCTCACTGCGGCAGTGCATTGAGGCGCTGGGAGGAAGCGTGCCCACCGCGAAGGGATTGTTCGCGAGCATGACCGCCGCCATCCACGCCGCCGGCAACACGCTGATGGAGGACGAGGTGGTCAAGAGCGTGGGCCTTTCATTTGGCTTCGAGAACACCGAGATCGCCACGTACAGGGCGCTGGTGATCGCTGCCGAGCGCGCCGGCGCGCCCGACATTGCGGCGGTGTGCGGCCAGATCCTGCAGGAAGAGGTTGCCATGGCGCGCTGGCTGGAGGACCACCAGGACGGGCTGGTCGGAGCGTTCCTCAACCGTGACGAAACGCCCGGCGCCCAAGCCAAGCGTTGACCCCTAAGCCAGCCCACACCAGCCACCGGAGAAGCCCTCATGTTCTTTCATCACAAGAAACTGATGTATACCGTGCGCGTCCGCGAATCCAACCCGCAGCTCGCCAGCCTCATGCTTGAACAGTTCGGCGGCCCACAGGGCGAGTTGGCCGCCGCGATGCGCTACTTCACCCAGGGACTTGGCGAATGCGATCCCGGGCGCAAGGACCTGTTGATGGACATCGCCACCGAGGAGATCAGTCATCTGGAGATCATCGGCACCATCATCGCCATGCTCAACCGCGGGCCCAAGGCGATCCAGTCCGAAGGGCTTGCCGAGGCCGAGGACATGCGGCTGCTGGGCCAGAACAGCACCAGCCACACCGAACAGATCCTGTACGGCGGCGGCCCCGCGCTGGTCAATTCCAGCGGGGTGCCGTGGACAGCCGCCTACATCGACTCGATCGGCGACCCCACCGCCGACCTGCGCTCGAACATCGCGGCCGAAGCGCGCGCCAAGCTGGTGTATGAGCGCCTGATCAACGTTACCGACGACCCGGGCATCAAGGATGCGCTGCGCTTCCTGATGACCCGCGAGATCGCGCACATGAAGTCGTTCGAGAAAGCGCTGCACAGCATCCAACCCAACTTCCCACCGGGCAAGCTGCCGGGGGATCCGGCGTTCACCGATCTGTACATGGACATGTCGCAGGGTGACGGCGCCGACGATCTGCAGGGCAGCTGGAACAGCGGCGAGCTCTGGGAGCGGGTCAGCGACCGCGACGCACAGGCCGCTGTGGATGGTGGCGACGGCGGCGGCACGGTGGACCTGGACCCGCGCGAACAAGCGGCGGTGCAGGCCATGACCCTGCGCACGCTCTCCGACCCGGAAGCGCGGCCGGCCACCGGGGCCGAGCTGGGGGCAGGCCCGGGTGCAGGTGCACTGGACCTGCCGCCACGCGAGCCGTGAAAGAAGCCGGGGCGCCCGTTCGCGGCGCTCCGGTTGCAACGCCCCTGAGCCGCGTGGGGCGTACAAAAGTGGGCGGACAACACCTCCGCCCACGAAGGGATGCAACGGGTTTCAGCGCCGATCAGCGCTGCTGGCCACCGCGGTTGTTGCCGCCGCCGCGTTCCTGCTGTTGCTGCCCGCCGCCTTGATTGCCGCCCTGGTTGCCACCACCGCGACTGTTCTGGCCGCCTTCGCGGCCGATGTCAGCCATGTGCTGGCGGTCCTGGCTCACTGCTTCGCCGCCCTTGCGGCCGGCTTCGCGTGCTTCTTCCGAGCTGAATTCATGGGCGTTGCCTGACTCGTGCGCGGCACGTCCACCCTTGGCGGCGATCTCGCGCTGCTTGTCCTCGTCCATCGAAGCGAAACCGCGGTTGCTGGTGCCCTGGTTCTGGTTCTGGTTGGCCATGGAAAGTCTCCTTGGGTTCAGCCGCCTCATTGGCGGCAGCGACCATCTTCCAGATCCGGCGCTAGACGGCGGTGGCACGACCGCCAACGTCGCGTCATCCGGAAGGCTCTGATTCCTCATCCGGCCTCCACGAACATCCCTGCACGCGTGCGCACAGTGGCAGACACACGTTCGGCGGCCCAACCGTGCGTCAACGCAATGCAGAAGGTACACGCCACAGTTCGACGCAGCCTCCACACCGGTCTCACCGCGCGTACGATCGGTGTGGCTAAGGTAGAGCGGTCTGCAACAACCGGTGGTGCCATGCCCTTCAGAGCGATTGCCTATGTAAGTGAAGCCTCCCGCAACCTGACGGAACAGCGGCTGCAGCAACTCGTGGCGGAGGCGGTGCAGTTCAACGAGTCCGCCGATGTCACCGGCACATTGCTGTTCGATGGCTCGCGCTTCCTGCAGTACCTGGAAGGCCCGGAGGCAGGGGTCAAGGCGGTGTACACGCGCATTCTGGCTGCAAGCAGCCACAGTGGAATCGTCGAACTGAACCGGGGCAGGGTGGGTCGCCGACAGTTTCCGCGCTGGCGGATGCGCAGCGTGCGGGTGGATGAGCTCGCGCTGGGAAAGATCGCCATTTCCGACTGGACCGGATTCGTGCGCAGCGCGTCGGCGCTGCAGTCGGGCACCAGTGCCCTGGATCGACTACTGTCGGTTTCGCAATCGCAGACGGAAGCAAGCGCGGGTGGCATCATCGAACCAGACGGGCAGCTGGCACGATGAAGGCCACAGCCGCCCAGGTTGCGTCCGGCCCACCACGCGTCGGTTGTGCGGGATGGTCGCTGCCGCGGGCGGATCAGGAAGCGTTCGGCGCGGGCGACAGCCTACTGCAGCGCTATGCCACACGCCTGTCGATGGTGGAGATCAACTCTTCCTTCTATCGACCGCACCAGCCCAGGACTTACGCGCGATGGGCGGCGAGCGTTCCGGAGGGCTTCCGGTTCGCGGTGAAACTCCCGCGCGAGATCAGCCATGAGCGTCGGCTGCGCGATGCAATGCAGCCGCTCGAACAGTTCCTTGAGGGCGTGCTGGAGCTGGGTGGAAAGCTCGGTCCGTTGCTGCTGCAGCTGCCGCCCAGCCTGGTGTACGACACGGCCACGGCCGAAGCCTTCCTGCGGGGCCTGCGCGCGCGCACGCAGGCCGATGTAGCGTGCGAGCCGCGGCATCCGAGTTGGTTCACGGCGGACGTGGATGCGCTGCTGAGCGCGCATGGTGTTGCACGGGTAGCCGCAGATCCGGCACGTGTGCCGGCGGCAGCGGTTCCCGGCGGTGATCGTGCGTGGAGCTACTGGCGCTGGCACGGCCAGCCGCAGATCTATCGCAGTGCGTACAGCGAACAGGCCCTGGCGGAACTGGCGCAAGGGCTGCGGCGCGAAGCTGATGCGCAACGGCCGGCCTGGTTCGTACTGGACAATACAGCACTGGGCCATGCCACCGGCAACGCACTGCGCCTGCAGGCGCTGCTGCAGGAGAACGCCCATGCCTGAAGGTCCTTCCATCGTACTGCTGCGCGAATCCACTAGCCATTTCAAAGGGCACGTGGTCCGCACCGTCTCCGGAAACAGCCGCATCGACCTGTCGCCGCTGCAGGGCCGAAGGGTCAAGGCGGTCCGCAGTTGGGGCAAGCACTTCCTGCTGGAATTCAGCCGCCACACACTGCGCATCCATCTGATGATGTTCGGCAGCTGGCGCATCGACGAACGGAAGCCAACCCCGGCGCGTGTATCCCTGCTGTTCGACAATGGCGAGCTGAACTTCTATGCGTGTTCCGTGCGGCTGATCGACGAGCCGTTGGACGACGTCTACGACTGGCGCGCGGACGTGATGAACGATGCTTGGGATCCGAAGCTGGCCCGGCGCAAGCTGAAGGCAATGCCGGAAGTCATGGTCTGCGATGCGCTTCTGGACCAGACGGTCTTTGCCGGCGTGGGCAACATCATCAAGAACGAGGTGCTGTTCCGTATAGGCGTGCACCCCGCCACCCGCTTGGGCGACCTGCCGCCACGCAGGCTTACCGCGCTGATCGAACAGGCGCGCGCCTACAGCTTCGACTTCCTGGAATGGAAGCGGCGCTTCGAGCTGAAGAGGCATTGGCAGGTGCACACGAAGAAGGTCTGTCCCCTGTGCGGTGGCCCAATCAGCAAGCTCTACATGGGGACCACGCGGCGGCGCACGTTCTTCTGCCCCAATGATCAGGTGCTCTACGGGCACTGAGGCCGCCGTCCGTGGCAGCCGGGTTCCAAGGCGCGCCGATCAGGCGGCCTGCGCGGCCGTGGCGTTGCCGCCGCCCTTGGCCAGCAGGGTCAGCTTTTCGTCGGTGGCCTTCTCTTCCTCAAGCGTCTCCAGCAGCAGCGGCAGGGCGTCCTTGTAGCCCAGCTGCTTGGCCAGCGCGGCAATGGTCCCGTAGGACGCAATCTCGTAATGCTCGACCTTCTGCGCGCCGCCGATCAGCGCAGCATCCCGCACCGGGCCCTTGTCGATGCTGTCGATCACTTCCTTGCCTTCCTCCACCAGGCCCTCCATCGCCGCGCACTTGATGCGCTTCAGGCGAATGCCCAGGATCTCGACAACCTGGTCGATGCGTTCGATCTGGCCCTGGGTCTCTTCCAGGTGCGTCTCAAACGCCGTGGCCAGGTCCGGATTCTCGGCCGCACGGGCCAGGCGTGGGAGGGCCTTGGTCAGCTGCTTCTCGGCGCTGTAGATATCCGAGAGTTCGTGGATGAACAGGTCTTCCGCCGTCTTGATAGCCATACTGGGCTCCGCAGTGAGTGGAGCGATCAGCGTAGGGTCTTCCCGGTTGCGATCAGGCAGGTGCCAGGTGAAGGCGGCATGTGAAGGTCCACGCGAACCGTGCGCGTGCCCTTCACGATGCGGGATCCGCCACTGCGGGTTGGCGCCGGTGCCGCCAGGCCTTCGCCATGGCTTCACAATGGCATCGCCTCGTGCCCATGCACCGGCCGGTACGGTCACTTCACGCCCGACCACGCGCGGAGACTCCCATGAGCGATGACAAGCAGAAAACCGGCCGCCCGGACCGGGATCGCATCAACGTCAACGAAGATTACGAGCTGCAGTACTGGACCACCACGCTGGGCGTGTCCGCCAAGGAACTTCGTGCTGCTGTGGCGGCGGTCGGACCCACCGTCGTTGCTGTCCGCAAGCATCTGGGAAAATAGCGCGGAGTTGCCCATGTCCCTGGTCGAGTACCGCCGCAAGCGCAGTTTTGACAAGACCAAGGAGCCCGAGCCGGGCAAGGCGCTACCGAAAGGGCAACGCGCCATTTTCGTGGTGCAGCTGCACCATGCCAGCCGGAGGCACTATGACTTCCGCCTTCAGGTAGGGGACGCGCTGAAGAGTTGGGCCGTGCCCAAGGGGCCCAGTTACGACCCGAAGGTCAAGCGCATGGCGGTGGAGGTGGAAGATCATCCTGTCGAGTATGCGGCCTTCGAAGGCGAAATCCCCAAAGGCCAGTACGGCGGTGGCCATGTGGCCCAGTTCGACCATGGCGTGTGGGCGACGCAGGGCGACCCGGAAGCCCAGCTCGCCAAGGGCCATCTGCGCTTCGAACTGTTCGGCGCCAAACTGAAGGGCGGATGGCATCTGGTCCGCTCAGGGAAGCCGGCGCGCCAACCGCAGTGGCTGCTGTTCAAGGATGACGACGAATTCGCCGGCGACATCGAGGCAGACGATCTGCTGGCGGATGTCGCTGAAGCGCCAGCGGAGGATCTGAAGCGGGCCGGGGCCGGCAAGAGCGCGAAGAGGCGGCTCACCGCGGTACCCGTCAAGCGCATCCGACGAACGAACTGGGCGAAGAAGGCGCTGGCGCTCAGCAAGGCAAGAAAGGCCGCAGCGCCGTCCGGTCCATTCGAACCGCAGTTGGCCAAGCTGGGAGACGCGCCGCCCCAGGGCGAGCAGTGGGTCCACGAAATCAAGTGGGACGGGTACCGCATCCTTGCCACGGTCGCCAAGGGCGAGGTGCAGCTGTGGTCCCGCAATGCACTGGAATGGACCGGCAAGATCCCCGAGATACGTGACGCGGTGGCGGCGCTGGGCCTGACCTCAGCCGCACTGGACGGTGAGCTCATCGCCGGCGCCGGCACCAAGGAGGACTTCAACCTGCTGCAGGCCACGCTCTCCGGCGAGCGCCAGGGCGTGCTGACGTATGCCCTGTTTGATCTGCTGCATCTTGATGGCGTGGACGTCGCCGATGCGCCGCTCCTGGAGCGCAAGGCCTTGCTGCAGTCCTTGCTGGAAGGGCAGGGCAGCCCGTTGGCGTTCAGTTCCCATGTGCAGGGCGATGGCGACGAGGCCTATCGCCTGGCCGGTGAGCAGCATTTCGAAGGCATCATTTCCAAGCGCGCCGACGGCAGCTACCACAGCGGCCGCAGTGATGACTGGCGCAAGACCAAACAGCTGGCCAGCGACGAGTTTGCGGTGGTGGGCTACACCGCACCCAAGGGCAGCCGTGCCGGCTTCGGCGCGCTGCTGCTGGCCCGTCCAGATGCGGAGCACGGCTGGCTTTACGCCGGCCGGGTGGGGTCCGGGTTCTCGGACGAGCTGATCGGCGAGATCAGCAAGCGCATCAAGGGCGGTGGCGGCCGCAAGCCAACCGCGTACGTGCCCACCCAGGACACCGACCTGCGCGCTGCGACCTGGTTCGAGCCGCGATTCGTGGTGGAGGTCTTCTACCGCGGCATCGGCGGGCAGAAGCTGTTGCGCCAGGCGTCGCTGAAGGCGGTGCGCGCGGACAAGGATATCGCCGACCTCGCCGATTCCGATCGCGCTGGAACGGCCCTGGCGGCGCGCACACCGGCACCCCCGCGACCTGCGCGCAAGACCAGGCTGGCACCGGTGGCGGATCGCGCGGCGCCATCGCTGTCCTCTCCGGGCAAGATCCTGTTCCCCGGCGACGGTTACACCAAGCAGGACGTGTGGAATTACTACACGGCAGTGATGGAGCACCTGCTTCCCGAGGTGATTGATCGCCCGCTCTCGATCATCCGATGCCCCAGTGGCGCCACAAAGCCCTGCTTCTTCCAGAAACACCATACGGCCGGGCTGGAGCTGGTCGACGCAGTAAAGCTCAAGGAGGAAAGCGGGATAAACGCCCATTACCTGGTGGTGCGTGACCCGGCCAGCCTGCTGGAACTGGTGCAGTTCAACGCATTGGAATTCCACCCGTGGGGCAGCCACGCCGAAACGCCCGACAAGGCCGATCGGGTGGTGTTCGATCTGGATCCAGGACCCGGCGTTCCCTTTGCCGAGGTCAGGAAAGCGGCCACCGACATCCGCAAACTGCTGGCGCAGCTGGAACTGGAGTCGTTCCTGCGGGTATCCGGCGGCAAGGGCCTGCACGTGGTCGTGCCGCTCGATCCGGGATGTGATTGGGACCTGACCAAGCGCTTCGCCAGAGGCTTCGCCGAAGCGCTGGCGCAATCCGAGCCCCAGCGGTTCGTGGCAACGGCCACCAAAAGCCTGCGCAACAAGCGGATCTTCGTCGACTACCTGCGCAATGGGCGCGGTGCAACGGCGGTCGCGTCCTACTCGCTGCGGGCCAGGCCGGGGGCACCGGTGGCGCTGCCGATTGCATGGAGTGATCTGTCAAAACTCAAGCGCGCCGACGGGTTCACGATCAAGGATGTGCCGACAAAGCTCAAACGACGCCGCAAGGACCCGTGGGCCGACATCGGAAAAGTGAAACAGAATCTCGCGCGATGGGCGCAGGCAGACCCGTAGCAAACGGCCAGGGCCTCCATGGCCCGCCGGCCACGGAATCTCTCCGCTGCACAGATGGAGGTGCCCGGTGCGCATCACGCAGTACAGCCGGGCCTCCGGGTCCGCACTGGCAGCAATGTAGTCCAGCGCTTCGGCGAGCATGCGCATGAACTGCTGCTCCAGGTAGAACGCCGCCCATTCCGGCAGCATTTCCTCCAGTTGCGGGATCATCAGGTCGATCTCCAGGTGCGTGCTCACTGCGGTTTCCTCCTTCCGGGCAAGCTGGCAACCGCGCGCACCGCAAGAAGGGTGTTGTGGGCCGCACAGCGGACGCAGACGTGCCGTCTACGCGATGTTCAGCCACCCCCTGCTCGGCATCGCTACGGCTACGTGTGTGAGGATTTTCTGCACGGTCGCACCACGGCTGTTTCACCCCCGGCGGCGTATCAGGGAAGACTTCCAGCTGACTCTGCAAGGGTGCATTTCATGACCGACCCGTTACTGCGCGCCAGCCTATGGTCCCGTGATAGCGATTCGAACAGCTTTCGCCCACTTGCCGGAACCACGCGGGCGGACGTGCTGGTGGTTGGCGCCGGCATGACCGGCCTGTTGACAGCGGCCCGCCTGGCCGATGCCGGGCTGGATGTGCTGGTGGTCGATGCGGGGCCCATCGGTGGGCGCAACACGGTGATGTCCACCGGCAATCTTTACGCGCCCGTCTCCCGGCTGGCCGATCTGGTCTCCCGTTGGGGCGGTGACACGGCCAGCCGTGTCGTGCAGTGGCGGCAGCAGGCGCTGCGGTCCATCGAAACCCTGGTTCATCGCTATGATCTGCGCTGTGGCTTCGAACGCGTGGCCATGCAGTACGGTGTGCAGGAGCGCACCCGCGAGGTCACCGCGCAGTTCGAGCGTGAGCTGCAGGCCTATCAGCGCGTCGGCCTGCAGTGCGAACATCGGCAGTCCGGGCTGCCGTTTGCATTGGGCCACGCTTTCCGTGTTCCCGACCAGGCGCAGTTGGATCCGGCGGCGTTCTGCAGGCAACTGGCGGCTCATCTGGCCGGTCGCGTGCGCATCCACGACTGGACCCGGATCAGCAGCATCGAGGCATCCGCCGGCGTTGCGACAGCCGATGGCGCCCGTATACAGGCCAGGCAGTTCGTGCTGGCTACGCATTCGCCCGCAGGCTTCAACCTGGTGCAGGCCGAGATGGAGGTGTACCGCGAGTACGGGATGGCGGTACAGGTTGCCAACCCACCTGCGGCCGGCATTCACTGGATCGCCGACCGGCAGCGCTCACTGCGCGGGGTGCACGGCGCTGATGGCCGCGACTGGCTTGTGCTGGTTGGCGAAACACACCGCACCGGGGAAACGCCAGCGGTGGATCCGGCCCGACATCTGCTCGCCGACGCGCGCCGCAACTTCAACGTGCAGGGCGGGCCGCTGTGCTGGTCGGCGCAGCAATTCCGGCCCGCCGACCAGCTGCCCTATATCGGCAGCAGCGCGCACGATAATGTGTGGGTCGCTACCGGGTATGGGCCGGACGGTTTGACCTGGGCAGGCGTGGCCGCGCGCGCGATCACCGAGGGAATCATCGGCACGGCCAGCGAGATCGAGCAGCTGCTCAGCCCCATGCGTTTCACCCCGGTGCGCTCGGCCTCTGGTTGGGCCCGCACCAACGCCACGGTGGCGCGGCACATGGTGGGAGATCGGCTTGCCACGGCGCCCTCGCGCTCGCCCAGTGAGCTGGCCCGTGGTTGCGGCGCACTGCTGGACGTGGATGGAAAGCGCACTGCGGTCTACCGCGACGAGGGCGGGCGCCTGCACACCATGTCGGCGCTCTGCCCGCACCTGAAGTGCGTTGTTCAATGGAACGGCCATGAGCGCACATGGGACTGCCCTTGCCACGGCAGCCGCTTTTCGGCCACCGGAGCGCTGCTGGAAGGCCCTGCCAGGCAGGGCCTCACACCAGAACCGTGATAGGCGCAGGTAGCCGCCGGAGCCGCGGCCTCAGGCTTCGGCGGCCGCGTCCGCATCGCTGGGCATGCAGCGCTCCTTCTTGGACTTGATGTCTGCAGCGGTCTTGGCCAGTGCCTCGTAGCGCTGGCGTATCTCTTCAAGATGGGCCGGCTCCATCGACTCCAGGTTCAACAACTCCTGGTTGGCGTTCTTGCTCACGCGGATCAGTTCGTCCAGCTTGATGTGCAGCGCAGCGGTATCGGCGTTCTGCGTATGCTGGATCAGGAACACCATCAGGAAGGTCACGATGGTCGTTCCCGTATTCACCACCAGCTGCCACGTGTCATTGAAGTGGAAGGCCGGCCCGCTGGCAGCCCAGGCGATGATCACCCCCAGCGCTGCGACGAATGCCCCCAGGCTGCCGGACAATCGCGCCGTCGCGGCCGCGACACGGGCGAAACAGCGCCGGATCACTGGTCACCTCCCGCGGCCTCCTCATCCGTGTGTCGGTCTGGAAGTTTGACCCGCTCCCCGAGGCGCTTGTCCTGCTCTTCCGGCGTTGGCGCAGCGACGAAGGGGGAGATCGGGTCACTGGCGGGGAAGGTTTCCTGCAGCGCCTCGTCATGATTGCGGCGGTTGTGCAGCCTCGCCTGCAGCGGACTGACAGGATCGGGGCGCTGTGCCTCCTCGTCCGGATGGGGAAGGTCTTTCTGGTCGCGTTGCATGGTGCATCTCCAGGTTGATCACCACCCCTCAGGTGGCGGGCCCAGCATAGGAGTGCGCTGTGAGCGGCCCCATCAAGAGTGGGGCAACGTGATGTCAAACCTTCAGGCAACACGCGTTAACAATCAGCAGGGTGGAGGAGCCCGGCGTCGGCCGCGGCGGCGCCACGCCATCACCTGGCCCACCACCGCCGTCAACAGCAGCATCGCATTGGTCACCACGAAGACCACGCTCCCCAGCATCGCGCTGTACACCGTGAACAGCGCAGAAGCGGTCATCTGGCCCGCGAACAGCCACCTGGATACGGCTTCCGGGTGGGACGACTGCCACTGCTTCACCATCTGCCGGATCAGGGTTGCCATCAGCACCGCCGTGGCGGCCCAGCCAAGTACGTCGGGGTGCATGAGGGCCTCCGATGTGTGGGCACCCCACGCTAGCCCCTGGTTGGGCAACGCCGTACGAAGGGGAGGTGAAGACAACATCCCGCCTCCGGCGCCCTCGCGCCATTCACTCCACAGCGGCGACAATGGCCGCTCGGGCGCACCATGCGCGATCCGCCCACCGAATGCAGGAATGCTGAGATGTCCAACACCCCCTTTGGCGAATCGTCATGTGCTGCCGCAGCCAGCGGCTGCATCGAGGTCCGCGGTGCGCGCGAGCACAACCTGAAGAATGTCGATGTCTCCATTCCACGCAATGCACTGGTGGTGTTCTCCGGCGTGTCGGGGTCCGGCAAGTCCTCGCTGGCCTTCGGCACGGTCTTCGCCGAGGCGCAGCGGCGCTACTTCGAATCCGTCGCGCCCTACGCGCGTCGCCTGATCGATCAGGCCGGCGTGCCCGACGTGGATGCCATTGACGGGCTGCCACCGGCGGTCGCCCTGCAGCAGCAACGCGGTGCCAGCAATGCGCGCTCATCGGTGGGCAGCGTGACGACGTTGTCCAGCCTGGTGCGCATGATGTACTCGCGGGCAGGGGCCTACCCGGCCCACCAGCCCATGCTGTACGCCGAAGACTTCTCGCCCAACACCCCACAGGGTGCCTGCAGCACCTGCCACGGCCTGGGACACGTCTACGAGGTGACCGAAGCGCTGATGGTGCCGGACCCATCGCTGAGCATCCGCGAGCGCGCCATCGCCTCCTGGCCACCGGCATGGCATGGCCAGAACCTGCGCGACATCCTGGTCACACTGGGCTACGACATCGATGTGCCGTGGAAGAAGCTGCCGAAGAAGGACCGCGACTGGATCCTGTTCACTGAGGAAACCCCGACCGTGCCGGTCTATGCCGGCTTCACGCCCGCCGAGACCCGCGCCGCGCTCAAGCGCAAGCTGGAGCCCAGCTACATGGGCACGTACACCGGCGCACGCCGCTACGTGCTGCACACCTTTGCCAACACCCAGAGCGCGCTGATGCGCAAGCGTGTGTCCCGCTACATGGAAGGCCGGCTGTGCCCCGCCTGCCAGGGAAAGCGCCTGAAGCCGGAAGCGCTTTCGGTCACCTTCGCCGGCGTGGACATCGGCGAGTTCATGCGGCTGCCGCTGGACCAGCTGGCGGCCTTGCTCGAGCCCATCGCGCAGGGCGACTTCAGTGCACACAGCCACGGCGCGCGTACCAGCAGGCGTGCAACGCCCCGCGATCGCGCCAAGCGGGCAGCAAGTGGCCGCGCGACCCACGAAGGCGCCCCCGACGTGCGCCTGACCTCAGCCTTGTCTGAGGAAAAGCGCCTGGCGGCACAACGCCTGGCGGGTGGGGTCATGGCGCGGGTGGGGCAACTGCGCGCGCTCGGCCTGGGCTATCTCTCGCTGGATCGCGCCACGCCCACGCTGTCGGCCGGCGAGCTGCAGCGCCTGCGGTTGGCCACCCAGCTCAGCTCGTTGCTGTTCGGCGTGCTGTACGTACTCGACGAACCCTCGGCCGGCCTGCATCCGGCCGACAGCCAGGCGCTGTACGACGCGCTGGAACGGCTGCGCGACGGCGGTAACTCGGTGTTCGTTGTTGAACATGATCTGGAGCTGATGCGCCGCGCGCAGTGGCTGGTGGATGTGGGCCCGCAGGCAGGAGAGCATGGCGGACGCGTTCTCTACAGTGGCCAGCCGGATGGCCTGCGCAACGTTCAGGATTCGCGCACGGCGCAGTACCTGTTCGACCAGGTGCCTGCGCCAGCCAGCCGGCAGCGCAGTGCCATCAGCTGGCTGGAGCTGAAGGGTATCCATCGCCATAACCTGCAGGGCGTGGACGCGCAGGTGCCGCTGGGGCTTCTGACCGCAGTGACCGGCATTTCCGGATCGGGCAAGTCCAGCCTGATGGCGCAGGCGCTGCCTGAGCTGATGCTGCTGCACCTGGGGCACGAGACGGTAGACGACAGCGCCGACAGCGCGCCCACGGATGGACCCACCGTGATCGAAGCCACTCGGGGCCAGCTTGCCGGAGATGTGGATGCCATCCAGCGCGTGGTGCTGGTAGACCAGAAGCCCATCGGCCGCACGCCACGCTCCAACCTGGCCACCTATACCGGCCTGTTCGATCACGTGCGCAAGCTGTTCGCCGCGACACCCGACGCGCGCCGCCGCCGATTCAACGCGGGCCGCTTTTCGTTCAACGTGGCCAAGGGCCGATGCGAAACCTGCGAAGGCGAGGGCTTCGTCAGCGTCGAACTGCTGTTCATGCCCAGCGTCTATGCACCGTGCCCCACCTGCCACGGCGCCCGCTACAACGAAGCCACGCTGAGGGTGCAGTGGAACGGCCGCAACATTGCCGAGGTCCTGCAGATGACGGTGGACCAGGCCCATGCGTTCTTCGCCGGAGAAGAGGCCATCGCCCGCCCGCTGCAGCTGCTGCAGGAGATCGGCCTGGGCTACCTGCGGCTGGGCCAGCCAGCCACCGAACTTTCAGGTGGCGAGGCGCAACGCATCAAGTTGGCCACAGAGCTGCAGCGCAGCCAGCGCGGGCGCACGCTGTACGTGCTGGACGAACCCACCACCGGGCTGCATGCAGCAGACGCGGACAGGCTGCTGGTGCAGCTTCAGCGGCTGGTGGACGCAGGCAACACGGTAGTGATGATCGAGCACGACATGCGTTCTGTCGCACAGGCCGACTGGGTGATCGACGTCGGCCCGGGCGCAGGCGGTGCGGGCGGCACCATCGTGGCGGCTGGGACGCCGCATCAGGTGGCCCACGCCAAGGGCAGCAGGACGGCACCGTTCCTTGCGCGCGAGCTGGCTCCACTGTAGAGCCGAGCCATGCTCGGCTATCGATCTCCAGCGCCGGAAGTCCAGCATGCAGGCCGCGCCTTTCAACAGAAAGCGGGCTCCGGCGCATCGCCGGAACCCCTGGCGGCTCACTTTTCCTGCAGGAACGTCAGCAGGTCCTGGTTGACCTTGTCCTTGTGGGTGTCGGTCAGGCCGTGCGGCGCACCCGGGTAGACAATCAGCTTTGCGCCCTTGATGAGCTTCGCCGATTGGCGGCCTGAGATATCGATCGGCACGATCTGGTCGTCGTCACCGTGGATGACCAGGGTGGGCACATCGAATTTCTTCAGGTCTGCGCGGAAATCGGTGGCCGAGAACGCAGCGATCGAGTCGTAGGTGTTCTTGTGGCCGCCCTGCATGCCCTGTGCCCACCACGCATCGACCAGCCCCTGCGACACCTTCGCGCCCGGGCGGTTGAAGCCATAGAACGGGCCCGACGGAATGTCCTTGTACAGCTGCGCGCGGTTCTCCATCTGTGCCTTGCGGATGCCGTCGAACACTTCGATCGGCAGGCCGTTCGGGTTGTCGGCGGTCTTCAGCATGAACGGCGGCACCGAGCTGATCAGCACGGCCTTCTTCACCCGTCCAGTGCCGTGCCGGCCGATGTAGCGCGCCACTTCGCCGCCACCGGTGGAGAAGCCCACCAGGGTCACATCGTGCAGGTCCAGCGTATTGATCACCGTGGCCAGGTCATCAGCGTAGTGGTCCATGTCGTTGCCATCCCACGGCTGGCTGGAGCGCCCGTGGCCGCGACGGTCATGGGCAATGACGCGGTAGCCGTGGTTGGCCAGGAAGATCATCTGCGACTCCCAGCTGTCCGAGTTCAGCGGCCAGCCGTGGCTGAAGGTCACGACCGGTCCGTTCTTCGGACCCCAGTCCTTGTAGTACAGCTGCACGCCGTCGGCGGTGGTGATGTAGCTGGCGGTGCGCGCGATGGCAGTCACCGCAGCAGGCTTGGCCGGTTCGGTAGCCTGCACGGACAGGCCTGCCTGGACCGAGAGGGCGAGGGTGGCAACAGCCAGGGAGCGGGCGAAGGTGTTCATGCTGGGCATCTCATGGGGGGGTGGTGAGCCGTACTTTGCGCCCGCGATCAGGCGCCAGGGATATGACAAGTCCGAATTTCTTGATAGATCGTCCTGATTGCACGGACCCACAGTGGGGTCGACTGGATGATGATCCGAAGCTGCCCGACCTGGGCCTGCGCACTACCGAACGAGCCAGAGGCGCTTGCAATGGTGGCATTGCAGCCGGTTCCGCATTGCTTCCCGGAACGCAACATGACGTACCCCTTCACGGCGCTACCGCACCTGCGGCGTGCTGCCTAGGCTGATCCCACACGGCACCTGCCGTGTTCCGGGCCCATTGCCCGCGCAGTGGCCCGTCTTCCCATGAACTCCGCAGCGCTGGCCTGCCAGGCAACCGTGCCCTGGCAATGTCACTGCCTGCGCCATGGGAAAGTGCCCGGATTCGTTCGCGCCAGCCTTGCATTGCTGCCCGCCAAATGGCTCTTCGTGGAGATCCCTCATGTTCAGTATGGAAAACACCGCCGCGCCCATTGCCCCCGCCCTCGATGAACTGGTGCCCTCGCGCTACGCCCTGAAAGTGGGCGACGTCGAAGTGCTGGTGATCAGCGATGGCGTCCTGCCGTTGCCCACCCAGATGCTCGGCCACAACGTGCCGGCCGCCGACCGTGCCGAATGGTTCGAAGAGATGTACCTGCCCCAGGATGCCTTCGACTGGGCATTGAACGTGATGGTGGTGCACAGCGGTGATCGCACCATCCTCATCGATGCCGGCCTGGGCATGGACCCGGACCTGCAGCTGCCGCGCGCCGGCCAGCTGATCCGCCGCCTCGGTGCCGCCGGTATCAACCTGGGCGAAATCACCGACGTGGTGATCACCCACATGCACATGGACCACGTCGGCGGCCTGCTGGTTGAAGGCGTAAAGGAACAGCTGCGCCCGGACCTGAAAATCCACGTCGCAGCCGCGGAAGTGGAGTTCTGGAAGTCGCCGGACTTCAGCCGTACCATCATGCCGCAGGGCTTCCCCGATGCACTGCGCGCCACGGCCAAGCACTTCTGGGCCGAGTACAGCAGCTATGTGCACACCTTCCAGGACGAACAGCAGATCGCACCGGGCGTGACGGCCCGCCGTACCGGTGGGCATACCCCGGGCCACTGCGTGGTGCGCGTGGCGTCTGCGGGGCAGGCCTTGACCTTTGCCGGTGACGCGGTGTTCGCGGTCGGCTTCGACCAGCCGAACTGGCACAACGGTTTTGAGCACGACCCGGAGGAATCCGCACGCGTACGCATCGCTCTGCTGAAGGAACTGGCCGGCACCGGCGAAATGCTGGTGGCCACGCATCTTCCGTTCCCGTCAGTGGGCCGGGTGTCGCTGGAGGGCGAGACGTTCCGCTGGGTGCCGGTGTTCTGGGACTTCTGATCGGATCGTGCGGATACAGCGCAAGCAGGGGTTTTCGACGGGGCGCATCGGCGCCCCGCTCGAATCCCGCAAGGACGAGGCCGACAACGGACGCCATCCACACCTGGCGTGGAACTACTGGATGGCGGTAGGGCGAGCCAACCGCTGCAGCTTGTGCGGGTTGCGCTGCACCAGGATCTGCGTGATCCGTTCGCCATCGGTCTCGAAGGCCATCGCCGCCTCCAGCACGCCATCGAAATAGCGTAGCAGTCCCAACCGTCCGTTGAGCATGGCCGGTACCATCCGCAATTGCGCGCTGCGCCGCAGGTGCGGGGCATACAGCAGCTGGGCAATGCGTGCGCCGCCGAGCAAAGGCCCGGGAAAGCTGGTGACGATACCGCCGCCGTCACCCACCAGCTCGGCCGATTCGGCCATCAACGCCTTCATCGTGCGGAAATCTCCACTGGATGCAGCCTCGGCGAAGCGGCGCAGCAGTTTCTGGTGCACGTCCTGCGGGACGTTGTAGCGCGGGCGTTCCTGCCGGAGCTGCTGGCGCGCACGATGCACGATCTGTCGGCAGGCGGCTTCCGTCTTGTCCAGGGTGCGCGCGACCACGGCGTAATCCTGATCGAACACGTCGTGCAGCAGGAAAGCCGCACGCGCATCCGGGGCCAACCGTTCCAGCACACTGAGGAAGGCGACCGACAGATCGCTGGCGGTTTCCAGCACGTACTCGGGCGTGGCGGTGTCATCGGTCAGCAGCGGCTCGGGCAACCACATGCCCACATAGTGTTCGCGCGCATGCCGGGCCAGGCGCAGGCCATCAATGGCGCGACGGGTGGTGGTCGCCACCAGCCAGGCTTCCGGATTCTCGATCTGCGACTGGTCGGCGCCATGCCAGCGCAGCCAGACATCCTGCACCACGTCTTCGGCTTCGTGCGAAGACCCAAGCATGCGGTAGGCCACGCCGAACAGGCGTGGGCGGAGGCGTGAGAACAGCGCAGTGGAATCGTCCATGCCAGCGTAGACGGGATAGGTCCCCGGATTGTGACACCCGGGAACCTGTCGTTGGTGTCAGCGCCGGACGTGCGATCAGTGCGGCGGCAGCACCGCCGGCTTGCCGATGTCCTTGATCAGGAACACCACGAACTTCGCCGGCTCGGTGGCGCTGGCGTTGCGACCCACGGTATGCAGATCGGCCGGGCCTTCATGAAAGGCCTCGCCCGGGCCAAGGGTGACGTCCTTGCCGCCGGCCACACCCATCACGATCCGTCCTTCCAGGACATAGACGAAGCCGTGGGCATCGTGGCGGTGGACAGGATCGACGCCACCCGGCGGGTACTCCACGGTAAGGATCAGCGCTTCCTTGCCGGGCTGCTCCGGAAGGGCGCGGGTCATCACCTCGCGCACCAAGGGCTCGGGCGCCGCAGAGGGCGGGGTGGCGGCAGCGCTGCACAGTGGCAGCAGCGCAGACAGGGCCAGAACAGAAGGACGCATGGCAGGTCTCCAAAGCGGTAGGGGAGGGCCGCTGCATGGGGCAGCGGCGGAAGGGTCAGGCCAGGCCGGCCTTGTCCAGGCCGAAGGCCGTATCCAGGGTGCCGGGCGTGGTACGGAAGGCGACATTGGCGCGGTTCCAGGCGTTGATCGCCATCACCGCGTGGGTGAGGTCGACAATTTCCTGATCGGACAGCTGGCCGCGCACGCGCGCGTACAACTCGTCGGGCACACCCTGCGCCGGCAGCTGGGTCAGTACTTCGGTCCAGGCCAGGCAGGCGCGCTCGCGCGGGCTGAACAGCGTTGATTCACGCCATGCCGCCAGGTGATGCAGGCGCAGCGGGCGCTCACCACGCAGGGTGGCCTCCTTCACGTGCATGTCCAGGCAGAAGCCACAGCCGTTGAGCTGCGATGCACGGATGTTGACCAGATCGATGATGGCCCCTTCGATGGAGGCGGTGTGGGCGGCATGCGAGTACAGGCCGAGCTTCTTGAACAGTTCGGGGGATTGCGCGGCGTAATCCAGGCGTGCGGTCATGGTGTGTTCCTGTAGCGTGTGAAGGGCACAGCGAGGCTAGGCCTGCATTCGCAATGCCGGTAGGCGGGGGCCGGGCCGCACGCTGTTGCATGAAAAGCACCAATGTCCTGTCACAGCGGCCGATGCTCGGCCGTCTGCCGGGCATGGATACCTCATCGCACCTGCGCACCGCATCGCGCCCTGCCAGCGAACAGGTCTGGCAGGCCTTCCTGGCCGCATTGCGCGAACTGCCGCCCGATGCACGTGCGGTGCTGTTGCTGCACGACGTGCTGGGTGCCGGATTCGAGGACATCGTGCCCCTGCTGGGGCTCGATCCTGCCGCGTGCAGGCAACGGTTGAAGCTGGCGCGGAGCCACCTGCACGCACAACGTGCCCGCCCGGAGCCAGGCCGCCCATGAACGCCGCAACGCCCCGCCCGGCCAGCGACGGCCACGATGCGCTCAATGCGTCCTTCTCCACCAGCTACGCCGGCGTGCTGGCCTTCATTGCAGTGGCGTCCGAGGGCAGTTTCGCGCGCGCGGCCGACCGCCTCGGCATCGGCCGCTCGGCCGTCAGCCGCAGCGTGCAGAAGCTGGAAAGCCAGCTGGGCGTGCGGTTGTTCCTGCGCACCACGCGCTCGACCACGCTCACCCGCGAAGGCGAGCTGTTCCTGGAGGGCTGCAACCCGGGCGTGACCTGCATCCTGCAGGCGCTGGAGGAAATGCGCGACCTGCGCGAGGGCCCGCCGCGCGGGCACCTGCGCATCAGTGCCAGCCACGGCTTCGGCCGGCGGGTGATTGCCCCTCTGCTGGCAGCCTTCCGTGCCGAGTACCCGCAGGTATCCGTGGAGCTGCTGCTGGACGAGCAGGCCCCCGACCTGGCCGGTGACCGCATCGACGTGGCGTTTCGCGATGGCCTGCTGGAAGACAGCCAGGTGATCGCCAAGCAGCTGGTGCCGATGCAGTTGGTCGTATGTGCATCACCGGCGTACGTGCAGGCGCACGGCCTACCCGCGTCGGTGGACGCGCTGCCCACGCATGCCTGCATCGGGCGGCGCCTGCCGGGCGGACGCATGCAGCCCTGGGAATTCCGTGTCGACGGTGCCGAAGTGCACCTGCAGCCGCCTTCCGCAATGGTGTTCAACGATGCCGACCTGGCCCTGCAGGCCGTCATCGACGGGCTCGGAATCGCCCAGCTGCCCAGCTATCAGGTGCGTGAAGCGCTGTGGGCGGGCAGGGTGGTGACCTGCCTGGATCGGCATGCGCCGCTCGATCGCGGCCACTACCTGTGCTACCTCAGCCGCCGCCAGCTGCCCAAGCGCGTGCGGGCCTTCATCGACTTCAGCACGCAGCGGGTGCGCGCGCTCGAGCTGGATGTGATCTCGCACTGGGAAGCGCGCCAGCAGGCCACCCCTCTGAACCCAGGCGCACGGCCTGGCTGGGCCTGAGCGTACTGGTGCGTGCCGGGCAACAGTGCGCGGCCGGTCACGGACCTACTGCCTTGCGCCCACGCTACCTACGATGCCTGCGCCCGGCCACACCCCGGTAGCCCTTTCACATTCCAGGAGACAGGCAATGAAGTTCCTCGTCATCGGTGGTACCGGCCGCATCGGCAGCAAGGTGGTGGAGCGCCTGCGCGTAGCCGGGCATGAGATCGTGGTGGCAGCACCCTCCACCGGGGTGGATGTGCTGACCGGTGAGGGCCTGGATGCCGCCATGGACGGCGTCGACGTGGTGGTGGACCTGGCCAACTCGCCCTCGTTCGAAGATGCGGCTGTGCTTTCGTTCTTCGTAACCGCCGGCCATAACATCCTTACCGCCGCCGCCCGTGCCGGCGTGCGCCACCATGTCGCGCTTTCTGTTGTGGGCACCGACAAGCTGGCGGCCAGTGGCTATTTCCGCGGCAAGATTGCCCAGGAGCGACTGATCCGCGACTCGGGCCTGCCGTACACCATCATCCATTCCACGCAGTTCTTCGAGTTCCTGCCGGGCATCATCCAGTCCGCCAGCGATGGGGAGACCCTGCGGCTGCCGGCCGCCGACGTGCAGCCGATTGCCGCCGAGGATGTTGCCGAAACGGTGGCACGTATCGCGCAGCAGCCGCCGGCCAATGGCGTGCTGGAAATCGCCGGGCCGCAGCGTAGCGCGATGGCGGATCTGGCCAGGCAGTATCTGCAACTGACGGGTGATTCCCGGCAGGTCGTTGCGGATGCCAAGGCGCTGTACTTCGGCGCGCCGCTGCAGATCGACACGCTGGTACCGGTCGGGCTCGCGTGGCTGGGGCAGGTCGATTTCGAAGCCTGGCTGCAGCAGTCCGGCCTGCTGCAGCGGAAGCCTGCCTGAGCGGCGAATCGATCGCCTGCAGCAGCTGCGTTTGATGGAGCCATGCAATGACCGAGCTGAAACCGCCTTCGCCCGCTATGCTGGACCGCTACCAGGGCGACGACGTGAGGCCGCTGTACACCGGCCGCGTGCGGGTGAGCGGGGGCCAGGCCCAGCACGGGCGGGCGTCCGGCGTCGTGCGATCAGACGACGGTGCACTGGCGTTGGACCTGCGCCTGCCGCCGGAACTCGGTGGGCCGGGCGGCGGTGCCAATCCCGAGCAACTGCTGGCTGCGAGCTATGCCGGCTGCTTCCACGGTGCCATGGCGTTGGTGGCTGCGCGTGCGGGTCTGCTGCTGCACAACCCCAGCATCGAAGTGGCGGTCACCTTCGCCCGTGATCCGGCAGATGGGCTGTACCTGCTGTCGGCCGAGATCGTGGTACATCTTCCCGGCATGGATGAGAACCTGGCCTGCGAACTCGTTCGCAACACCGAACGCGTCTGTCCATACGCCAAGATGTTCCATCGTGGCATCAGCCATGCGGTGCATGTGCGGGTCGGCCCGCAGGCTTCGCCTCTGTAGAGTCGAGCCATGCTCGACCATGGGAAGATCCTGGCCCTGACGATTACACGGCAAGGCCGTATGCCGCCCCTGCCAACCTCGGCTACGATGGCCGGGGGCCGGCATCCGCGCCGGCGGGGCAGGGGGCGCAATGGACATGCAGGCAGGGGGCGGATTCGATCCGCCGGCAAAGACCGGTTCGCAGGAACTCACGTTCCACTGGCTCTACCAGCGGGTGCAGGGGCTGGTTGAGCACAGCATCTACCCCAAGGCGGGCAGGGTGGAGACGTGGGCGTTCCGCATCGGCATGGGTGCGGCGATCATCGGCATTCTCATTGGTCAGCTTCCGGATCGATGGCTGCCTGTTGGCGCAGTGCTCCAGGTGGTGGTTGCCTGCCTGGCAATCGAAATCGGAGGGTTCATTGTCGGTGGCGTCCTGGCCGCCCGCAGGGGCATTCGCCAGTTCAGCCAGCCGCGGCTCTCGCACGCCCGCGAGATGGATGAAGACTTCGCTCACTGGCAAGCGGTGGTGACCGAGCTTCGCGGATTCCCGCGCGTCCAGCGCGAGCGGCGACTCAAGTTCGTCAGCACCTTGCGCACAAACATGATGGAGCGCATGGGCATGATGTATGGCGGCCTGCAGCGGCTGGGACCATTCCCGCTGTTGATTGCCCTCTACCTGCAGTTCCGTGGATGGAAATGGGGTGACTGGGCGGGCGCTTTCGATGTTGGCCTGCTAGGCGCACTGCTCATCTTCGCCATGGTGCTGCTGTACCTGCTGGGCTGGATGCTGATCGGCTTGCGTACCCGGCTGGATACCTACGTCGCCCTGCTTGAAGGGTCCATCCACGAACCCGAGCCCGCGCAGCCAACGCCGTTGTAGAGCCGAGCCACGCTTGGCTACTGTGCGCCGCATCGCGCCCCGTCAGGCACCTCACCAGCAACAACCCGCAGCATCCGATCCATCAAGACTCGTCGACTACGTCAACGTTGTCTCCTGGGCCACTTCCTTCCCCTGTTCTTGTTCTGCTTTTCGAGCGCGGTTTAGGAATCGGACGATGCGCTGGTGGTAGTCGCGACGATGGCTGGGTCGGCCTGTGGCTGCCAACGAATGGGTGCCTCCCGGGTATACGACCATCTGCACCGGTTGCCTCGATCTACATGCCAGGCCAGCCATGAGCCCTTCACACTGTCCCGTAGGGCAACGCTGATCTTCCGCTCCGTTGAGCAACAGTACTGGTCCTCTGGCGGACGACACATGGGACAGAGGAGAAAGTCTGCGGTAGCGGTCAGGGCACGCGTCCGGTTGGCCATCCATCGCATACGGGGTGACGTAGTAGCCCGAATCTGAGGTGCCGGCATGTGACTGCATGTTGGCCACGGGCGCGCTGACCACGGCCGCCGAGAAGGTGTCGCTGTGGCATATTGCCCAAGCGCTGAGAAAACCCCCGTAGGATTTCCCTGCACAGGCCACCGTTTCGCCAGCGATCCCCTCCAGGCGCAGCTGCTCAACGATGGATTCGACTTGAGGGAGGTCCAGTTCGCCCCACCGACCGATCAGACGCTTCTCGAAGTCCTTGCCGTATCCGTTTGAACCGACCGGATTGGGCGCCACCACGGTCCAGCCTTCCGCCACTGCCTGATAAACGTAGACGTGCGCAGCGAAGTCCATAAGTGCAACGCTGTGGGGGCCGCCATGGAAATCTACCAAGAGGGGTAACGGGCCCTTCTGCTGCTTTGTAGGCTGTAGAATCCAGGCGTCCACGGACTCCGCCGACCCGTTCCCACTCGGCACCTCGAAGGAGCGCAGGGTGCAGGACACCGGCAGGGTCGCGCTTAACTCTGTATTGAGCGAAGTCAGGCGGCGACGTTCTGCTTCCGGTGCCCACGCTGAGAGGTAGAGTTCGTCCAGCTGTGTGTAGCTAGATGCACCGAGCACCAACGATTCACCGCATGGATGCATCGTTGAAACCTGGTCCTGATGTGCCGGAAGCAAATAGTGTTCTCCGGATTCGAGAGCGACAACGGCCACTTCAAAGCAGCCTCGATGCGTGATCACGGTGGCAATTGATCGGCCATCGGGGGCCCACGCAATCTGCATGCCTTCCAAAGTGAAGGGCAGGACGGGGCCAACCACGCCTTCCTCGTGGGACCAGATGTAGAGAAACGTCGCTGAGTCGCCTTCCCGCTTGTTGCCGGCAAATGCAAGGCGCGACCCATCCGGTGACCAGCACACGCTGGCCACAGTCGCAAAGTCCGCGGTGATCTGCCCATGGTTCGATTCTGGCCCAACCAGCCACAGGTTCACGCGATGACGAAGGCAACCAGAAGATGTTCGTGCATAGGCCAACGTTCGTCCGTCTGGCGACCAAGCTCCCGACCGCACGTCGTAATCTCCTGCGGTCAGGGGAAGCGGCTTCGTGCAGCCTTGTGCGTCCAAGCAGAACAAATGGGTTCGGGTGCCGACTGTATACCCCGTTCCATCCAGCTTGTAGGGCAAGTGGTTGATTACCAGTGGGCGCTGAGCATGCGCGGCATCATCGTCGGGGTCCTCGGCATGGGGAAGGGAGACCAAGGCAAGGAGGCGACGGCCGTCGGGGTGCCATTGCAGGAGACTGGATACATTCAACTCGGACACACCCGCCAGCGCTTGAGCCTCCCCGCCAGTGGTGCGAATCAAATGGGGTTCTGGGCGACCGGCCGAGCCGCGGCTGGATAGGAAGGCGATTGATTGACCGTCGGGGCTTAGCTGCGGGGAGCTGACACCCCCCTGGGACGCCAGCAACACCGGGGCGACTGAACCGGCAGAGGGGGTAAACCAGAGCGAGGACCGATAGTCGTCTGTCCCAGCGTCAGGCGCAGACACTACGTAGGCAAGGCCCGCATTTCGGTGGTGCGAAGACAAAAAAAGCACCTTTCGGTGCTTGAAGAGGCTATCAATCGAGAAGTTCATGGCACCCTCCACCAGATTGGGAAAGGGCGGGTCAGTCGACCCGCCCCCGGCGTAACTCAGCGCTGATTGCGCTCGTTGCGCTGTTCCTGCTGATTCTGCTCATTGCGCTCATTGCGCTGATCCTGGTTCTGCTGGTTCTGCTGGTTCTGCTGGTTCTGATTGTTCTGTGCCATGTCGATCTCCGGTAGCACCAAGGAACATCCTCGGCTGCGGGCTCAACATGCGCCGGCGCAGCCTGAAGCGGCGTGTGCCTTCTGTCACCGCAGCGTGACTGACTTGCCCGTCGCTTTGACAAGCTCTAGATGCGGCTGGTGCCAAAGGTCTAGCCCTCAACCCTGTATTTGCTCCTTCCTAATCCCCCATGGCTGGCAATCCCGAGAAGGCACCCCACCCCCGCCAGCTGAGACTCTCCCGATATGGCGGATTAGCGCCCCGTCCCATGTTCCAAGATCGCTCCATGCCCTGATGATGATTGGTCACAGTGGGACTAGTGGTCAGTACTGATCAGGGATGTTCATCGGGAAAAGGCGGGTGCCGATTTCCAGCCCATACAGGACACTTAAGGGGAACTACACTGCGGCCCGCTTCACCTATCCAGCTTCAACCACGCAACCAGTGCCGCAAATGCGGGTGATGGCTGCCGACGGTTCGGGTAGTAGAGGTGATAGCCGGGGAAGGGGACGCACCACCTGTCCAGCACCGCCACCAACCTGCCTTGCGCGATGTGCTCGGCCACCAGCGGTTCCGGTGCATATGCCAAGCCCAAGCCATCCACTGCGGCATTGATAACGTGGGTCATGCTGTTGAAGACCAACGGCCCGTCGCCGCGCACGGTGAATTCCTTGCCCTTCTCTTCGAACTCCCACGCATAGATGGCACCGTTTGGGCGATGTCGGATGTGGATGCAGCGGTGGCGCGTAATGTCGGCAGGCTTCTTCGGCTTCGGATACTTCTCGAAGTAGTCGGGTGAGCCCACCACGACCAGACGCCAATCGCGGCCGACTCTGACAGCAACCATGTCCTTGCTCAGTGCCTCTCCGAGCCGGATGCCCGCATCGAAGCGCTGCTCCACCACATTGGTAAAGCCGTAATCCACGTAGAACTCAAGCGTAATGTCCGGGTATGCGTCCAGGAATCCGGCAAGCCGCGGACGGATGATGGTCTCCATGGAATCATCCGTGCATGAGATTCGTAGCGTTCCAGCTGGGCGGTCGCGCAGGTCACCCAGCGCCTCCACGCTGGCACCGATGGCCTCGAAATGTGGTGCGATGGAGCGCATCAGGCGCTCGCCCGCTTCAGTGGGAGAGACATTGCGCGTGGTCCGCGCGAGCAGGCGAATTCCCAGGCGCTCTTCCAGCAGGCGCATCGAATGGCTCAGCGCAGAGGGCGTTACCCCAAGACGAACGGCCGCCTTGGTGAAACTCTGCTCCTGCGCCACTACCAGGAACGCTTGTAGGTCATGGGTCTTCACGGTGCTCATGGGTCAATTGTGAGCGCAACTCAGTAATGCATCAACTTTCAACTGGCTTATCGATATAGGGGCTGGCGCCTATCGTGGCGACCCGAGTCCCCAACCGAGGCCATACGCCGATGAAACGCACCACGCTATTACTGGCGCTGCTCGCCAGCCTCTACGTTCCAGCTTCGGCCATGGCCGCTGACGCACCGGTGCCGGCCCCGCCCCTTGGAGCCGACAACTTCTACCGCAGCCCCACGGTCAAGGGGGAGCGCGTGAGCTTCCACAACCAGTACCAGATGCAGGTGATGGGTACGCTTTACCGCCCTCAAGGCCTGCCCGACGGCAGCCGCGCCCCCGCAGTGGTCGTTGGCCACCCGATGGGCGCAGTGAAGGAGCAGAGTTCCCAGCTCTACGCGCAGAAGCTGGCCGAGCAGGGCTTCGTCACGCTGGCGATCGATCTTTCCTTCTGGGGCGAGAGTGGCGGCGCACCGCGACACCTGGTGGCGCCGGAAATCTATTCGGACGACATCAGTGCGGCCGTGGATTTCCTGAGCACGCAGTCATTTGTCGACCCGGACCGCATCGGCGGCTTGGGCATCTGTGGCAGCGGCAGCTTTGTAATCAGTGCCGCCAAGATCGACCCACGCATCAAGGCCATCGCCACGGTCAGCATGTACGACATGGGCGCGGCAGCACGGCAGGGGCTGAACAGTGGCCAGTCGCTGGAGCAGCGCAAGGCGGTGATCCAGGCCGCAACAGACCAGCGTCTGGCCGAATTCAAGGGCGGGCCGCCGGTGTTCGTGCCTGGCACCGTGAACCACCTCGATGCTGACACGCCCGCCATCCAGCGTGAGTTCTTCGACTTCTACCGCACCCCGCGCGGCGCCTATACGCCAAAGGGTGACAAGGCCGAACTGACAACCCAGCCGCTCTTCAGCAGCCTGGTCAAATTCATGAACTTCTATCCCTTCAACGACATTGAGACGATCTCTCCCCGGCCAATGCTCTTCGTCTCCGGCGACGTCGCGCATTCCCGCGAGTTCAGCGAAGACGCCTACCGAAGGGCAGGGCAGCCGAAGGAGATCTACTGGGTGAAGGGTGCTGGCCACGTGGATCTGTACGACCGCATCCAGCTGATTCCCTTTGACAAGCTGGCCACGTTCTTCCAGCGCGGCCTGGCCGGGAAATGAGCCGCACCGACCCCCTCGCACATCGCGCCAACTGGGGCGGCGTGCTCGCAATGACGCTGTGCGTCTTCGCGTTGATCGCCTCGGAATTCATGCCGGTGAGCCTGCTCACTCCCTTGGCAGCAGACCTGGACGTGAGCGAAGGCCTTGCCGGCTACGGTATTGCCATTTCGGGTGTATTTGCAGTGTTGACCAGCCTGTCGATCTCGCGATTGGCGGGTAGCGTGAACCGCCGAACGTTGCTGTTGACTCTCACGGCGTTGATGGCGGTGTCGGGACTGGTGGTGGCGCTGGCCCAGAACTATCCGGTCTACATGACAGGCCGTGCGCTGATCGGCGTAGTGATCGGCGGCTTCTGGTCATTGTCCGCCGCAACCGCGATGCGGCTGGTACCGGAGGCCGAGGTCCCGCGAGCCTTGGCGATATTCAACAGTGGCAACGCCCTTGCAACGGTCATTGCGGCGCCACTGGGCAGCTATCTCGGCAGCATGATCGGATGGCGCGGCGCATTCCTCTGTCTTCTGCCGGTGGCAGCTGTCGCCCTGGCTTGGCAGTGGGTTTGTCTGCCGTCCATGGAAGCGGAGGAAGGCCGATCACACAGCGGAGTCGTCGTGTTGCTGCGGCGACGCGTGGTGGCACTGGGCATGATGGCCTGCGCTGCGTTCTTCATGGGGCAGTTTGCCCTGTTCACCTACGTGCGGCCGTTCCTGGAGCGGGTCACGCATGCTGGGGTACCTGCTGTTCCGTGGGTTCTGCTGGCGATCGGAGTGAGCGGTTTCGTGGGCACACTTGCCATCGGGGCATTCATCAGGCGCGGACTCTACCGCACGCTGGTGATTGTTCCCGCGCTCATGGCGCTGATTGCCGTCACTCTGGTTCCACTCGGGCCCCATCTTTGGCCGACCGCCGCACTGCTCTCGGCGTGGGGTCTGCTGGCCACCTCCGCACCGGTCGGCTGGTGGAGCTGGCTGGCGCGCACCTTCACCGACAACGCCGAGGCCGGCGGCGGGCTGATGGTTGCGGTGGTGCAGTGCTCCATCGCGCTGGGCGCCACCCTCGGCGGACTGCTGTTCGACAGCCTTGGCTTTGCCAGTACGTTCCTGGCCAGTGCGGGCATCCTGTTGCTTGCCGCGCTGCTTGCCTACGCCACTGCGGCTGAAGAGATGCACACGTCAGCCGCGGGGATTGCCACACAGGCCCCGAGACGATGACGCGCCTCACTTCCATAGCGGCGAAGCTGCTCGTGCTCCTTGTTGCTTTTGGGGCGGTAGCAGCTTGCTCAGCCGCGCCCGATCATCCAGCCGTCGCTGCCGCCAGAACTGAGGCCAATCAGGAGATTCATCCCATGAAAATTCGACTGATCATCAATGATCAAGTGCTGTCAGCCACCCTGGAGGACAGCCTTCCTGCAAGCGAGTTCATTGCCCAGTTGCCGCTGACCCTACAACTTGAAGACTACGCCGCGACTGAGAAGATTGCGCAGCTGCCGCGCAGTCTGAACGTGGAGGGCGAGCCGGAGGGAATCACGCCCGTGGCAGGTGATATGGCCTTCTATGCGCCTTGGGGAAACCTGGCGATTTTTCACAGGCCTTTTGGCTATTCAAAAGGTCTCGTAAGGCTGGGTCGCATCGAAGGAGGGCTGCAGCTCCTTCGCAAGACCGGGGCCGTAGAGGTCCGCATTGAGTCGTTCTAGAGGCTGGCTGCCCATCTTGGGGCCCAGCCTTCTTGCCAATCTGCTGGTCGCGGCGACGCTTGCTGCCGTTCCTGGTCAGATGGCTTTCGCACACGAAGGAATAGCGATGCACACCAAATCAAATCAAGCCCCCACAACTGAACTGGATCCGCGCCGGAAAGCCATCATTCCGATCGGCGCCTTCGCAGCGGCCGGCGACTTGGATGGCCTTCGTCAGGCGTTGAGCCAGGGCCTGGACGCGGGATTGAGTTTGGCCGAAACGCGAGAGCTCCTGATGCAGCTCTACGCTTATGCGGGGTTTCCTCGGAGCCTGAACGCGTTGAGCGAACTGATGAAGGTGGCGGATGCGCGTAGACAGCAGGGCATCCAGGATGACGCCGGCCGCGAGCCCCGCAAGCCGATTCCCACAGGCGATGCCTTGCTCGCTGCAGGCACGGCAAACCAGACCAGGCTGGCCGGCGCTCCTGTCTCAGGGCCTTTGTTCGATTTTGCCCCGCAAGCAAATCAATACCTCCGTACGCACCTCTTCGGCGACATCTTCGAGCGCGACAATCTTGATTGGCAAAGCCGCGAATTGGCTACGGTCAGCATGCTGGCCGCCATGTACGGGGTGGAGCCCCAATTGCAGTCCCACATTGGAATCAGCATGAACATCGGCCTGCGGCCGGAGCAGCTATACGATCTGGCCGATGTGCTTGAGGAGCGCGTCAGCCTCGAGGCTGCCGAACGTGTTCGCGTCGCGATTCAACGTCAGCTTGATGTTCGAAAAGAATGATGGTCGGGAAAGTGCTCCTTCGGCCTGCCTTGCGCGATGTGCTCGGCCACCAGCGGTTCCGGTGCGTATGCCAAGCCCAGGCCATCCAGTGCGGCATTGATGACGTGGGTCATGCTGTTGAAGACCACCGGCACGTCGCCGCGCACCGTGAACTCCTTGCCCTTTTCTTCGAACTCCAAGGCATGGATCGCTCCGTCCGGGCGATGCCGGATGTGCACGCATCAGTGGGGAAGTGGCGCAGATCAGTGTCAGTGGCGCACTCTTGCCAGAGGCGGCGTTGAAGATGACCGACCAGCAGGCTCGGCCGATGATGCCGGCGCGCCTCCGACCGACTTCACAGATCTGTACCCCGCAGAGGGGCATAGTGGCCCTTCGGTAGTGTGAGCGCGTCCATCCAGCCACGGGGTTTCCCCGAACGCCAGGAGGTCACTGTGCCAAGTTGTGATGAAGGAATGAAGTTGACGCGTCGCCAGGTGATCGCCGGCGGCGTCACGACCGTGGCGATGTCCGCCGCACCGGGGGCATCATCGCTCGCCGCCGAACTGGCGGCGCCCCCGCCGCCCAGGCCGCCGGTCATCAGCACGGTGGCCTTGACCGTCAACGGCGAGCGGCGGGAGCTTGAGCTCGACACCCGGACCACGCTGCTCGATGCCCTGCGCGAACATCTGAAGCTGACTGGAACGAAAAAGGGCTGCGACCACGGTCAATGCGGCGCCTGTACCGTGCTGGTCAACGGTGAGCGCATCAATGCCTGCCTCAGCCTGGCGGTACAGCACCAGGGCGATGCCATCACCACCATCGAAGGCCTCGGCACCCCCGATGACCTGCATCCGATGCAGGCCGCCTTCATCAAGCATGATGGCTACCAGTGCGGGTATTGCACGCCGGGGCAGATCTGCTCGGCGGTGGCGGTACTGGACGAGATCAAGCGGGGTGTCCCCAGCCATGTGCAGGCGGATGTCAGCGCACGGCCCCGTGCCACCAACATGGAAATGCGCGAACGCATGAGCGGCAACCTCTGCCGCTGCGGTGCCTATTCCAACATTGCCGAAGCGATGGAAGAGGTCGCTGGCGTAACCTCTGCAGGGAGGCGCTCATGAGGGCCTTCAGTTACGAACGCGCCAAATCCCCGGCCGAGGCCGCCAAGGCCGTCGCCGGTACCGAGGGCGCGAAGTTCCTGGCCGGAGGGACCAATCTGCTCGACCTGATGAAGCTGGAGGTCGAGACGCCAGCGCACCTGGTCGATGTGCAGGACATCGGCCTGGACAGGATCGAACCCACCGACGAGGGCGGCCTGCGCATCGGCACGCTGGTCACCAATACCGCACTGGCCTCGCATGAGCGCGTGCGCCGCGACTACGCGGTGCTGACCCGCGCGATCGTGGCAGGCGCCTCCGGGCAGTTGCGCAACAAAGCCACCACCGGCGGCAACCTGCTGCAGCGCACACGCTGCCCGTATTTCTACGACCCCAATCTGCCCTGCAACAAGCGCCTGCCCGGATCCGGCTGCGGCGCACTCGAGGGGTTCTCCCGGCAGATGGGCGTGATCGGCACCTCGGACAGCTGCATCGCGACCTATCCGGGCGACATGGCGGTGGCCCTGCGGGTGCTGGACGCCTCGATCCAGACCGTCAGGGGTGACGGCAGTACGCGCAGCATCCCGATTGCCGATTTCCATCGTTCCCCCGGCGACAAGCCGCAGCAGGACAACGTGCTGCAGCGCGGTGAGCTGATCACCCACGTCACGCTGCCACAACCCCTGGGCGGTCGGCACGTGTACCACAAGGTACGTGACCGCGCGTCCTACGCGTTCGCACTGGTGTCGGTCGCCGCGGTCGTGCAGCGTGACGGCTCGGCGCGGTTCGCCTTCGGTGGGGTTGCGCCGAAACCGTGGCGCGTCGAGGCAGCCGAACCGCTGCTGCGCGACGGCGTAAAGGCCGCGACCCGGCAGGTGTTCGCCGGTGCCCGTCCGACGCCGGAGAACGCGTTCAAGATCGCGCTCGCCGAGCGCACTCTCGCAGCGGTGCTGGTGGAAGGAGAGCGCTGATGCCCCTTGAATTCAACGCCCCCGCCGGCGACAACCTGTTCGACAAGGCCAAGGTCGTCGGCAAGTCGACGCCGCGCATCGACGGACCACGCAAGACCACCGGCACCGCCCCCTATGCCTACGAGCGCCACGACGTGGCGCCGAACCAGGCCTACGGCTACATCGTCGGTGCGGGCATCGGCAAGGGGCGCATCATTTCGATGGATGCCTCCCGCGCACGTGCCGCGCCCGGCGTACTGGCGGTCATCACCGCACCGGAAACCAAGCCGGTCGGCACATCGAACTGGAACAATGCGCCGCTGTTCGGCGGACCCGAAGTGGCCCACTACCACCAGGCCATCGCCTGCGTGGTGGCAGAGACCTTCGAGCAGGCCCGCGCCGCCGCAGCGCTGATCCGCACCCGCTACGAGCGCAGCAAGGGCCGCTTCGATTTCCCGGCCCTGGCACCGTCCGCGCCGCTGGCAAAGGGGCGTGACGGCAAGCCCGACCGGCAGGCGCTGGGCGATTTCGACACCGCCTACGCGAGCGCCGCGGTCAAGCTCGACGAGACTTACCACACGTCCGACGAAAGTCATTCGATGATGGAGCCGCACGCCACCATCGCCGCCTGGGAGGGTGACACGCTCACGCTGTGGACGGCGAACCAGATGATCGACTGGGCCAGGCAGGGCATGGCGGCGATCCTCGGCATCGATCCTGCCAAGGTGCGTGTGGACTCGCCCTATATCGGCGGCGGCTTCGGCGGCAAGCTGTTCATCCGTGCCGACGCGGTGCTGGCCGCGCTGGCGGCCAAGCAGGTCGGGCGACCGGTGAAGATCGCGCTGCAACGCCCGTTGATGCCCAACAACACCACGCACCGGCACGCCACCCTCCAGCGCGTGCGGATCGGCTGCGGAAAGGATGGCCGGATCTCCGCCATCGCCCATGAGAACTGGTCGGGCAACATCAACGGCGAGGATGGCGAAAACGGCACCCTGCAGACGCCCAAGCTCTATGCGGGCGCCAACCGCCTGGTGGCCAATTACATCGCCACGCTCGACATGCCCGAAGGCAATGCGATGCGCGCACCGGGCGAAGCACCGGGCCACATGGCGCTGGAAGTGGCGATGGACGAAATGGCCGAGAAGCTGGGTCTCGACCCGGTCGCGTTCCGCATCCTCAACGAGCCCGAGGTGGTACCCGGCGATCCGTCCAAGAAGTTCTCCGACCGCAACCTGGTGCGCTGCCTGCGCGAAGGCGCGGAGCGCTTCAACTGGAACAAGCGCAACCCCAGGCCGGCGCAGGTCAGGGAAGGGGACTGGCTGGTCGGCATGGGCGTGTCCGCGGGCTATCGCGGCGCACCGACGATGAAGTCGGCCGCGCGGGTCCGGCTTGACGGCCAGGGCGGGGTGATTGTGGAGACCGACATGACCGACATCGGCACCGGCTCCTACACGATCATCGCGCAGACGGCAGCCGAGACCATGGGCGTGCCGCTGGACCGGGTCCAGGTGACCCTCGGTGACTCCCGTCATCCCGCCTCCGCCGGTTCCGGCGGCCAGTGGGGCGCGGCAAGCTCGACCGCGGGCGTGTACGCGGCGTGCGTCAGCCTGCGCCGCAAGGTGGGCGAGAAACTGGGCTTCGACGGCGACACCGCAGATTTCGCCAATGGCCGCATCCAGGCGGGTGGGCGGACGATCAAGCTGGCGGAGGCGGGCACACTGTCGGCGGAGGACGGCATTGCCTTCGGCGACTTCAAACAAGGCTACGACGTCGGCACCTATGCAGGGCATTTCTGCGAGGTTGCCGTGCATGCCTACACTGGAGAGACGCGCATCCGCCGCATGCTTGCCGTATGCGATGGCGGCCGGATCCTCAATCCGCTCTCCGCACGCAGCCAGGTCATCGGCGGGATGGTGATGGGTGCGGGCGCGACCCTGATGGAGGAGCTGGTGGTCGACAAACGGCTGGGCTTGTTCATCAACCACGACCTGGCCGGCTACGAGGTTCCCGTGCACGCCGACATCCCGTACCAGGAAGTGGTCTTCCTCGACACGCTGGATCCGGTGATCTCGCCGATGAAGGCCAAGGGTGTGGGTGAACTGGGCATCTGCGGGGTCGGCGCCGCGATCGCCAATGCGGTCTACAACGCAACCGGCGTGCGCGTGCGCAACTATCCCATTACCCTGGACAAGCTGCTGCCCGGCTTGCCCGACGTGAGCTGACCCTTGCGCATGGACCGACCCGCAGCCTCGCCCACTCTGGAGGCCTCCGCCGCAGGCGGAGGGGAGCCCGGCGATCTTGCCGAGGCCCTGTCCGCACCGCCGAGCTTCCTCGCCGAAGGCAGCCCGCGCGGCGTACTCGAGACGGCCTTGACGCGCATGCGCGCGGGGGAGCACGCCGTGCTCGCGCTGGTGCTGGAAACCGATGGCTCCACCTACGCCGGTGCCGGCGACATGGTGCTGTTCTGCAACGGCGGCCAGGTCGGCTGGCTCAGCGGCGGGTGCCTGGAGCCCGAGCTCGCGCGACGCGCGGAACAGGTGAGCGCGGCAGGGCGGGTCGACTGGATCGAGATCGACACCCGCAGTGACGACGACCTGTTGAGTGGGTCCGCGCTCGGGTGCCGCGGCCGGCTGCGGATTGCGCTCCTGCCATTGCGTGCCATGGCCGGCATCGACGCCGTCATCGAGGCGTGGTTGCGCGAGGGCGTGTCGCTCCAGCGCGACCTTCGCACGTCGGGCCAGGTCATTTTCCGTGCCGGCCATCACGAGCAGGCGTGGCAGCTGCATCCGCTGGAGGGTACGCAGCCCTTTGGCGAGGGCGAATGGCATTTGCCGTTGCCCCGGCTTCCGCGGGCCCTGGTGTTGGGCGGCGGTCCGGAAACGCCCTTCCTGGTTCCGTTGCTGCGGGGCCTGGGGTGGCGGGTCAGCGTGGCCGAACGGCGAGCGCGCTGGGCCTCAGCCGGGCAGTGCGCAGATGCGCATCTTCAGACCAGCCCGGCCGAGGCCCTTCATGGCGACCGGTGCGACGCGGCACTGGTGATTCATCACGATTTCGAACTGGACCGGGAGGCGCTGGTGGCCCTGGCTGATACCAAAGTCGCGTTCATTGGACTGCTGGGTCCGCGGCGAAGGCGCGAGGACCTGTTCAAGCTGCTGACACCGGATCAGCGCCACCGCCTTTCCCCGAGACTTCGATCACCGGTCGGCCTGGACATCGGCGGCCGAGGGCCAGAGGCGATTTCGCTCAGCATCGCCGCGCAACTGCAGCAATGGCGAAGCGCGCACGGCAGGTGACTGACGCGCATGCGGTCGTCGTGCTGGCTGCGGGCGGGAGCACCCGGCTCGGCCAGCCCAAGCAGCTTCTGACCCGGCAGGGCGAGACCCTGGTACATCGCGTAGTGCGGCTGGCGCTGGAGCTCGCACCAGCGCAGGTGCTGGTCGTGGTGGGCGCGAACGCACAGGCCGTGACATCCAGCATTGCCGGGCTGGAGGCCACTCCGGTAACCAACCTGCACTGGGAACGCGGCCTGGCAAGCAGCCTGCAGGTTGCCGGCGCACACCTGCTGCCCACCGTGACTGTGGTGATGATCGTGGCATGCGACCAGCCCGCAATCGAGCGCTCCCATCTGCAGGCGCTGCTTTCGGGTGCCAGCGTCTCGGCGTCAGGGTGCGCGGGTACCCGCCACGGAAATGTGCTTGGCATTCCCGCAGTAGTGCCGCGCGCATGGTTCAATCAAGTGGGTGCAAGCGGTGACCGCGGCTTCGGAGCGCGCTTGAGGCAGCTTCCCATCGATGCCGTGCATGCCCTTCAAGCACCGGAACTGGGCCTGGATATCGATACGCCAGAAGATCTTGCACGTGCGCGCGATGCGGGCTGGATCGATGCCGGGAGGTGACTCGCATGATCACTAGGCCAATGCCTGTCGCGCAGGTGACGAGCGGCAGGGCTGGAGCCCGAACCCTCGCAGGCCCGCAGCCCTGTAGAGTCGCGCCATGCTCGACTACGGCACGCCACATCGCGCCCCATAAGGCACATCACCAGCAAGAATCCGCAGCACCCGATCCAGCAGAACAGGCTCCGGCACACCAGCCAATACCTGCTCCAGGTAATCCAACGGCTCCAACTGCCATTGGAGGAGCGCCCGCAACCGCACAACGGCGGGCGCCCGCTGCTTCGCGTCCAGTGAGACCTGCAACAGCAGATGTTGCGGGCGCCTCTCCAGCCACAGCACGGGTATGCCTCGGCAATGAACCTGGAACTCGGCATCTCGATGCCGCTCGACGAACTGGAAGCCCTGTCGTGGCCGAGCCTCCACGAACTGCACGGCTTGGCGGCGCAGTTGTGAGAATCGATGGTCGTTGATGCTTTGGAACGCGACAGGCGAGTGCACCGGCGGTGCCAGCCACTGCGTCTGTGCCGCAACCACCACCACAAGACAGAGCGCGGTGGCCGCCCAGCGCCACCAGGCCACTCAGCCCTCCGGATGCAGTCGGGTACTGGCGTGTGCGGTAAGGCCGATTCCGGCCATGATCAGCCCCTCCATCACGCGCGGGCCGACGTACTGCTCCAGCTCGCCGTTCTCGCGGGCGCGCTGCGCGGCCAGCAGAATCTCCAGCACCACGCGAAGGCCGGCCAAGGAGCAGTCGGTATCCGCCAAGGCGATGCGCCGGCCCGGCATCTGGTGGCGTTCCGGCCAGGGCTGGCCATCGGAGGCGGCACCGGCGCCGATGCTGTGCAGCAGGGCGATGAGGGTGTTCGGGTCCAGCGCCGGGCCATTCGCAGGCGCGTCGTGGATCGGGTGCGGGGCAGGGGAGTGGGGCTGGGTCATGGTGGGGCTCCTTGCGTGCATGCAGAAGCCGCCACCGATAAAGGTGGCGGACGATGCGTGGCTCGAAATCCGGTACGCGACTAGGCCCGGTGGGCACGAGGCCCCCACGCACCGCCCGCCATAGCCGGCCGACGGATTGCCAGCCGGCACCACAAAGCGTGGTGCCGACTGGCAAGCGCAAACTACAGTCGCGTTACCGGGATTTCGAGCCCCGACCACCGATGTATTGGCGGCGCGAAAAGGAATACGCCCGGTTGCGTGCGATGCCAATGCAGTAGGGCTGATGACGTCACTACTTTCAACATTTTCAGAATCGTTGCATACGACGCAACCGAGCTGGAGCCTTGCGCTACAACGCTATCGGCGATGTCGGTGGTGCAAGCCTAGCGAGTGTCGGCATCTGCCTGGCGAAGCTGTGAGCGAGGCGAATGCGACAGGATTGCCAACGGCTGCTAGGCGTCAGTAGCCCTTCAACGCAACCTTGGTCCGCTCCAGCCATGTGGCATTGTGGCTCCGTGCGTGGCGCGACCAATGCTGGGCATCGTCGATGATGCTGGCGAACAGGATGCGGGCTTGCTCGCGATCGTCGGGTTGCGGCTGTGCCATCAGCCATTCGGCGTAGAGGCAGCGAGCGGCCGCATCGTTTCCGCATTCCACGGCGCGCTCGAATGCGGCGCGGGCACCGGGGGCTTGCGCGGTTGCCAATGCCTGCGCGTACAGCAAGGTCTGTTCCGGTTTGCGGCGCACGTCCGGGTGGCGTGCGAACAGGCCGTCCAGCGTCTCCACCGCAAGCGCAGCGTGCCCGGACTCGAGGCGGGCACGGGCAAGGCCGGTCAGGATGTAGGGATCGTCGCCCAGCGGCGAGCTGGCTGCCTGTTCAAGCAGGGTCCTGGCTTCCTCGGCCTGGCCGGCATCCAGCAGCGTCATGCCCAGGCGAACCCGGTTCTGCACGGTGGGCGTGCGGGCCAGTTCGGCGCGGGCATTGCGCAGGTCCTGGCCCGGGTCCATGAGCTGCTTGGCGGAACGGACAACCTGCCGGGCGCCGCGCGAATGGCGGACTTCCGGGAAGTAGATCGCCAGGAAGTAGACGACGCTGCCGAGCAGTGGGAACGAGAAGAGCAGGATGAGCCAATAGAGGCTCTGGCCCGAGCGGATGGCGTGCACCGCGAAGTAGATGGCTGCCAGTACGTGGAGTCCGATTCCGATATAGGGCATGTGTGCCGCCTCGTCCTTGTGAGGGGTGGAACTATAGTTGGGGAGGGGTGGGGCGCCAATGGGCGGGGTGGCCGGGCGTGACGCGTCACGTTAATGGGGTGGATCCTGCAGGACTGAGCGCTGCATGCCACTATGTGGCGGGGCTGCATCGATGGAAGGGGATACATGGAACGTACGCAGAAGACGCTAACGATGGCTGATGTTGCTGGATGGGGTTCGGCGCTCGTCACGTTCGGATTGATTCAAGGGCCTTCTATTTGAAGGCGTATTGGGGGCACTTCGGCCTGGATCCCTTTCAGTTTGTTGCGGTGAGTGAGCTTGCGCTGGCAGGGCTTGCGGGGATCGGCATGGTGTTGTTCTTCATACTGATTGCGCTGCTGCTTGGAGGGTGGGTCGAAGGGAAGGTGACGGCGAGTCCGTCCCAAGCCAACCTGCTGATGTGGCTGACCCTGGCTCTTTGTATTGTCGGAATGGGCGCTTTGATTTGGTGGTCCAATGGCTGGCCCGTTTTGATAGGTGTGGGGCTGACGGGTATATGTGCAATGGCAGTACGCCTGTCCCCAGTGTTGCCGGCCGCCGTGAAGGACTCGCCGTGGCTGGCCTATGCGCTCGTAATGATTGTCTATGTTCCGATCTCGTCAAACTGGCTTGGCTTCGAACGCGCCAAGGCGATTACTTCCGGCAGCAGCAAGTGCACGGTCAATGTGACTATTGATGAGAAGGTCCAGCGCAATCTGAGCCTGGTGGGGCGCTTGGGGGATAGCTATGTGCTTTGGGAGCCGGTCCAGAAGGCTGCAGTTCTTGTGCCAGTGGACAACGTGAGTAGGCTGGAGATTGCGCAAAAATTCGTTCTGCCTGCCAAATCAGTTCAGTCACGATAAGGGCTCGTTATCGCTGACAGCCGCAATGCGGCTGTTTGCCCCGATGATCGGCTCTCACTGGTCATTGCGGCGAGCCGGCTCGTTCGGCAACACGTGATGACATTCATCGAGCCGAGCATTGCTGACGGCTTGGCGCGCGCCGCAATGATTGCAAGTCAGAACTGTGCCGCCGGGTATCTTTCCCAGGGCATCCCCGCTGAGGTCGGTAATCCCGCCGCAGGCTGTGCAACGGATAGAGATTTGTCGCACATGGACGATGTTGCCGTGCTCATCCCGGACAGGGACCAGCGCAAGCACATAAAACTGACCGGTGTTGGGCATGTCCGTGGTTCGATAGCGTTGACGGCGCCATCGTTGCTGCATTTGCTGGCTTCAGAGCGTGACGTGGCGTAGCGACTGGCGCGCACATTCCTGAACACGTCAGGATCGGTATCTCACTTTGGAACAATCGAGAGAGCTACATCATTCATATTTGCTAACGTGCATCGACCATATGGAGAGGGAGCGCGCGATGCCCATTAGGGCGGTGGTGTATGTCAGCGAAGCTTCGAATGCTCTGATGGGAGACAAGCTAGGGTTGCGGGGGAGCAAGCTGGACGATCTGGTGGACGACGCAGCCCGCTTCAATCGAGACGCCGGCGTCAGCGGCATTCTTCTTTTTGACGGCGAGCGCTTCCTTCAATACTTGGAAGGGCCGTCAGACGGGCTAGATGTTGCATATTCGCGCGTCCTTGGAGCCTCTAGCCACCATCATGTCCTGGAGCTGCAGAGAAGCGCGGTCTCCGATCGCCGGCTTCCGTTCTGGCCGATGAAATGGCTCCCCGTAGAGCCAAGCGAGCTGACTTCAACCGCGCTCGGCGATTGGGCCGGATTCAAGAGGCGAGGCGACGGCGAGGCCATGAACGCGACAGCGATGGATCGGTTGCTCCTGTTGGTCTCCCGAGGCGCTGCGCTTGATTGAGGCTACGGCGTGGAGCACTCATCCTAGGTAGCCCGCCGGCAATCCACTTGCTCATGAATCGCCGTGGTGAGCTGACGAAATCGGTAGGGCTTGGGAAGAAAACGGACATTTTCGGGAAGCACCGGCAATTGAGAACGCTGAAGCCCTGACGAAATCACTACCTTCGCCAGCGGTTGGGTCAAAGCCGCTTCAACCGCAACATCCAGGCCGGTCGTAGAGCCTGGCATGCTGTAGTCCGTCACAACGATGGTGAACTTCCCCTCGCCGCGAAGGTGTGCAATTGCCTCAACTCCCGTGCTGGCGGTGGTGACATCGAAACCTTGGGCACTGAGGGCATCGGCAACCACTGCGCGGAGATCTTCTTCATCTTCTACGAAAAGAACATGGATAGGCATTTCAATGGACTCGAATAGGGAAAAGAAGACTAACCCGGGTTCCTTTCCCGACTTCGCTGATCAATTCGGTGTACCCCCCGGATTGGCTCGTGAAGCCAAATACTTGGCTTAGCCCCAACCCACTTCCTTTGCCGATTGACTTGGTAGTGAAGAACGGCTCGAAAACCCGTTCCTGCACTTCCTTGGGAATGCCCTCGCCATCGTCGCAGACCGTGATGCAGGCGTAATCTAACGGGCCATTCGTTGAGCTGGATGGGCTCTGTAGAGAGCGGACTGCTGCTGACACAGTGATTTGTCCACCTTGAGGCATGGCATCGCGGCTGTTGCATACCAAGTTTAGGATGGCGGCCTCCAGCTGGGCCTTATCAAGCTCAATCTCCACATCTTCGTCGGGCAATTGGATGGCCACGTCGACGTGGTCGCCAGCCGCGCGTTTAAGCATGCCCTCGAACTCATGCAGAAGCCTTCCCAGCCGGACCTTCTCCGGGACCAGGGTCTGCCCCTTGCCAAAGGTCAGCAGCTGACGCGTCAATAGTGTTCCCCGTTCGCCCGCACGCTGGGCGGTGTCAATGAGCGCCGCGGCTGCAGGGTTATCCACGTGGATACTGACCATGTCCAGACAATTGGCGATGATCGTGAGTAAGTTGTTGAAGTCGTGCGCCAGCCCCAGCGTGAATTTGCCAATCGCCTCCATCTTTTGCGCTTGAAACAGTTCGCGCTGCGCCTCAAGCAGTTGCTCTTGAGCCTGGTGGAGTTCGGTAATGTCACGGGTGATCTTGGCGAATCCGACGAGATCACCGTCGACCCAAATCGGATCGATGACCACACTAGCGCGGAACGGCGTTCCATCTTGGCGCAAGCGCCAGCCTTCGCAGACGTATCTTCCTTCTTCAGCGGCAACGCGCAAATTGCGTTGTGGAAACCCCGCTTCCGCCTCCTCTGGAAGATAGAACCTGGAGAAGTGGGACCCTACGACATCTGCTGCGGTATAGCCCTTGATCCGCTGCCCTCCGGTGTTCCACGTCCGGATGAAGCCCGCGGTGTCCAGCATATAAATCGCGTAGTCCGTGACCGAGTTCACCAGAAGGCTGAACTGCCTGGACTCATCGCTAAGAGCATCTGTAGAGCGTTGCTGGCTGATCATGGGTCATCCTCGTGGCGAGCCACCGGAGGCGACAGGTGGGGCAGTGTAGGAAGGGCCCACCGTTTGGGCGTTAGGAAACCTTCACATCCGCTGCGTTGGGCCGTCGAACCTCGCTAATGCAGACGATATGGCTTGATTAGCAAGGGTGGGCGATGGCGGGAGGGTCGCGAGCGATGGAGGTCATGGATCAAAGACTGATGACGCTGGGGTATCAAGATGGCGTAGCGCTGAAGAGCATTCAGGGTGAGGCACGCCGGATCAAGGACCAGCGAATGTGCTGCATGCGGGGTCAGGACTCGTGTCGACCGTATTGCCGTCCCCAGTATGCTTCGCTACTGCTTGGATCTAGGCATCCCGTGCGCATCACACAGTGCGTCCTAGCGTCGGGGTCTGCGCTGACCGCGATGTAGCTCAATGCCTCAGCGAGCATCCGAAGGAACTGCTCCTCGGAGTAGAGCGCTGCCCATTCCGGTAGCTTCTCCTCAAGCTGAGCGATCATCAAATCGATTTCGAGACGGGTACTCATGTGGGGTTGCCCTCCTGTATCCCACAATAAGAACCATCGCATTGCGTCCGGTGTCCAAGCGAAGGTCCGGGTTCCACGCCAGCTCTACTCTGCGCTCACGAGTTTTTTGCGAACCCAGTGGGAGGGACCCAGGTGGGGTGCGCGCGTCCTACGCCGTGAAAGCCCTTTTCGCTCCGTCGCCACTCGTTCTACACGAGCAGCCGACAGTGTAAGCGTCAGATAAGGGCACCCGGAACGACTCCTGCCCTCAGATGGATGCCCATGACAAACGACGCCGTTGCTCCCAATCCTGTAGACGCCGTCGTGATCGGTGGAAGCTACGCTGGGATGTCCGCAGCGCTTCAGTTGGCCCGTGCGTGCCGATCAGTGGTGATCATTGATCATGGGCGGCCAAGGAACCGCACCGCCAGCCGAGCCCATGGCTGCCTCGGTTGGGATGGCTGCGCACCGGCCGATCTTTTGACAACCGCTCGGCGGCAACTTCAGGCCTACAGCCACGTGAGCTGGATCTCCGCCGAGGCGGTGGGTGCGCAGGGCTCTGCCCGGACCGGGTTCAAAGTCACCTGTGCCTCTGGGAGAATAGTGTCCGCAAATCGACTGGTGCTTGCCCATGGGGTCGCGGACCAGCTCTCCGACGTCCCCGGCTTGGAAGAGCGGTGGGGCAAAAGCGTCCTTCATTGCCCCTACTGCCATGGCTACGAGGTCTGCGGAGGGTCGCTTGGGCTTCTGGTCGCCGCGGACGACGATGCGTTGGCGCATGCCAAGGCACTGCAGCAATGGGGGAAAATCATGATCTTCCACCGGGGGGATCGGACGGAGGAGGCATTGAACGCTCTGAAGAATCAGCTTAACGGCATTGACGCGGCCTTGGAGCGAACACCGTTGGTCGGCGTTTCTGAAGAAGCAACGGCGGACCTCGCCGACGGGCGCCGGCTAAAGCTACGGGCCCTCTTTTTACACCCCGAAACGAAACTATGCTCCCCGATCGCACACCAACTGGGGTGTGAAACCGAATCTGTTGGCTGCATTTCAACGGACTCGGCGAAGCAGACCACGGTGGAAGGGGTGTTCGCCTGCGGGGATGCAGCCCGGTTCGCAAGCAACATCGCCCTGGCCATCGGAGAAGGCGCGCTCGCTGGCGTGGCGGCGCATCGCTCGTTGTTGGGGCTGCTTGACTAAGCAAGCACGGGCGTTCGCCATGCCTTCACGGTGGCATCGCCTTGCTGCCATGGGCGCCTCGTTAGGGTGGAGGTCCATTCCCTGATGGAGATCACCATGGCAGAGCTCAAAGAGAACCTGTTGGATTGGCTGCGCGACGCACACGCGATGGAGCAGCAGGCGGAAACCATGCTCAAGGGCCAGGCGTCCCGCATCGAGCACTACCCGGTGCTGAAGGCTCGCATTGAAGAACACATCCAGGAGACCATCGGCCAGCGCGAACTGCTGGAAGGCTGCATCAAGCGGCTTGGCGGTTCCCCGTCGACCCTGAAGGATGTGATGGGCAAGATGGCCGCCTTCGGTCAGGCTGTCGGCGGCATGACTGCCTCTGATGAGATCGTCAAAGGCGCCATGGCCGGCTACGTCTTCGAGCACTTCGAAATCGCGTCCTACACGGCGCTTATCGCTGCTGCCAAGACCGCCGGTGATGCGGAAACCGTGAGGGTCTGTGAAGAGATTCTGGTTCAGGAAGAGGCCATGGCCGACTGGCTGGCGGCCCATCTGCCCGAGGTCACCGAAGAATTCATGGTCCGCGACGCCACCCCTGGCGTTGAAGCAAAGAAGTGAGCCACTGAGTCTCGTCGGCTGGGTTCACGCCCGGCCGACGGGGCCGGGCCTACAACGAAAGGCCCTTGGATAGGAGGCGGCTGGCATGCCCAGGCCCATCTGGAGCGGATCCCTGTCGTTCGGTCTGCTCAATGTCCCAGTTTCATTGATGTCCGGCGAGCGACGCATGGACCTCAGTTTCCGAATGTTGGACGCTCGCAACAAGAAGCCCATCCGATACGAGCGCGTCAATGCTGAGACCGGCGAAGAGGTGCCGTGGAAGGACATCGTCAAAGCCTTCGAATATGACAAGGGAAGCTACGTAGTCATAGAAAAGGAAGACATCGCTGCAGCCGCACCCGAGACTCACGAATCCATCGACGTAGAGGCGTTTGTCGACGCCAAGTGCATTGGCCTGCGGTTCTTCGAGAAGCCCTACATCCTGGTGCCCGGAAAGAAGGCGGAAAAAGGCTATGTGCTTCTGCGAGAGACCCTGAAGGAAACGGGCAAGGTCGGCATCGCCAGGGTAGTCATCCGCACCCGCGAATACATCTGTGCGGTGATGCCCGAGGACGATGCGCTGGTGATGATTCTGCTGCGCTATCCGCAGGAGCTGGTGTCGCCGGACGAATACAAGTTGCCTCAAGGCCAAGCATCCGACTACCGGGTGGCTCCCAAAGAACTGGAGATGGCCAAGCAGCTCATTGAGAGCATGACGTCGGAATGGCAACCGGACGGCTACCAGGACGAGTTCCGCGAGCGCCTGTCGGACATCATCAAAAAGCGGGTGAAGCAGGCCGGCGCCACGACCACCTTTGAGGAGCCCGAGCACCGCGAGGATTCGGCGACCAACGTGGTGGACTTCATGGCCTTGCTCCAGAAGAGCCTGGAAACCAACAAGCGCACCCCGGCAAAGGCAACCCCGGTGAAGCCCGCCTCCAAGCCGTCTGCCAAAGACAGCAAATCTGCGAAGAAGGCCGCTGCAAAAAGGGCCCCGGCAAAAAAAAAAGCGACGAAGAAGACTTCCGTCAAGAAGGCTCGAAAGAGCGCCTGATCAGACTAGGAGAATCTCATGAGCGACGACAAGAAGAACACTGGCAGCCCGGACCGCGACCGCATCAATGTCAACGAGGATTACGAGCTGCAGTATTGGACCGAAGCATTGGATGTGTCCGCAGACGAGCTCCGGGCCGCAGTCAAAGCTGTGGGCCCTACCTGCGCAGCGGTTCGCAAGCACCTGGGCAAGTAATGAGGTGCCGTCATGTCCTTGGTCGAATACCGCCGCAAGCGCCACTTTGATCAGACCAAGGAACCACGCGACCGATCTGGGTTGCCCGATGGATGGATCGGGCGTTCGCGCGCCAGCAGGCGCGCCAGAAGAACTAAACGCTCACGGGCAGGTTTCTCCCGGGATGTTCTCCCCAGCCGCCCGGAATGCGCCGGAACGCAACACCTCCTATGCAGCGGATCTCTTCCCGGCGCTGCTTGACCTCTCGTTCTGCCTGTTCTCGGCGTGCGCGGATCTCCGCCAACGCTGCTTTTCGGTCCGTGACTGGCTCGAGCTGGGGAGCCGGGTTGGCGCTGGCTGACTGAGCTGGCATAGGTTCGGCTTGGAAGCGCGCATTCCAAGCGTCGCCGGTCCGCAGATGCAGCCAGATTCCAGCACCGGCCATACCCAGTAGGATCACGGCCCACAGGCCGAGCCACGGAAATTCCCAGCGCGAGCGTGGGATGGGTTGCAGGTACTCCGGTCGTTCGCGTTCCATACGGCCCCCAAGGCGTCCTGCGCGCATTCTAGCCGGGGTGTAGGGGCAGCGCCCCTACGGCAGCGCCTCACACGCGCTGGCGAGGCCTCGGTCCTGGCACCGGCAGGCCAATGGATGACGGGATAGAATCGGACGAAATGGACCGCAAGAGGGGGGCGTAATGGACGACGTATCCATGATTTTTGGAGCAATGTGGGCAGGGCTGGAGGCCATCATCGGCAGCCCGTTGGTACAGACAATTGCAGGTGGCTTGATCGGTGCGGTCGCGGCTACAAAGGCCGTCGATCGCCAGATATCTGCTGACAGGGTCGCTGAAGCGAAATCGGACGAGGCAGCTATCGCTCGGCTGAAACTGGGTCTCCGCGTAGAAATGGAAGCGGTCCTGAAGATGGCGGAGCAATCACTAGGCCCTGAAATCGCCAAATGGAAGGCAGCGGGTGGGCGCGGGGGTTTGGGTCCGTTTTTCCCCTTCAAAGCGACTACTTCACTTTGTTTGCGAAGAATGCGGACCAGTTGGGCTTGGTTGATGAGCGCACGGCGACCCTCGTTATCCAGGGATACATTGACCTCAAGGGTTCGGTGGACAGTTTTCTCTGCAACAACCGTCTTCTTGAAGAATTCGAACAGGCTCGGCTTAAGCTTGGAGCGTCGACGGACAGTTCGTGGGTAGTCGAGCACATAGAGAGCATCGAAGATCAATTGCGCAGGTATGGTCCGCCGTTGATCCAGAATTACGATAAGGCGGTAGCGTCCGTAGGCGCCGCGCTGAAGAGCCTTAAGACTTGATGTCGGGGTGTAGGGGCAGCGCCCCTACGGAAGCGCCTCACACGCGCTGGCGAGGCCTCGGCCCCGATACAGGCAGGACTGCCGCTGGTGGCTCGGCGTCAGGGCCAGTCATCGCTACCGCCGACCGCTGTTTGCGACGACTCACCACGTCCCGCAGATTGACGACAGTGGAAGGATGATGGCGAATGCCGGCGCTGCAATTGCTCACATTTCTGGAACTGTCGATCGACGGCACCGAGCGTGCAGCTTCCATCATCCGACGCCATTCCTGCGCTTGGCAGGCGGTGAGCGACAGCCAGGCCAGATCTTCGGGAAGCAGCTCGCGGCCTTCGGGTGTGATCAGGCGATCACCGATGAAAGAAAAACCGGCCCAAGTGTCTGCCGCACCGAAAACGCCCGGCCTCTAACGCATTGATTTTAGAAGATATGGATGGGGTGGGCTTAGCCTCTTCCTGGCAGCTTCCGTCCACCAAAGATGCCCGATATTTCCGGAAGTCCACCAAACATGCCCGATATTCCCGGAAGTTCACCAAAGACGCCCGGCATTTCCAGAAGTACATAAATAACGCCCAACAGTTCCGGAAGCCCATAAAACACGCCCACGACTGCCGGGGGTTCATTAGAATTGCCAATTAGCCCACGCGGCGGCAAAGCCTCCCCTTGTGTTGCGTACTCGCATGAAGGCTACTGCCGTTCGCAGTCCGGCACGAGACAGTGCCGTTGCCCCAATGATGGCAAAAATTGCTAAGAACTGCCTGCCTTAGGATTTCTGCTGGATTCTAGCTGTTTTTCGAGGTGTCACCCAGGCGACCCGGACTTCTCTCAAGGAACGGGCGGAACCCTGAAGCTCGATGACCGGATACCCACCTGAAGGCAGTACATCCTTCGGATTCAGCTTGAACACCCTTGCAAGCGTCAACGCCAAGCCTTCCTCATAAGCGGTTGCCAGAACCCACACAAGCGCGTCGACCAAGGCGGATCTTCCCTTAATGCTGTCCAATACCGAAGCGACGATTACGGAAGGGGACCTATCCGGCTTGTCGTTCGCGATACCAAAGGCCGCAGCGGCCAGCTCCAGCGCTGTGCCGCACGCTAACGTTACCATCGGGTCGACAACCGAGAGATTGAGCCAAGTCGCGCCGCTGGCAGAAACACCATAGGGAGCTAGGAACGACTCGTGCCGCTCTACCTCAGTGGGTCCTTGGGTGTCGTAGTGCGTTGAGCGGAAGCTCAGGACAGATAGGCCTTCAAGTCCGACCCTGGCGCATGCCGCTGCAGTGGCCCGCGTCAAAGCATCGTAGGCCATCAATGGGAGCGGAGCGCACATGAGGCCCGAGTTGCCGCCAATCATTGCCCAGCCCCAGAACGCCCCTGGCTCCGGATCGTCAGCGGATGGCTGGAAAGCCTCATACCTTACGTGAGCATTGCCATCGTCCTGGTGGACGGGCGGCATAGGAGTCGTTCTATCAATCAGGCGCGCCAGAGCTGAAGGCCAGCTTTGCGCATCACTGGGGAAGTGAATCACTCGGCCTGCCCGCTGGCGTGATGCCCAATGAAGGTAGTCATCCACCCACTGCGACACTTCACGAGCGGGAAATTGCCTGACGTCCAGTAGCGCTGTGTGGGCGTCGATTGGCTGAAATCCACAAGTACAAGTCCCGAGACCACCGGAGTGGTCAAAACTGGTGCCCAGCGTCCTTCCGCATGCCTCGCAGTGGCTGATGAGCTTCTCGCCATGCCAAGGGCACGCAGAGATGGAAGGAAGGAGAAATAGTGAACAATGGTAGCCGTGAAGTGCGCATGCGGGGCACCGCATATATGGAAGCTCACTACCCGCGAGAAGTCGAAGTGATTGAACTGGAAGCCACGCGGCCGGATTCCATAGATTCTTCGTTGTGACGTCACGGACTTCGATGGCTGACGCAAAAGTATCCTGCACCCGGCCCGGCAGAAGCAAAGGGCGGAGCATGGAGCGCCCAGTCTTACGCCTCACCCCCATGATCATGAGTTGCTCACTTGTTGGCATGCCCAGTGCAACGATCCGCTGCAGCACGCCGTAGCCCGATATGTATGGATAGAACTCATGCTCTGCGCCGACAATCCGAGGCGTAGAAGGATTTACGGCGCGAGAGCTATTCATTGCTTCCCCCTACCTGGTTTGCCGTATTCTGTATCTTCTCAATGATGGCGATTGCCTTGTCGGACATCTTCTCGCGCATGCGAATGAACTCGGTTCGCAGGTACCCGACATGCACAAGCGCAGCACGGACGTCAGATGGAGTGAAGCGTTCGAAACTCTGCTGAAACCAAGCGTTCGTTAGCAGATTCCGCACGGTCGATGTGAAGGAGCACATCGGCCAGCCACTATGTTCGGGAAGTCCCACCTCCCTCCGGAGGGCGGACACAGCATCGCAAATCATCTCCGTTTCAGATTCCAGCCGCCATCCGCGATCAAATGCGTCGGTGGCGAAGTATCTAGAAAATGGCATGTCCTCTGTCGGCCACCATGCTGCGCCGTCGTAGCGCGACAGGGCATGCCTGACTTCATCTCGCGCCGCAAGAGGAAGAAATGGGGCTGAGTCCAGAAACCACCGGCGAACAACATGTGACGGATGGTGCTGCCACATGTCGCCAAGCTCGATGCCCTGCTGGTCACTTTGGTACACAAAGACCAAAAAGAGAGTAAGCCTGTCCTTGCTCATCAAGTTATCAAGATCTTCTAAGCACTGAAACTCAAGATTGGTGAGCCGTTGAGCACTGTCGATGAACAATACGTACCTGCGTACGTCGGCGTGCCCACACGCGGCGCGCATGTGATTGTGTATTCGTGCCCTCAGCTCGTGAGGCCTGGCCGATGACCAGCGCGGCATTCCCAGTTGATGTGAAAGCGCGTGCCAGAAGCTCAGCGGGCTCCTGCATGCATCTGAGGTTGCGACGATTGCCCTGGCCACACCTGCGCGGCGTCCGTCCTCCACGAGCCAGCGCCAGTCGGTTTCGACTAGATAGTCTTGCGCCGTGGATTTGCCAACCCCGCTCTCTGAATAAAGAGAGCATCCATGATGACCCTGCTGAATGTTGTACAGAACGAAATCCGCCATGCGTTCGACAGGCTTCGTGTTGATACGGTAGCCAGACTCAATGAAAAGTGGATGGTCGGGGTCAAGGCGACGGACGGCCATGATGGCCTCCGCAAGGTCCGATCTAGTCATCAAGATTCACCTTGCCTCCCCGGGGGACTCTTACCGGGATGTGAGCTGGCTGGGACCGAATGTCGGGCAGACGGCCGAAGTGCAACTGCTGCAAGCGCGCAAGTTGGTCGACTGCGGGTTGGGACGTGTCTGCAGTAGATCGAAGATGCGCTATGAAGGCTTCAATTGCACACTCCACGCCAGCGATTGAGAAATCACTGCGCTGTTTGGACCAACGACAGATGATCCTTCGCGTCCTCTCGTCATGCGGCGCGCGCGACCAAGGCGCTCGCGCGGTAGCCACTCCGAATGGCACGGTGGCACTTTGAAGTAGCACGATTGAACGAAGATCGCGCCTATTCACGCGCGCAAGAATCCTGGTGCCAATCAGTCCCCATTTATCGTTAAGGGAAGGGGATCGGTAGTCCGCATACAAGTAGGTGACATGGGGCAACTCCCCATTATCCTTGTTGCCTTTTACGGGCAGGCTTACGATTGTCGAAGCCATATCTGCAGCATCCAGGCCACAGGTTTCCGGCGCAAACGCAAACGCTGACTCTTTGCGATTCGTGAGATACGCTAGCGGCGTCATCTGTCCGAGTGCGGAGTGAGGCGTCGCGTTGTAGTTGGCTATGATGACGTCCAGGAGCTCCTCGAGAAGGTGCATCTGGATGGGATGGGCATCCGGAGAGAAGTTGCTGATCCTGATCTTGTTTTCCCCCAGCCGTTTGGCGGGCTCAAAACCGCCGGGGATCTTACGCAGCGCACCACGTTCCAAGCGCGAGAAGAATTGCTCTACAATGGGTCGTGAGCGCGGTGTGTGCGACTTTCCGAAGATCATCACACCTCCCCGAGCCCTGCAGAATGCTGCTTCGAGTGCATGGGCCGAGTGCGCAAGGAAGTTGTCCAGTGCGACAGCGGCCGAGCGCGTGACTATCGGCGTTGCTGCCTGATAGACGGGCATTCCAGCGCCAGGTGCGTAGAAGAGGTCCGGGATCGTCAGGTCCCTGGGAGCCCAGGGTTCCATTGACTTGGACAAGCAGAGCGCTACATCAAGATTGTCATAGCTCTGGCCGACACAGAGAAGCCATCCCGTTACCGCCCTGGATTCAGTCTCTATTTCGATGAGAAGCCATAGCCGTGACACTTTGCGCGTAACACGCGCGCCATTGGGCATATCGATGGAGATCTTGCATTCAACATCGATTTGGTGCGCGTCAAACTCCGTTCTGGCGAACAGGCCCATCCGTACTGCTTGCTCCAAAGCGACAGGAGCGTTCGATGCCGATTGAGGTTCATAAAGGTCCACGTCGGCTACTGCCGACTGCCGCCGCTTGAGCAAAGCAAGCAGCGAGCGCTTCCCCTTGCCAGGATCGTTCAGGGGGAATTTGTCCTCCAGGTTGTGCTGCTTCAGCTCCGCAAGGACTCGTTGGTGCAATTTTACGAACGCGCTTGGAGGGCGGCCCGGCGGCAGATGGGTTGCAAAGCCATCGATCAAGGCTTTAACACTCGGCACAGCTTCGGAGACTTTGTGCCACGCAAATCTTCCTGGAACCAGCGGCAATTCCGCGGGTTCGAAGGAAAGCTCAGTCGAGTAACTGCCCCATGGAATGCATACGCGAAATCCGTGCGGCATGCCATCGTGGGCTATCGTGGGCGCTTTCATTGCCATGCGCTTCAGGCGTTTGTGGCAGATTCCATATCTCCGGGATATAGCGGTGATGGTGGAACGGCCCAGAAGCAAGGCGGTGAGTGCTTCCTTGGCCACGCGGAACTTGGAGAGATGATCTGGTGCAATATCAACCGGATGTGGGGAGTACCACTCGTCGAGTGTCGCCTGATCATAGATTTCGTACCTAGCCATGACGCACCTCCACGAGGGCATCCGGATCCCCTGGGCGATAGTCCACGAGTTGTACGCGGCCGGTGTAGACGAGGCTTGCCACTGCGCAAGCCACTGCGAACCGGGCCTGGCCCGTCTGCAGTTGTAATGCGCTCATGGTGAGGCGCTCAACGTTCTGGAGCATGTCCTCAATCCTCACTTCCAACTGCCTGGCCCCCGCGATCTTTGCATTGGCCCAGACAAGCGGAAGTAGTTCGTAGGCAACAGCGACCTCGCTGGCGCGAGATGCCAGAGAGTTTTCGTGGACAAGTCGCAATACGAGCCCTTGATTCAAGGCCATGTGGATGAGCTCGTCATCTGCGGGAAGCTTGACTAAGCCAACGCTCAGTGAAGCCACCCGTTTTGTAGGGATTACAAACTGGTAGTGCTGGGTGCCATCCCTCCGCCCGACCCAGAAGCTCAACTCAAGGTCGCGCTTCTCGCCTACCGTGATTCGACGCGGCCTCTCAACATACATCTCCACCTGGGGGTCAAATTCGAGCATCAGCGCCTGGCAAAAGTTGACCAGGTCGGCCACCGTTACGGTCCGCCCATTCTTCGGGGACTGAAATACAAAGATTTCGCGGCGGTCGCGCTTGCCGCGTGCTAGCTCGAGAGGGGAATGGGGCAGATGCCCCTCACGGCGGTCTTCGTCCGTCGGTTTGGCGGTCGCGCTTTTTCCTGCGGTCATCATCCTGCTCCTCAGCCGTCGGCTTGCGAACGTCTGCCCGGTCTCGAGATTGGAACAAGGTGCCCATTCAGGTTCGCCTCCGCCATATGAGATGGGGAGGAAATGGGCGCACCCCTCCGCGCGAACGGGAAGTCGCTTGACTTTGTCAAGGAAAAGGGTGAGCCTCAGGGTACAGGCTGAGTTTCACCACCATCTGCTCCAACAGATGTCACTTGCCCCCGCGCCAACGGGGGCAAGTCATTTCCAGGGTTCGGAGATGTTAGTTTCCGGCTCTTGGTACTCTCCTCGGCGCTCGGCGAGCGCATCTTCGGGGACGTCTTGAGTCTGTTCTTGAAACGCTACAAGCCCGGCCCCTTGAGTTTGGGTTGTGGGGCGTCATTCCTGGTTGGGCTTCAGAGCAGCCGCTTCATCTTGCGGGGTGCCAGATACTGCCGGCGGACTGATTGCGGCCCTCAGCCCAACCATCCAGTCGGCGATGTCCATCGCAAAGGCAAATTTGCCGCGGCGGCCGGGCACTTTGAATATCTTCACGGGCAAGGTTCCGCGTGCCTCTGCTTGGCGGAGCGCGTGGCTGGAGCGATAGCCAAGAGCTCGCGGCAAGTTTTCATAGCCGATGAGAGGCCCGAAATGAAAGGTCAATTCTCTTTCGATCTCACGGCGTTCCGGGGCCAGGATTGATTCGTTGGTCCGCTCCGTCATGGCGTGGTCACACCCCGTCGCTTGTGTCCTCCTGATTCTGCCCCTCTAATACGGATGGTGGAAGGAGTAACAAACTCGCGTTTCGTTACCCATCAAAGGTGAATGGGGAGGGGCACGGCCATGGCGCTCAAAGAGATACCCTTTTACGGCGAGGCGCGACTTGCCCGCATGCGTGCAAGCACGAGCATACTTCCCGCCAACCGAGCCGTGCCGTACTGCCTGCGATCACTCAGTGTCGGATTGTGGTTTGAATGCTTGCGAAGCCGAATGGGCCTATCCAGCGCATACGCGCTCGGACAGTCGATATCCCCGGAGCGTCCCGGCTGCCACTCCAATGTGTGGGTGAAATATGCCCATGCGGAACACGTCCCGTCCCAGGCGACGCAGGCAGCAGCCGAGGCGCGCTATCCCGGCTCCCGAATGGTTCTATGTTCACCGGTCTGGGCCGCTCTGAATGTCCACGAGGCACTTGGCGGTTGTGGAGAATCAATACTCATGTCGCTCAGTGCACCTGTGCAACTGGAAGTGTTCAGCGGAGCGAGCTTGCGAGCCGGCATGTTTGTCCGCCGAGACCGTCGGTTACGAGAGATCACCGAGGGCTTGTGCGGGCTGGGCACTCTGGATAGCCTGGCGGCACTAGTGGTGATGTTGAGGGTCGCCCATGAGCAGGGCAGACGGCATGACTGCTTTGCCTTGGGGCGTGCACTGCACGATTGCCTGCTACTGGTGGGGCAGGATAGTCCCATCCAGCTTATTGCCGAAGAGCTGTTCTGGTACTTCAGCCATTTCGTGCTTCCTTTCACAGGGTGCCGGGGTGTTCGGATTGCATCGTCGCGACGCCGCTTGCTCCTGCAGCATGAGGTTCTCTCCCGCCTCGTACTTGAGCTTGAAGACAGCGGGTTCGACTATCTCCCAGGCATGCGTCACCCGCTCTTGCGGGTAGTCCGCAATCAGCAGCATGCTCCGTCTTCGCGCTTCTTCTCGCCCGGCGTCGGACCCTGCAGCGCAACATCGCGGCAGATGGCGCGGTAGCGCTATCAATACAGAGTCTTGTTGAGACGAGGAGGCATCCAGGATGGTGAGCGCAGAGACTAAAGGCTCGACCGATTACGAAATGAGCCGCTTGTGGTGGGCGGCACGGCTGTCGCAGTCGAGTAGAGGCTCAAGATGATTGCCTATCTTGGTTGGGGGTCGCTGGTATGGCAACCCGACGGTCTACCGGTTCGTGGACAGTGGCTGGCAGACGGCCCAACGGTTTGCGTAGAGTTTTTAAGGCAATCCGGCAATGGACGGCTTACGTTGGTCATGCATGCGGCCGCGTCTGCTGTCACCTCCTTCTGGGTTGAGGCTGGTACCGACGACGAGGGCGACGCCAAGCGAGCCTTGCGTGAGCGGGAAGCCATTCCCTCAAAGAACATGGAGCGACACTTGGGGGTCTGGACACATGGCTGTCCAGCACCGGCGAGTATTCCTGGGCTCGCTGACTGGGCCGCTGCTCGCGGGATTACCACTGTGCTATGGACGGCGCTGCCACCGAAGTTCAACGGGGAAAATCAACGCGTCCCATCAGTGGAAGAAGCAGTTGCCTACCTCGCAAGCCTCTCAGGGCAAACTGCGACGCTCGCAGAAGAGTACGTCCGGCGAGCCCCGCCCCAGATTGACACCGTCTATCGTCGTGAGTTTGCTGCACGTCTAGGCTGGCATCCCCTTCCGAAAGGGAGCTAACTGCGACGTGCGTGTGATAGCCGATGGCCAAACTCCGGCAATGGCCAGCACCGTTTCTCACCTTGGGCCGACTTGGGCCGGAAGGCCCGGCCCTGTCAGCGCTGCCCGGGGCTCCGGCTCAACAACTGGATGAGCAGAAGCCACTTGTGTGTCACTTTGCCGGCGGAGGCAGCACAACGATGAGTGCCATCCATGGGGCGATTGCCAGAACAGTGGCAATGTACGCGTACTTCAAACAGCTGAATTTTGACGAGAGAATCTTGGAATTGCGCCAACATTGACCCAGGAGGTCTTCCTCGAACTCCATCAGCGTACGCTCCGCGCACTTCTGCAAGAACTCGTGCTCGGCCATGCTCGACACCCGTTCAAAGAAGATGAGCGAATTTGACCCGCCTCGCAGTTCCGGAAAATATCCGTACCACAGGTGCCAGAAGCTAACAGTAAGCGGTGTAAGGAACAAAACGCCCACAACCGAGATCAGGGCCGTTAGTTCATCAAGTTTCGGCAGCCGCGTCGCGATCATGGCAAGCATGCCCAGGTTGATACCCAGGCCGACCGAGAGTTTTGTGTCTACACGGGAGAAGAAGCCCAAGACCAAATTCAGCTGCTGCCAAGCGGCACTAACGCGGTCGCTTTGATTTGGCGGGTGGCCGCCAGAATTTTGAGGTTCTTGCACGGGGTGAGTTCTCTGTCTTGAGGGATACGGTTTGTGTTCGTTTGATGGCAGATCGAAGACCGCAGATGTCCAGCGTTCCGCAGCAGCGCGCTCCTGCAGCCGCACAATCCTCAAGGAAAGCTGTGTCGGCCAGCGCACATCGGTGCTGTTCCAAGATGAAAGTGACCAGGGCCGCAGCGTGGTCGCCACATGCAGTGATCGCACCGTCAGGATCGCGGCCACATGGGCAGACTGGGGGTCTCCCGACCAAGGTTTCAGTGCGCGTCGACACCCGAGCAAGGAGTAGTTTGCCGTGCCAGAGCTCGAGCCTCCGCTTCTGAGGGCGCGAATCCTTGCGGACCATGAACTGCCCCGCGAGCACATCTGCCTTGAATGCCGGACCCAGTCGTTCGGCTGCCTGCTCAGCATTGGCCTGATGCTGCGCAGCACGACCGTGCGCGCGGCCGTTCTCCGCTCCAGGAAAGACCCGGCGGGCGTTCGCGCCGATCTGGTAGGTCAGGTACTGGTAGACCGTGGCCCACCAATGCCTCGCTGCTGCTTCGTCTTGGATCCGGCTCGAATTGTCTTCTCCCCAGCCGAGGCAGAAGCTACGGTCACCGTTGATATGCCGATCGGGACAGAACCCCGGCAGCATGCCGGGGTCGGCGATCTCGCGCACTGAGACGTGCTCGCCTGCAACGGAGACGAGCAATCTAAATGCGTACTCGGCTCCGCCGGCCCGAACCACTGTGATCCCAACCAGCCCCCCGACAGGGTCTACGATCAACGTGGCACCGTAGTCCGGTGCCACGCGCTGCAGCAGCTCCAAAGGCCTTGGCGTCACGTCGCGGCCACATGAGGACGGATCGGCTGCGCGAGCGCAGGAGCCACTGCGGGTGCCACTTCAGCGTAGTGTGCCTCCAGTGTTGCCTTCGCCACGCGGTCCCCGGATGCGGCGAGTTCCTCCACCGCTGCGGCATAGTCTAGGTTCGCCGCCTTTCGCTTGTCGGTAAAGACGGTCCGTATCGCGGCGCTGGCGGCCTTGTAGGCATTTTCACCAATGGCCGTCTCCACACCGTCGCAGAGTCGTTGTTGGGCTTCAGATTCCAACACCGCTCGCCCCGTGGCACACCGCAGAAGGCTCCCCTTCATGCCCAGGCGGGAAATGGCAAGGGGGCCAAGTTCGAAGCCAATGGCCAATCCCAGCTCTGCCACTTCCGCGCCTTCGGCGCTCAGTTGCTCCAGGGCAGTGGAGAAACTGCTGCGCAATGCACCCGCGCACTGGGCAGCGGTGCTGACCGTGTCCTGCGCATCTGTCGTCTGTGACGTGCCCTCCAGCAGCACCCCATGAAGGCAGTCGCCAATAAAACGGACACGACGCCCTCCAAAATCCTCGTGTACGACCGCATCCAGCTCAGAGCGCAATACGTGCAGTGTTCGAACCAGATGTTCGGGATCCTCCTCTAAGTGCTTGTCCACGAAGTCGGTGAATCCGTCAATGTCGGCATAGATCGAAACGCCATCAAATCGCCTTGAGTTCGCCGCGCTGAGCAGGGAGAAGTCCAGATCAGAAAGCGGAGGCGTCGGTCGACTGAACTTGAATTCGCCGATAGGGAGCTCGGCCTGTTCATCTTTCCAGAGTTCGATGATGCGCGACTTGGAAATGCCGAGTGCAGCGGCCTCGACGCATGCGGAAATCTGAGCATCGGTCAGCGAAGTGGTGCGGTCCTTGTTGCCGGTCAAGGTAGGCAGTTCAAGCACGGCACGTGCGCCGTGCGTCAGGTAGATGCCTTCAGCCCCTCCATGCCCGGCACACTTGGCCGCCTGATTGGCTGGGGAGCCTAAGAAAAGAGGTTCTCGGCTGGCGCGACGACCATTGTTGACGGCCAACGCCATCCCGCTGTCAATGCCGACACGAACCTGGGCATTGGGGATGTGCGCGTCCGAGTCGCCCGTTTCAGCCAGCACATCGATGGCGAGCTGGGCGATCGCAACCGCGCGCTCGATCCGGGCGCGTTCGTTGGCATCGCCGTACGGCTTGGTCACAACCGCATGCAGCCGCTGGTTGTGAAAGTCCACACGGATGGCATCACTTTCAACGAGGATGCGATGGACGGCGCGGTAGTGCTGATTCAGGAATCGAAGGGCCCGCTTGTGGCAGGTTTCGCCTTCGATGTCAGTGCAGCTAAGCATGTCCGCCAGATTGACGATGTCGATGTAGACATGCGCCCCTTGGACGCGATAGGCGCGATTGACTGGAATATCCACCAGCGAGGTTTCCCGCTTGTAATCGCGGATGTCCACGTCGCGGACTTCGGCGTAACGGGTGGCAATGCGCTTCTTGGTGCGATCTTTTTTCCAGCTGTGTCCCATCGTGCTACTCCCTGCGCCCAAGAGGAGGCCAGGCCGGGCGGGTCGCGTCGCCTACGGCGTGGCTGGCAGCCGGATTCATTCCAGCTCCTTTGGGCGTATATTGGGACCCAGTTCACACTTTCAAGGGGGCAGTATGGGGACTGGGATCGTCGAGCGCCTCGCGGCGGATGATGGCAGGCGACTGATCGCCGCCTTGGCTGAGTTCCGCCTGCTGGCCGGCTTGGACGCGGCCGCAGCCCAGCTGGCACAGGCCGGGGAATTGCTCGACGTGGGGACAGGGCAGGCCTTTATCACTCAGGACGCCCCAGAGACCGACGTTTTCTTCATTGTCTCCGGCTCCGTGGACGTGCTGGTCAACGGCAAAGTGGTTAATACCCGAAGGGCTGGGGACCACGTCGGCGAAATGGCAGCCATCGAACCGGCGCAACTGCGGGCGGCAACTGTTACTGCACGCGAGCCGACCGTAGTGCTAAAGGTGCCGGAAATCGATTTCAGCAGGATTGCGGATTCACACCCCGTCATCTGGCGGCGGCTGGCCGCGACCCTTTCGCGCCGTCTAAAAGAGCGCAATCACATGATTACCCAACCTCGCGGACAGGTCCGGGTCTTTGTGATGTCGTCGGTGGAGGCGCTCCCTGTCACGCGGTTGCTGGTACAGCACTTCGAGCACGACCCGTTCCTGACGGTGGTATGGGACCACGGGGTGTTCCGCGCCGCCAACTACACACTTGACGAGCTCGAGCGCCAGCTGGAACAGGCAGACTTTGCCATTGCCGTGGCCCACGCGGATGACATGGTCATCAGCCGCGGTGACGAGTGGCCTGTCATGCGCGACAACGTCGTCTTTGAACTGGGTATGTTCATTGGATTCCTGGGGCGTCGGCGCGCCTTCTTGATGGAGCCGCGCGAAGACAAGCTGAAGCTTCCCAGTGATCTCACGGGGCTCACGACCGTCCCCTACCGATACACCCCTGGCCCGGACGCCCGGGCTTTGATTGCACCGGCATGCGAACAAATTCGCTCCCGCATTCTCGAAGCTGGGCCGAGGGACTGACGGTGGCACTGCTGGAAGAGATGACGGCCGCCGTGCAGGCGATAGCACAAACCCGATGGTCTACACGGAGAGGTCAAGTTGTACCCGATCCAGAAGATCTGCGATTGGGCAATGACGCAGTGGAGTTTGATCGTGCCACTGTTTTGTACGCGGACCTGAACGGCTCAACGAATATGGTCGACACCGAAGCCTGGCAGTTGAGTGCAGAGATCTACAAAGCGTTCCTGCACTGTGCAGCGACGATCATCAGGAAAGAGGGCGGCAAGATCACCTCCTACGACGGAGATCGTGTCATGGGCATCTGGGTGGGTGACCGGCAAGCCACGCCGGCGGCTAAGGCCGGGTTGAAAATCAACTATGCGGTCAAGATGATCGTCATGCCAGCGTTGAAACAGCAGTACCCCGACTGGACAGGTACCGTGAGGCATGTCGTCGGAATCGACAGCAGCCCAATCCGAGCTGCTCGCACGGGTATTCGAGGCGGCAACGACATCGTCTGGGTTGGACGCGCGGCCAATCATGCGGCCAAGCTCACGGACCTGGACCTTGCCCCGTCAACCTGGATTACCGATGAGGTGTTCATCCGGTTGGCTGATGAGTTGAAGTACGGTGGAACGCCGCCGACTCTGATGTGGGAGGCGTTCCGCTGGAACCGGCAGGGTGGTCGCCGCATTCACGGATCAGACTGGGCTTGGCGCGTCTAAAGCGCCCTCTGCGGACCCGGCATTCGCAGGGCCAGCATGGCAGGGAAAGGGCGCACTGTTAGAGGCCGATTTCATGGCGCGGGAGTCAGGCAGCCGAGTCCTGCCCTCCGATGAGTGCGCGCCGGGAGAGGAACCCGCTGCCATTGCGGAGCTCTGGCAGAGGTTCATCTACGCACCGGCCCCTAGCGCCGCATTGATCTCAGCGAAGGCCTTCTCAAAGCGCTCCAGCGTTTCATTGATGGCCGTAGTTTCCGCGGCCAGCACGTGCTGATTCTGGATGAGCCAGTTGGCGGGAGTGAAATGATCCAGGGGCGGAACGGAAGCCCCCATGACATTAAACAGTGCTTCGGCCTGTTTGACCTGGCGCGTCAGGGCACCGTCTTGGCTGAACTGCCGGGCGGAAATTTGCCCTTTTCCCTTCAGACCGTAGGCACCGTTGAGGATGTCGGCGAAGACGGCGGGTGCGAAGAAGTCCTCAATGTCGCTCTCCGCCTTTCCGGTGAAATCCGTGGCTACCAAGACGCCGGAAGTCTTCATGATCTGAGACTCCCTCAGCCGCTGCACCTTGCCTTTATCGCCATTGCCGTAGTCACACAAGGCGACCATGTGGATGCCCTTGCCAGAGAAGAGCGAGGCGAACGATTGCACTTTGTCTATGCCGCCTGTGGGGCAGATCACCCACCGGCTGTCCAAGCCTTGGCGCTTGCGTTGCTTGAGCGCGTGCGATGCCGCCTGAAGATAGAGCACATCCGAAGGTCCTTCGACCAACAGGGTATGCGCTCCCACAAACAGGCTTTGGGTAACCTCGTAACCGAGATGGGCCTGAAGGGGGAACAGCGTGTCCTGATCGACGCTCAGGACGTCCGCGGAGACCTGTGTGCCCTTAACGGTGGGGCGGCGACGCTGGTCGTAGGTGACAACGTCCTCGACGACGCGAACGTCCGCAAGACGATCGGCCGGCACCATAAAGGGCGAGTGGGTGCTGTAGATGACCTGGTGGTCGGGGAGTAGACGCTCAATGATGTAGCGGAGCAGATCAGCTTGCGCCTTTCCATGTAGCGTCAATCCAGGCTCATCCAGAAGGATGATCGCACCGGGGTTCCTCTTTCGCATCTGCTTGAACTGCGACAGGAAGGAGAAGAACCAGACGAATCCGGCGCTGCGCTCAGACAGGGGCACCGAAACCTTGTGGTTGTCATTCCGAATGCGGATTTTGGCAACAGTCCCGCTATTGAAGGGGGCGGGATCCTCGGAGAGGCCTTGGGCAAGCGCTATCTCTACACTGAGCGCGTCGTTCTGACTCCAAAACTCGAAGATCTCATCGGTAATTTCATTGGAGGCGGCTTGGCAACGTGCGTTGAGCTCTTCCAGGCGTGTGCTGGACTGCAATTCGCTGACCGACGTCCCGGCGTACTCGAGGAAGTCGAGGAAAATCTGGTCACCCGGGGAGATCGTCGCGCCGCTTTGGGTGTCACGAGACAGCTTGTCCAGCGATATCTCCCCGGACATGCGATCAAAGTGAGAGGTATAGAAGAACGCCGGCATCCTTTTCTGCAGGATATCGATGGCCGCCAGCACTGGTTTCCCCTTGCGGAAGCCGCTGATGGACCGCTTGACCGCCTGCAATTGGTCAGACGGCTCGGGGTGCGCATCTATCTCGACCACGAGTCGATCCAGCAATATCTTGGAAAACTTCTCCCGCTCTTCGCCTGCCACACCGTGCTGGTCGAGCAGAAACGCGCGCACCACGTTGGGATCGACGTGAATGCTCCAAGTGCTGTGGCCACTGTAATCTGTCGTTACGTCAACGGTCGTACTACTTAACGCGCCGGCACCCAGGACGTCGGCGACCGCCTTTTGGTCTTCGTGGCTGAGCTCCCAGGTCAGGGTGGCAACCGGTGCGGGTTCGTCGTCGTGGCGTTCCTCATACCGCGTGAGGAAGCGGCGGGGGTAATCGCGCACCGTGTCGTAAGCAAACTGGTCGGCGATGGGACGGGTACCAAACAACGCCGTCAGAATTGCAGTCTTGCCCGCCTCGTTCTTACCGACCAAGCAGGTCAGCTCTCCGACATCGAACGTTCCGGAATCCTCTGCAGAACGGAAGTTTCGGATCCGTGCCTTGACTAGCTTCATGCTGCCCCCTGATTCCTGCCGTGGATGGTGCGCGTCTTGTGCAGGATAGGGCCCGAGCGGGGCACATTCAACGCGCACTGCTGGCCGCTCGGGCCGGAGGCTCAGTCCTCATCCATCAGGCGCGCGGCGGGGTTGCTGCCGACGCCGCCCTGCTGGAAATATCCGATCACGCTGGCCACGGAGCGGTGATCGGTCATCGCCATCAGCGCCGGCAGGGCCACCCCACGCCGCGCACCTTCGGTAACAAAGCCCGAGCGCAGGCTGTGGCCGGCAAAGTCCCCGTCCAGACCGGCCAACCGCGCCCGGTCCTTAACGATGGCGGCGACCGCCTTGCCGCTGAGCGCGCCGCCCAATGACCGTGGCCAGACGCGCCGGAACAGGGGGCCGTCGGTAATCTCGGCCACGTCCAGCCAGTCCTGCAGTGCGGTGGCTGCCTCTCCCAGGATGGGCTTGTCGGGGCTGCTGCCAACCACTGGCCCGGACTGCAAGGTTTTTCCGTGATCCAAGCGATAGGTGTAGCCGCCTTCGGGCAGTCGGGTGAGGTGATTCACCGTCGCCTCGGCGACTTCGCTGCGGCGGCGCCCGCCGCTAGCAAAGGCAAAGTAGAGCAGGGCGCGATCGCGCTTCCCCTTGAGCGAGGTGTCGCAGGTGGCCGCCATTGCGCGCAGATCTGCGGCTGACAGCGCGGTCTTCTTGGCCGGGCGCTCGCCTCGTTTGTGAGAAGCCCTGCGCCCCTTGGACAGTAGGGTCCTCACGGCGCGATCCTCGCAAGGGTTGTCTTGGCGGGCCTGCTTGTGGGCCGCCGACAAGACCGCCACCCGGTGGACCAGGCTGGAGAACGCCAGCGGCCCAGGCTTCTTCTTCAGGCCCGCATGCACCAAGGCGCTATCCAAGTCTGCAGGCAGATCCCAACGAAGCCCCAAATCGCCTGAGCGCCCCATGTGATCCACGATGAACTGAACCACTGCCGCCGGGGGGACGGGTAGGGCGATGGGCCTGCCATAGCGCCCTTCGAACCAGCCCGCCCAATAGCGCAGGGCGCCGGCGTAGCTGCGAATGGTGTTAGGCGCTTCGGCCTCCTGCAGGATGTCTCGCACCGCTTCTGCGGCGGAAGTGGCCAGCCGCTCCGGAACGAGGGTCGGCAGGGAATCATTACGTACAGGGCCAAAAGCTGCCTAAGCGACTGAATTTCAAAGTTGATTGCTCGTCTCTCGATCAGGTTCTCCCCATCTATGGGGTCTGTTCAAGCACCTTGGCTGTGTAGCTCAGCGGCGCCACTTCCCTTTCAAGATCCAGGTGGTAGTCGCCGAAGCGATTGATGTGGCTGGTCCGATAAGGCGACAGGCCGGCCAGGATCTCGGGCGTCAGTTCAATCCCCTCCTTCCTCATCTCGGCCAAGGTCCGGCTCATGCCTTCCACGTTGTCGAGGATGATCATGTTGGCCACCAGCTGGCTGTACTTGATGATCTTGCGCTGCTCGTGTTGGACGTTCTCAGCAATGATCCCCTGGCTGCCAAAGAACACCCATTTCACGAAGCCGTTGTATTCCTCGCTCTTGTTGGTGGCAGCATGGATCGTTTTGCGGATCTCATTGTCATCAATGTAGCGCAGCAAGAACAGCGTTCGAACGGCCTTGCCAAGTTCCCGGAAGGCGAAGTACAGCTTGTTCTTCCGGCTGTAGGTGCCCAGCCGGCGCAGGATCGAGGACGCGGTGATCTTGCCCAATCGGATTGAGATCACCACCCGCAGCATGTCGTGGAGATGGGTGGCGATCAGTTGCCAGTCGATGCTGTCCCCGAACAGTGCCTGGATGTTCTTATAAGCCCTACCCGGTTCGGGCCGAAAGAATGTCAGGTCCTTGATGTTCCGGATCCGGGGCATCAGCTGGATGCCCAGCATGTGGGCCAGGCCGAAGACCGGATAGCTTTGGGCCTGCGTGTCGCCATGGACGATCTCAGGCTGGATGTCGGAAGTGTTGGCCAACAGACCGTCGAGGATGTAGATGCCCTCGTGCACGCCACAGGGAATGAAGTGGCTGAACAGCGCTACGTATTTGTCGGACACGTGGTAGTAGCCGATGCCACCGTAGCCGCCGTAGCGGATGTGATACTCCGACAGCAGGTTGTCCTCGTAGACGCTCCACTTCGTGCCATCAGCTGATGCGCTCTTGCCGCTGCCCCAATAGCCAGGCAGGTCGAATTTGTTGTAGGTATTGATGACCTCCACGATGGCCTTCTCAAGCACATCCTCGGTCACGTATTTCAGGTTGAGCCAAGCGACTTGGCGCCGGCTGAAGCCCTTGATCGACCGCGCCGTCTGCGTCGGCCCCAGGTTGCAGCCATAGCAGAATAGCGTGGTGATCACACGTCGGGGCAGATCTTCGACCTGGCTCTCGGTGCCGGCGATCGGGCGGAAGAAACGGTGCAGATCCAGCCATTGGCTGGCATCGATCAGGACATCGACGATGCTGGATTCTGGAAGCCGTTCGGCGATGAGGCGATCCACCGTGGTAATCGCGCTGGAGACTTCGGCGCGTTGCCCCTTCCGCAGCACCAGGCGCCCATCCAGGATGTCCGCATGTACGTTCTCCGGGAAACGCGCGTCGACCTCATCGGCCAGGGAGGTCAGTTGTGCACGTAATCCCGCCACGAAAGACTCGGCGTCGGTGGGCAGGCCTGACACCTGGCCGTAGGCTTCCAGTTCCTGGGCCAAGGTGGCTTCATCGACCAGCTGCTCACGGTAGTCATCAAACCGTTCGCTGCTGGGAATGAAGAGATCTCCGGACTTCAGTTCGTCCTTGACCTGCACCAGCACGGCCAGCTCGAAGTACTTACGGTGCATCCAGCCGGCGCCGGCTGCACTGGCCCGCTTGCCGAACACGTGCTGACACCAGAGCTTGGACATCCAGTCAAAGTCCTTTTCCGGGTCCAAACCGAGGGAGGCGACCTCGATCAGCTCACGGCGCTGGTTGCGCAGCGAGAGCACCGCTGCGATCAGCGGCTCCATGCCGGCGTCGTGGCTGGTCGCCCGAAGTTTCATCAGCTCCAGCCCATTGAACAGCAGCGGCCTGACCGCGCCATAGGGCTGCAGCATGAAAGGCAGGTAGTTCTTCCCGGCGTAGGCCATATGTTCTTCGCATTCGGCCAGCAAGGTCGACACTTCCGCTTCCAGGCTGTTGTCGATGGCATCCACGCGCTGACTATCGCTGCCGTCTAGCTGATAGGCCTGCAGGATTTCCTTGAGCTGGCCGATGAGGAAGTCGGCCCGTTTGGCATGTTCGAGCTGGTAGGCCAGCAATTTCTGCTGGGCCGTGTTCTCCAGCCCGCGCACCTGCTTGATGAACAACTCGGCTGCATCATCCAGTGTCTTGGCATGCTGGGCGCGAATGAAGATGGTGGCCAGCGCATAGCGCTTGTCCGGAGCCAGTTCGGCCAGCTCGCTGGCGTCATAGGCCCGAGCCATTGCACGGAACTGCTTGAGCTTGGGCACCGGCACATCGATGGGAGGCAGCTGGTCGGCCAACTGCTGCAGCATGCGGATGTGCTGCAGGTAGAACCGAACTTCCTTGTTGGTGGGCCGGCCGGGCTCGCGCTTGAGTGATTGCCAGCCGGTGAACCTGGACCCTTCCGGTGCGCGCAGCAGTTCGTCGATGAGCGTGCGCGTGGCAGGCGTCAGCGCGTGGCTGATGCTGCGGTAGTAGCCCAGATTGACCCGCTCACGGGCGCCGATGGCGGCCAGCTCCAGAGTGCGGAAACCGGGCAGTTCGTAGCGATGGTGCACCAGCTCTTCGAGCAGGACGTTCACGATGTCCGGGATGGTGTGCTTGGTCTGGGCTGCTCCGGTGGCCACTGTGTCCAGCCAAGCCAAGCCCGATTTATCCAGGGGACGTACCCCGATGAATTGCCGAAGCTGCGGCATATGCCGGCGCTGGCTGCCGGAAGCGTCGTAGCGTTCGAGCTGGTCGGTGTCCAATACGCGCCCGAGTCGGGCGGCCTTGGCGATGTGCTTCCGGATCCGCTCGGGTACGTCGGCCAACAGCGTGAAGTAGCCCAAGCGTTGGAAGAGCTTGAGATGAATCAGTACCGCCAGCTGCGGACCCGGCTGGGTGGTCAGCTGCTTGGCGAATGCAATCTCAGCGGCGGTCGGGGTATAGATCTCCTCCAGTTCCTTGGCGGTGGGATCAGGCTTCAGTCGCGGGTAGGCGGTCTCGTGAAGGGTAGCCATTGGATCCGGAGGGTGTGAGGGAGATCAGTCCCAGTGCCGGCCGTCGTCTGTACTGAGCGACGCTTCCAGGAAGCACTGGTGCGTATCGGCCATGCGGTGCATGTCATCGAGCAACGTGGCCAGGATTTCATCCAGATCCCTTTCGGGATCGGTGGGAGCAGTCAACTGGTACTCGCTGCTGGCGGTGTTCAGGCGCACAGCCTGGAACGGGGCCAAGCAGATCTCTTCAATTCGGCCTCGGGCCTTGGCCGCGCCGCGGCCCGTGCGGGCAAACGGGGTCAGCACCATGCGCAGGCGCAGCTGCAGGGCCGATTTGCCCTCCGGCGCCGGCAGTGCCATCGCCGGTACCGGCACGGTTGGACTGGGCAGGCTTGCTTCAATGCGGTCCCGGGCAAACGGGTCACGCCCGTCCAGGTAACGCATGGCCGACTGCACATCGCGCCAGCCCACGTACTCCATCAAGGCCTTCATGTCCCAGCCTTGGTCGTTGGCCCAGCTGGCAAAGCCGCGGCGCAACGAATGGCTGCTGTGGAGCCCCGCATCGGCAAAGCCGGCACTGGTCAGCAACTCGCGCAGCAGGCGCACCAAGCTGTTGGGATGCAGGCCTTCGGCGCTCACCTGGCCCCATTGGTTGACTGCCCGAAACACCGGCCCTTCTTGCAGGTCGGCCGCCTGCAGCCACGCCTGGGTCGCCTCCACCGGACATAACCGCGACAGCGCCGGCACCTTGTAGGTGACGCCGGCTGCCTGGCGATCACCCTTGCTGCGTGGCAAGAAGCAGGTCATCCCCTGTCCCGGCACCAGCGTGAGATGGGCCACGTCCAGACGCAGCAGTTCATCGCCACGGAATCCCCGCCAGAACCCGAGCAGCACCAGCGCTCGGTCTCGTTGATGGCGCAGCGCCGCCGGCCCATCGCCCCGGGCATGTGCCGCAGCGATCGCCGCGGCCAGCCAGTCATCGAGCTCGACCAGCCGCCGAATCTGGAGCGGCGCGGCTTGCTTGACCTGGCCCGGGTGCAGGGTCTGGATGCCTTTGAGCACCTTGCGCACCAGCGGCGATCGGGTCGGGTCGACAAAGCCGTGGTCGCGGTGCCAAGAGGCGATGGCCGCCAGACGTTGGCGGAGGGTGCTGGTCGCCAAGGTCTGCGCATAAGCGGCCAGGTACCGGGCCACGCTGTCAGGTGTCGCTGGGAGGTGGCCTTGCCATTCAACCTCGAAGTGCCGCAGCGCCGACGCATAGCTGCGCACCGTGTTCTGGCGCGTGGCCGCATCGAGGTAGCGGTCCAGTTCGGTCACTGGCGCGTGGCCTCCACCGAGGTCGTCTGGCGCAGCGTCGACAGGATGGTGCATTCCGCCCGCTGCCCGCCATGGCAACTGGCAATCACCCGTTCCAGCTCGCTGGCCATGCGCTGCAGGTCGGCCATGCGGGCGCGCACGTCGGCCAGATGGCTGCGGGCCAACCGGTCCACGTCCCCGCACGAAAGCTCCTCATCGCCGGCCAGCTGCAGCAGGCTGCGGACCTCCTCCAGGCTGAAGCCCAGGTCCCGGCCACGCGCAATGAAGCGCAGCCGCTCGATGTCGGCCGGGCCATAGACCCGGTAGCCGTTGCCCGTGCGCCCCGGGCGCGGCAGCAACCCGATCCGCTCGTAATAGCGAATCGTCTCCAAGTGGCATCCGCTGGCGTCGGCAGCCTCACTGATTTTCATTCGTAGTACGCTTGACTCCGTAGTAGCTACGGACTTTACGCTGAACCCGTATCCGCCGCCACTCCGGCCGCGGCGCTGCATGTGACGACCATGCCACTGCCCATCGCCTTGATTCGCTACTGCCTGATTGCCTTGCTGATCGGCTGGGTTCTGCCCGCTTCTGCTCAGGCGGAGCCTGCCGCAGCAGACCTGCGCCAAACCTGGCAGATGCTCGATTACATCGCGGTCGACTACCCCGGCGCGGTCCAGGCCGGTCGCGTAATTGCCCCCAACGAATACGCCGAAATGAGCGAGTTTGCCGGCGCCGTGCGCAGTCAGCTGGCAGCATTGCCCGGTGGCCAGAACCAGCAGGAGCTGACGGCCCAGGCCGACCGCCTGGTCCAGGCGGTGGCAGAGAAGGCCGACCCGGCGCAAGTGGCAACGTTGGCGCGCGGGCTCGGCACGACGCTGTTGGCCCGCTACCCGATCGGCGCTGTTCCGGCGAGCGCGCCGAAGACCTCCCAGGCCGCGTCCATCTACAGCCAGCAGTGCGCGGCCTGTCACGGCCCCACAGGTCACGGTGATGGCCCCGCCGCGCAAGCGTTAAGTCCGCCGCCGATCGCGTTCACCGATGCCACTCGCGCCGCGCAGCGAACGCCGCTGTCGTTGTACGAGGTCATTTCCCAGGGTGTGCCGGGTACCGGCATGGTCAGCTTCTCTGGGCTGTCAGAAAGTGATCGCTGGGCGTTGGCATTCTATGTGGGCAGCTTGGGGTACTCCTCGCAAGCCAAGGCTCAAGGTGAGGCGTTATGGCGCACCAGTGCCGAGGCCCATACGCACATTCCCTCGCTCGAAGCGCTGACACGCACGCGAGAGGCCGATCTTGCCACCACGATGCCCGCCGATCAGGCAAACGCGATCATCGCCTACCTGCGTTCGCAGCCACAGGCAGTAAACGAAGCGGTACCAGGAGCCGATCGCTTTGCGGTGGCGCGGCAGCGACTGGCCGCCAGCCAGCGCGCTTACGCTGATGAGGACCTGGCTCAAGCCAAAAAGCTTGCGCTCTCGTCCTATCTGGATGGTGTAGAGCCGCTTGAACCCACGCTGGCCACGCGCAATCCGTCATTGCTGCGAGAGATCGAGACGGCCATGGCAGGCTACCGCGCGCAGCTGGATCAGCATGCGCCCGCGGCTGACGTTGCCGGGCAGGCAGCGCAAATTGCCCAGCTGTTTGATCGCGCGGACGTGGCGCTGCAGGACACCCGAATAGGCGCCAGCACCGCGTTTCTAGGCAGCTTTACCATCTTGGTACGCGAAGGACTGGAAGCGCTGCTGATCGTGATTGGTATCGTGGCGTTCTTGCGTAAAGCCGAGCGGTCTGATGTGTTGCCGTATGTGCATGCGGGTTGGATCTGCGCGTTGTTGGCAGGCGCAGCTACCTGGGCAGTGGCCACTTACTTTGTTGATATCAGCGGTGCGAACCGGGAAGTCACTGAGGGCGTCTCGGCCTTGTTCGCTGCCGCTGTCCTGCTCAGCGTAGGCATCTGGATGCACCAAAAGAGCCTTGCAGGGCGGTGGCAGGAGTACCTGCACGCCAAGCTGACGACTGCGCTGACACGGCGCTCGGCTGTTTTCCTGTTCATGCTGGCCTTTGTCGCGGTGTACCGCGAGGTGTTTGAGACGATCTTGTTCTACATCGCGATGTGGAGCGATCAGGCGTCCACCGCCATCCTCGCAGGCCTGGTGGCGGGAATCGCGGTGTTGGCTGCGGTGGCGTACTGGATGCTGCGCATGAGCAGGCGGCTGCCGATTGGCCGGTTCTTTTCGATCAGCTCGATTCTCATCGCGGTGATGGCGGTCATCCTGATCGGTAAAGGCGTGGCCGCGTTGCAGGAAGCGGGCTGGATCTCTCAAACACCGCTCGCGTTGCCGCGCATCGAGTGGATCGGCCTGTATCCCACCTGGCAGTCGCTGCTGGCGCAGGTATTGGTAGGCACCGCCGCCATCGTGGGGTTCCTCGCCAATGCCCGTTCCGGTGTGCGCAGACAGCCAGGCGCAAACAAGCAATGAAACAACACAGCAGAGGACCAAGACATGAGTGATTGCGGGTGCCACCACGAAGCCAAGAACAAGGAGGAGCGACGCATCCTCTGGATCGCCTTGGTCCTGAATGCAGCGATGGCCGTGATCGGCGGCATTGCCGGCTGGATTGCCCATTCCACCGGGCTGCTGGCTGACGCGCTGGACATGCTGTCTGACGCCACCGCCTATGCCATTGGCCTGGTCGCTATCGGGCGCACGGCGCGCTTCAAGGCCAACGCCGCGTGGGTCAGTGGCAGCGTGCTGCTGGTGCTGGGCGTAGGCGTGCTGGTCGAAGTCGGCCGCCGGGTGATGTACGGCGCCGAGCCGGTCAGCGGTTGGATGATCGGTACCGCTCTGGTCTCGCTGGCCGTGAACCTGAAGGTGCTCCGTATGCTCGCCCCCTTGAAGTCTGGCGAAGTGCATCTGCGAGCGACCTGGCTGTTTACCCGCGCCGATGTGGTGGCCAACGTTGGGGTGATTCTGGCCGGCCTGTTGGTGTGGTGGCTGGCCAGCCCCTACCCGGATTTCGTGATCGGCGCCCTGATCGGCCTGTATGTGATCAAGGAGGCTTTCGAGATCTTGGGTGATGCTCGCCGGGCGCGTGCCGACGCGCGCAAAACGCCTGCATGACAGCGCTTGGCCGGCTGAGCTGTGGCCTGCGCTGGCTGCTGCTGGCGCACTTGGCCGTGGGCCTTGTGACGCAGCCGGTGCTGGCAGTGGTTGGCGAGCTCCATGCTCAAACCCATCTGGCCGCGGCCGACCATGACCCGGCAGTGGCATCACCAGCTTCCGAGCGTGGCGTAGACGCCGCGCTGCACCGGCTACAGCAGCTGGTGCTGTGCTGTAGCCAGGCCGCGCCGGCTCCAGAAATAGTGTTGGCCATTGCTCATATCGGCCGGCATTGGCCGTCGGCGACAGCCCATGCGGACAGATATCGGCATGAGCACCTGCTCGCGCCGTTCCGGCCGCCGATCGCAGGGTGATGCGCGCCGGCGTGCGCCGGATCCCTGTTGGCTATCGAAAATTCTGGAGTACTTCATGCATGTGCGATTGGCGGCCCTGGCCGCGTGGCTACTGTTGAGCGCGGCGGCAACGCCGGCGACAGCAGAAGAGCTGATGACCTTGGACGACGCGTTTGCACGCGTGGCCCAAACCCACCCCGAGCTGCGCCTGGTCGATGCGCGAGCCACGGTGCTCGCTGCCGAGCGCGACCAGGCCGTGCAGCGGCCACCGTGGACGTTGGGGGCGGAGGTTGAAAATGCGCTGGGCACGGGCGCGGCCCGTGGCCTGGACAGCGCGGAGTTGACCTTGAGCCTGAGCTCGGTCCTGGAGCGCGGCGGCAAGCTCGACGCCCGCCGCACCTTGGCCCAAAGCCGGATTGATGCACTGGCCGTGCAGCGCGAGACCGGGCGGCTGGACCTGCTCGCCGAGACGGCGCAGCGCTATTTGGCCGTTGTCGGTGCCGACCGGCAACGCAGCCTGGCGAACATGGATGTCGGCCAGCGCCAGCGGACCGTCGCCGCTGCCCGGCAGCGCCTGCAGGCTGGCGCGTCTCCCGAATCGGTGATGCTCACCGCACAAGCAGCACTGGCGAGAGCAGAATTGACCCGTGATCGGGCCGAGCAGCAGCGCATTGCCGCCCGGCAGCACCTTGCTGCCCTCTGGGGCGAACGTGCTCCGAGCTTCGAGGTGGTCGCGGCGGATCCCATGACCCTGCCGGCGATCGCGTCCATGCAGTCGCTGGCCGAGGAATTGGAGCGCACTCCCGAGTTGGCGCAGTTTGCCGATGCCCGCCGGATCGCGCAGGCACGACTGCAGCTGGCGCGTTCGGCGGCCTCGCCGGACTTGTCGTGGCAGCTGGGCGTGCGCCGCCTGCAGGAGACTGACGACACCGCGCTGGTGGCCAGCCTGTCCATGCCACTGGGCAGCCGCAGCCGCGCGCAGCCGGAGATCCGCGCCGGCGAAGCCGAGCTGGAGGTTCTGACGATCGAGCGCGAGGCCAAGGGCCTGTCGCTGTATTCCACGCTGGTCGAAGCCCATGGTCGCTACACCGTGGCGCAGGCCGAGGTGGCACGGCTGCAAGGCGAGGTGCTGCCGAAGTTGGCCCGGGCTGAGCAGGCCGCCGAGCGCGCCTATCGCGCCGGCGCGATCAGCTACCTGGAATGGGCACAGCTGCAGTCCGAACGCACGGCCATGGCCCAGCAGCAGCTGGACGTGGCGCTCGATGCGCAGCGCGCCCTGATCGAAATTCAACGCCTGACCGGCCAGGCGCTTGTCGCGCCGCCGGCGGCTGCTTCCACCGGAGAGACCCCATGAATCGCTTTTCCTGGACCGCACTGGGCATGGCCCTGATGATGCTGGCCGCCTGCAACGCGTCGGCCCCCAACGAAGCGTCCGAAGGCGGCGCCGCCGCTGAGGGCGAAGAGCACGGCGAGCACGAGGAAGCGCCGCTGGAAACCAAGATTGCCGCCAAAGCTGCGCAGGCAGCGGGTATCCAGGTCGCACCGGCAGGCCCCGGTGAGATTGCTGACGAGCATGAGGTGCAAGGGCTGTTGACCCCGATTGACGGTCGCATCGCGCAGGTCACGGCACGCTTCCCCGGACCGGTCCGCTCCGTGCGTGCGGGCGTGGGTGATCAGGTACGGGCCGGCCAGGCACTGGCCACGGTAGAGAGCAACCTGAGCCTGACCACCTATACCGTCACCGCGCCGATCAGTGGCGTGGTCATGGCGCGCACGGCCGCCGTAGGCATGGCCGCCGCTGAGGGCGCGCCGCTGTTTGAGGTCGCCGACCTGTCCACGCTGTGGGTGGACCTGCACATCTTCGGCGCCGACGCCCAGCACATCGGTGCTGGCGTGCCGGTGACGGTTACCCGCTTGAGCGATGGCGTCACCGCACAGACCACCTTGGAGCGCGTCCTGCCCGGCACCGCCACCGCCAGCCAAAGCACCATTGCGCGCGGCACGGTGGCCAACACCGATGGCCTGTGGCGGCCGGGGTCGGCGGTCAAGGCGCGGGTCACCGTGGATCGCCAATCGGCAGCGTTGGTGGTGCCGATCACGGCGCTGCAGACCGCAGAAGACCAGGACGTGGTCTACGTGCAGCAGGGCGAAACCTACCACACCCGGCCGGTGAAGCTGGGGCGCCGCGACGCCGAACGCGCCGAAGTGCTGGAAGGCCTCAAGGCCGGTGAACAGATGGTGGTGGCCCAAAGCTTCCTGATCAAGGCCGACATCGAAAAGTCCACCGTGGAAGAAGAATGAGGCCCGCCATGCTCGAACGCCTCATTGGGCTGTCCATCCGCCATCGCTGGCTGACGCTAGTGCTCACCGCTGCGCTGGTTGCGCTGGGCGTGTGGAGCTACCGTCACCTTTCCATTGACGCCACACCCGACATCACCAACGTCCAGGTCCAGATCAACACCCAGGCCCCGGGTTACTCGCCGCTGGAGGCCGAACAACGGGTCACCTTTGCCATCGAAACGGCCATGGCCGGTCTGCCCAAGCTGGACTACAGCCGCTCGCTGTCGCGCTACGGGCTTTCGCAGGTCACCGTCGTCTTCAAGGACGGCACCGACCTGTACTTTGCCCGCCAGCAGGTCGCCGAGCGCCTGCAGCAGATCGCCTCCCAGCTTCCCGAAGGGTTGGACCCGGAAATGGGGCCGATCTCCACCGGGTTGGGCGAGATCTTCATGTACACCGTGGAGGCCGAGCCCAACGCTCGCAAGCCCGACGGCACCCCGTACACGGCCACGGACCTGCGCACCCTGCAGGACTGGGTGATCCGGCCGCAGCTGCGCACCACGCCCGGCGTCACCGAGGTCAACACCATCGGCGGCTTCGAGCGGCAGATCCACATCACTCCCGATCCAGCTCAGTTGGTGGCGCTGGGCTTCACGTTGAACGACGTGGTCGCCGCGGTCATGCGCAACAACCAGAACATCGGCGCCGGCTACATCGAGCGCAACGGACAGCAGTTCCTGGTGCGCGTGCCGGGCCAGCTAGCCAATCTGGAGGCAATCGGCAACATCGTGCTGGACCGGCGCGATGGCGTGCCCATTCGGGTGCGCGACGTCGCTAGCGTGGGCGAAGGCAAGGAGCTGCGCACGGGCGCGGCCACCCAGAATGGCCACGAGGTCGTGGTCGGTACCGCCTTCATGTTGTTCGGCGCCAACAGCCGGGAAGTCTCCCAGGCGGCCGCGGCCAAGCTGGATGCCGCCAACGCCAGCCTGCCTGCCGGCGTCCATGCCAAGGCCGTCTATGACCGCACCGCGCTGGTGGATCGCACCATCGGCACGGTGTCCAAGAACCTGATCGAGGGCGCGCTGCTGGTGGTGGTGGTGCTGTTCCTGCTGCTGGGCAATGTGCGCGCCTCGTTGATCACCGCGGCGGTGATCCCGTTGGCGATGCTGTTCACCATCATCGGCATGGTGCGTGGCGGCGTGTCGGGCAACCTGATGAGCCTGGGCGCGCTGGACTTCGGCCTGATCGTGGACGGGGCGGTGATCATCATCGAGAACTGTCTGCGCCGGTTCGGCGAGGCGCAGCACGCGCTGGGCCGCCAGCTCAACGATGAAGAGCGCTATGACCTGACCGCCTCGGCCACCGCCGAGGTGATCCGTCCCAGCCTGTTTGGCCTGGGCATCATCGCCGCGGTCTACCTGCCGATCTTCGCGCTGTCCGGGGTAGAAGGAAAAATGTTCCACCCGATGGCGATCACGGTGGTGCTGGCCCTGACCGGCGCCATGGTGTTGTCGCTGACCTTCGTGCCGGCGGCGATCGCCAGCTTCCTGCGCGGCCGTGTGGCTGAGCACGACAACCGCCTGATGCGCTGGTCGCGTGCCCGTTATACGCCGCTGCTGGATTGGGCCCTGCGTCGGCGCGTGGTGGTGCTGGCCGGCGCGGCCGTGCTGGTGGTGGGCTGTGGCGTGCTGGCCACCCGCTTGGGTTCGGAGTTCGTGCCGAGCCTGGATGAGGGCGACATCACCTTGCAGCCCATGCGTATTCCCGGCACCAGCTTGGAGCAGTCGGTGGCCATGCAGGAAACGCTGGAGAAGCGCCTGGCCCAGTTCCCGGAGGTGGCCAACATCTTCTCAAAGATCGGCACCGCCGAGGTGGCCACCGATCCTATGCCGCCGTCGATGGCCGACACCTTCCTGATGCTCAAGCCCCGCGACCAGTGGCCCGACCCGCGCAAGCCCAAGGCCGAGCTGGTGGAAGAGCTGGAGGCGGCGGCCAAGGAAATCCCGGGCAGCAACTACGAGTTCACCCAGCCCATCCAGATGCGCACCAACGAGTTGATCTCCGGCGTCCGTTCGGACGTGGCGGTCAAGGTCTACGGCGACAACCTTGACCAGTTGACGCGCCTGGCCAGCCGGGTCGAGCGGGTCATGCGTAGCGTCCCCGGCGCCGAAGACGTCAAGGCCGAGCAGGTCTCCGGCCTGCCGCTGCTGACCATCACGCCAGATCCGGCGGCATTGGCACGGTATGGCCTGAACCCGGGCGATGTGCAGGAAACGGTGGCCACCGCCATTGGGGGCAGTGTTGCCGGCCAGTTGATCGAGGGCGACCGCCGCTTCGACCTGGTCGTGCGCCTGCCCGAAGCGCAGCGCCAAGACCCCGCTGTGCTGGCAGATCTGCCCATTCCGCTGCCGGCAAGCACCAGTGTCGATGAGTCCAGCCGTCTGGCCGCCGGCGCCAATGGGGGGCCTCGCACGGTGCCGCTGCGGGAAGTGGCGAAGATCCAGGTAGAGCGCGGGCCCAATCAGATCAACCGCGAGAACGGCAAGCGCCGCGTGGTGATCACCGCCAACGTGCGCGAGCGCGATCTGGGCGGGTTCGTCGGCGAGTTGCGCACACGCATCGGCCAGGATGCCGCGCTTCCAGAGGGCTACTGGATCGATTACGGCGGCACCTTCGAGCAGCTGATCTCGGCCACCCAACGCCTGGGCGTGGTCGTTCCGGTGACACTGGCGTTGATCTTCGCTCTGCTATTCATGGCCTTCGGCTCGGCCAAGGATGCGGCCATTGTGTTCAGTGGCGTGCCGCTGGCGCTGACCGGCGGTGTGCTGGCACTGGCTCTGCGCGGGATTCCGTTGTCGATCTCTGCCGGTGTGGGCTTCATCGCGCTGTCGGGCGTGGCCGTACTCAACGGGCTGGTCATGATCGCCTTCATCCGCCGTCTGCGCGAACAGGGCGATCCGCTAGACGACGCTGTGCGCGACGGCGCCCTTGGACGCCTGCGACCGGTGTTGATGACCGCCCTGGTAGCCTCGCTGGGCTTCCTACCCATGGCCTTGAATGTCGGTGCTGGCTCGGAAGTGCAGCGGCCGCTGGCCACTGTCGTCATCGGCGGCATCGTCTCATCCACCGCATTGACCTTGTTGGTGCTGCCGGTGCTCTATCGTTGGCTGCATCGCGACCGAGCTCCCCGCGCCGGTAGCACTGCTTTGGAGTCCCCATGAACGAGCTCAACCTGGAACAGGTCCGTGCGGCGATGTTTACCGACCCGGGCGTGAAAGCGGTGGACGACCTGCGCCTGGTCGCCGGTGAGCATGGCCGTGCGATCGCGGCCACCATCACGGTCGCGGCGCCCTCGGTCGACCTGGACCTGGTGCATGCTGTGATTGCCCAGGTCCTGGCCGATCAATTCGGCATCGATCAGATCATGCTGTGTTTCAACGACCCGGGCCCGGTACCGCCGCCGCCCACCGCGGCGCCGTTAAAGAAGATGTGATCGCAGCCCCTGGCTCTATGCGTCTGCGCTGGCAGGCGCATAGAGCTGATGACCCGGCAACGCGCACGCGCCGGCATACACAAAGGCCACGCTTTGCCGCGCCCGGGTGAAGGCCACGTAGTATTTCGGCGGCGCGGTGATACGCGCTGCATCGGCCGTGCGCAGGTACTGCGTCAACGGCCCGTTCGGAAAGATGAGGACCCGACTGTAGGTGCGGCCCTTGCACTGCCCAAAGTTCACCGCCGGCAGTCCGTCGCACGCCTGCCGCCGGTCATGCCGGAGCACGGTGGGGGCGAACTCCTGCATGTACGCGGCCACATCCCCTGGAGCGACGAGGTAGATGCCATCGTGTCCGGTGACCTCGCCATTGCCTGATTGGGTCCGCGGCATCTGCGGATAGAGCGTGTCAGCCATATCGCACAGGGCCTGGACGCAGCGCAGACTGGTGAGGCGGTGATCCAGCCGGCATAAGCCGTCGGCCTCCCAAATCTGAAACAGCGCTGCCAGATTCGGACCACGGTATTGGCTGTACCTTTGCGCATAGTTGGTGGCATACGTGGCTTGGCGCGTATCGCCTACCAACGTGATGGCAATCTCGCTCTTCAACAGCCGTTCGACCAGATCCAGATCAAAGCCGGCCAGATCCTGGACTTCGTCGATGTAGAGCTCGTCGTACATCGCCGCCAATCGCGCCACGACCTGGCCTTGGGTCAGCTCATCGCAGCGCACAGCGAAATCGGCCGCTCGGTCCGAATACATCCGGTTGCCCGCCAGGTAGTGGCGCGCCACCTGGGTGCGTGGGGCGCGGTTGTTGGTGACACCTTCTACGAACAGGATGGTCTCGATGCGAGGCTCAGGGCAAAGCGCAGCTTGGTACGGGCGAATGCACTGGCGCAGCAGAAAGCCATACCAGCTGTGCAAGGTGACATGCGCGGGGACCGCGCCTGCGTGGGCCTCAAACGAGCGCCGGATCTCTTCCAGGTTTTCCAGCGTGTAGGTGACAATCGCGATGCGGCGCCCAGGTCGCTCCAAGGCCTGCCGGACCAGCAACGTGGTCTTGCCCGAGCCGGCTGCCGAGAGCAGGACCCGGTTAGGTGATGGCACGCTGGACATAGTCCGGGAACCTGATCGAGTGCGGGCTATTGAAAATCGCCAAGGCCGTATCGGTCTTATGGCCCTTCATGTACTTGAGCAGCGCCACCTCATCGGCAAAGGCCTTGCCCAGCACGGTATTGAGTTCGGCCAGCGAGTTGGCTTTGATCAGCTGCTCTTCCAGCGAAGGGGCGCTCTCGTCGGAATCGTAATAGATCGCGTTGATGTGCTCGGCATAGCGCTCTTGCACAACTGCGATATCACCGTCGTTGTCGGTGATCACCTTGGCCTGAATCCTCAGTCGATCGGCAATCTGCAAGAAGCGTTTGAATGCCAACGACTTGACCGAAATGATGTCTACGCCGTGAGCCATCGGCGCCACGCCGTGATGGTCACTGTAGGCACGCTGCACGATCAGTTCGTCGGAAGGGCCTTCCACCAGGATCGCCTGCTTGGCCAGGATCAACCGCAGCGTGTCGTGGCCCGGCAGCTTCATGAAATAGTCGTGGGTATCGCTGGGCAGCTGGTCCAGCTTCATCTGGCCTTGCGCGCTGAACAGGATCACGTTGTCCACGCCCAGCTTGTTCAACACGAAGCTGCTGTGGGTGGCGATGATCACCTGCTGGGCGGTGGAGAGGGCCGCAATCTTGTCGATCAGCTGGGTCATGCTGGAATAGGACAGATGGTTCTCCGGCTCCTCGATCAGCAGCACGTGAGCCGCGCCGGCCGCGTGCATCGCCAGCTTCATCTTCACCGCGCTTTGCTCGCCCTTGCCGGCCTGGGTGAACGGGAGCTCATCCAGGTAGGGTGACAGGCTGGTTTCCCACGTTGAGCGCGGCGATGTGTCCACGCCTACCGTCAATGCCCTGTGGCTGATGTCCCCGGTGTGCTCGGTCAAGTAGGCATTGATCGCTGCCACATCCGCTTCTTCGGAAAAGCTCTGCCGCATGCGGCGGAAGCTCAGCGACAGCGAGACGCGCTGCGCAGGCGTCAGTGCCTGCTCGATGATGCCGGCGATATAGCGATCGGCACCGGACAAGGTCTTGATGCCGTGCGTGTCGATGATGGTCGAGTCGAACGGAATACTACGGGCGGTGACGCCATTGTTGGCGAAGGAGTACCAGCGCACCGTGTAGTACTCCACCGGCAGGCTGACCGCGCCCTGGTGCTGCTGCAGGTAGGCGTTGAACTCCTCGCGGTAGTCGTCGTTGAGCTCGACCAGCAGCCGGATGCCGGCGGTATCCAGACGCAGGGAGTTGTTGGTGCCGCGTAACGACGCCAGCGCGGCGTCGGCGCCCAAATAGGCTTCGATGGAGATCCGTGGCGGCGAGGCCGGCGTGCCCGTGGCAAGCGCTCCCAAGTACTCCTGCACCATGGGCTGGTGGAACAGGTAGGGCGTGAGCTCGTAGGCAAGATTGCGCCCATGCAGCTGGCCGGTGACCACCGCGTGGATGGCCTCCAGCAGGGTGGATTTACCGACCTCGTTGTCGCCCACCACCAGGTTCATGTGGGCATTGAGGGGCAGGTCCAGATGGCGAAACGACTTGAAGTTGTCGATGACGATACGTTCGATCGGCATGCACAGTCCTTTGATGGCCAACGGGCTCGGTGGCGGAGCCTGCCTGCACCCTGGCTGGCCTCCTTTCCGCTCTGGGCCATACTACCCAGCGATCGCCGGCCCTGGGCGGTTTCGTACTGCTTGGGACGCGGGGAAGGGTCAGAATCCGCCTTACGCGGGATAATTCAATATTATCCCGTATAACTATTTTCGCCGACGAGCGGTCGTCTACCTGCTTTAATAGTATGTAATTACATGGTATGTAATACATTACGAAATAAAGTGAGGTGGCACGATGGCGCGCGCAGGACTCTATAAGAGTGACATCCAGAAGGCGCGCGACGCGCTGCTGGCCCAAGGCAAGAAGCCGTCAGTCGACGCGGTGCGAGTGGCCTTGGGCAACACGGGCTCCAAGACCACGATCCACCGCTACTTGCGTGAACTGGAAGGAGAGGAAGGCGGCGGTCCGGCGAGGACGGTAGCCGTTAGTGATGCTTTGCAGGACTTGGTTGCGCGCTTGGCCTCGCGGCTCCAGGAGGAAGCAGAGGCCATCCTCACCCAGGAGCGTGAGCGCCATCAGGCTGAGCTCCACAGTCGGCAACAGGCGCTTTCCGGTGCCCAAGAGGAGGCTGCCGCCTTGAGCAGTCGGCTGCAGCGCACCGAAGCAAGCCTGCACCAAGAGCAAGCTGCTCACGCCCTCCTTCAACAGAATCTAGGTGACAGGATCGCGGAAATCGCCCAGTTGAACGAGCGCATCGCTGGCATGACGGTGCGGCTGGCTGATCATGAGGCGCATACGCGTTCTCTGGAGGACAAGCATGCCCATGCCCGGGAAGCGCTTGAGCACTACCGCACTTCAACCAAAGAGCAGCGTGAGCAAGAGCTTCGCCGTCACGAGCATCAGGTCCAAGAGCTGCAAGTAGCCTTACGTCAGGCCAATGAAGCCTTGGGCGCGAAGAATCAGGAGCTGTTGGTGCTGAACCGCGACAATGGTCAATGGCTGGAGCGCCACGGGCGGATTGAGCGTGAGCTTGCCCAGCTACGACAGGCCCACGAAGGCCAACACAGCGAGGTCGTGGCGTTGCGCCAGACCGCGACGGACTATTTGGCACTGCAGGAGCGCTGGAAGACTGACGCCAAGACCTTGGATACCATGCGCAACGAGCTAGCTCAAGTTCAAGACACCCTTGCGCGGGAGCGTGAGCGCCGCGAGAGCGCTGAAGCCGATGCGTTGCGTGCCAATGCACGTCTTGAAGCGCTAGAGCCTCTACTGAATCAACTGACGCCAGCACAAAATGCGGTGAAGAAAACTCGGCGCGGCCATGCGCAAGATGGGGGAGCCGACTGACGAGGCTGCTCGTTTGTCTGCTAGCGGCTGGGGTGGCGCTCACCTGTCCAGTACGCCCATTCCATAGGGACGACCCAATCTACAAACAGTTTGGCTACTGAGGACTCCGGTGCCAAATGATAGGGCTTGAACATGCCTTGCTCGGGCGAACTGGTCATCAGGTAGCGCAGGCGCTTCTGGACCTCCTGAAAGATGGCTTCCCGCACATGGGCGCTGTCGTGCACGCCAAGACGCATCGCCACCGAGGCACCTTGGCGTACCGCCGCCCAGCAGCAGTAACGCCACCGCGCGATCGGCAAGCCCCGCGGTCCGGATTGAAAGACGAACCCCACATCACGTGCCCAGCCTGGGTCGAAGTGATGTTTGAGCAATTGCTGCTCCAGAAACTGCTCGGTCTCCCAGAGTGCAAGTTCATCCCACAGCTCCAGTTTCGCGTCCGCCAAGTCTACATCGTGTGCCATATCGCCGAGTTGGTCTTCCAGCACCGGGAGCAGGTGCCTGCGCTCGTGGGTAGACCAGGCGAAAGCCCATTGCAGATCTTCGATGGGCGTGACCTCGGCATCGGGGCGGATCTGCCATCGATCCGCTGGCCAGGGAACTTGGATCAAGGCCAAGTCTCGCAGCGTGTCCAGCACCAGCAAGGTGGAGCGGCGTGTGGGCGCCACCGGTAGGCGTCGTAGCTGCGCGGCTAACAGTGCGGCTAGGAAAAGGGTGCCACGAAGGCCCAACTCCTCGATGCTGGCGACCCCAGATGGCGTCATTGACGAGGTTCCGGGCATGCGGTTTCCGGGGATGAGGGAGCGGCGTGGCTCCTGGGGGGGGGGGCGGCGCTACCGGTGTCGCCGGTTGCCTCAAAGCTAAGAATATCTTAGTATGCAAGGCAGGGTAGATCCGCCATCCTTATGGGGTCTCCATGGGGTGCGCGCGTGACTTTGTCCGTCGACTCAACACCGACCTTCGCTCGACGCCTCAAACAAGCCCGCCTGCACACGGGTTTGTCGCAGAAGGAGTTGGGCATCCGGGCCGGTCTGGATCCTCACGTGGCCAGCCCCCGAATCAACCAGTACGAGCGTGGCAAGCACGAGCCCATGCTGGAGATTGCTGAGCGGTTGGCCCAAGCGTTGGGGATCCCCGCCGCCTTCCTTTACACCGACGATGATCTGCTGGCCAAGTTGCTCCTGCGCTGGGGCTCGCTAAGCAAGCAGCAGAAGCGCGAGTTGGTGAAGCTGATCGAGGCCACGCCCGAGAAGTAAACCGAACAAGCGCTCGCCCTATGGGCAACTCTTCGCCTCAACCCGCCCTTTGGGCGCTTCTGGAGGGAGCTGCAGTGTCCGCGGCTAGTGCGACTGACAAGTCGCGACATCTCAGGCTTACTTGAGATTTTGTTCACGACCGATACACACGCGCCTTGTCTAAAGTGATATACCATGTCGCCCGTGTCAGCCTCCTCACTTCTACTGCGACTGTTCCTGATCACCATGCTCGTGCTTAACGGCGCGTGGTCGGCGTTTGCGTCCGTCAGTATGAACCCGGTCATGGAAGAGCAGGCCAGCGAAGTGGCTGCCGCGGTGCAAGTCGACGAAGACTGCTTCGCCCATCACAGTGCTGAGCATCATCCCGATGCCACATCGATTGAAAAGGCTGGCACTGGGCATGGCGACCATGCCGGTCCCGACTGTTGCAAGTCTTCTGCGTGCCGGTGCGCCTGCGTACACGCTTGCGCGAGCGCACTTCCTGCGCGCCTGCATGTTTCGGTGCAACTGGCCTTGGGCCTGGATGTCATGCCGCTGCCCCTAGGGCATGCGGCACCTGCCTTGCCTCATCTGATCCGACCACCGATCGGCTAAGCGTCCCTAGGCGCCGCAATGGCGCCGTTGGTGTGGCTTGCATGCCTGTTTAGGCCAGCCGCCCGCTCTGTACCACCGCCCGCCGGTGGCAACACGACGCTTGGAGCATTTTCATGTCGCATGATGATTTTCGTGGTCCACGCGGTGGACCGCTGCTGCCTTCGCGGCGGCGATTTGTCCAAGGCTTGGCCTTGGGAGGCGCAGTCGCAGGATTAGGTTTCTGGCCCAAAGCCAGTTGGGCGCTCAAGGGGCCGGGACAACCCAACGTACTATCGGGCACTGAGTTTGACCTGACCATTGGCGAGACGCCGATGAACTTCACCGGCAAGACCCGCACCGCGATCACGGTCAACGGGTCCGTTCCGGCGCCGTTGCTGCGGTGGCGGGAAGGCACCACGGTCAACTTGCGCGTCTCTAATGCATTGCCCGCTAACTCCATCCATGGCGCGGACACCTCCATCCATTGGCACGGCATCATTTTGCCGGCCAACATGGACGGCGTGCCGGGTCTGAGCTTTGACGGTATCGGACGTGGTGAGACCTACCACTACCGGTTCACCCTGCATCAGGGCGGAACCTACTGGTACCACAGCCACTCAGGGTTCCAGGAACAAGCCGGGCTCTATGGCCCGATCGTCATCGACCCATTGGAGCCGGAGCCCTTCAGTTTCGATCGCGACTACGTCGTGATGCTGAGCGATTGGACAGACCTGGACCCGACGGCCCTGTTCGATCGTTTGAAGAAGATGCCGGGCCATGACAATTACTACAAGCGCACGGTCGGCGATTTTGCGCGCGATGTGAAGCGCAACGGCCTGTCGGCCACGTTGGAAGATCGCAAGATGTGGGGCGTGATGCGGATGACGCCCACGGACCTGTCCGACGTCAACGCCAACACCTACACCTACCTGATGAACGGCACGACCTCACTGGGCAACTGGACCGGTTTGTTCCGCAGTGGCGAGAAGGTGCGCCTGCGTTTCATCAATGGCTCTGCCATGACGTACTTCGATGTGCGTATTCCGGGGCTGAAGATGACCGTGGTGGCGGCAGATGGCTTGTATGTCCATCCGGTTTCCGTCGACGAGTTCCGCATCGCGGTAGCAGAAACCTTCGATGTGATCGTGGAGCCCTCCGGGCAGGACGCATTCACCATCTTTGCCCAAGACTCCGGTCGCACCGGCTACATCAGCGGCACGCTCGCTGTGCGCGAAGGATTACGCGCGCCCGTTCCGTCTGTGGATCCCCGGCCGCTGCTGACGATGGCAGACATGGGCATGGATCATGGGTCGATGGATATGTCTGGCGGCAGCAAGGGCATGGAAGGCGGCTGTGGTGCGGCCATGGGCATGCCTGGCATGACCCCACCTGTCAGCGGTAACGCGACCTCGGCCCATGCAGGCCATGCGATGCCCGCCGCCGGCGATGGTGCCATGGCAGGCATGCAGCACGGGGGCATGCAATCACACCCTGCTAGCGAGACCAACAATCCCCTGTTGGACAACCAAGCCATGAGCGTGAGTTCGCGCTTGGATGATCCGGGCAATGGCCTGCGCGATAACGGCCGTCATGTGCTGACGTATTCCATGCTCAAGAGCACCTTTGAAGACCCTGACGGACGCGACCCCGGTCGCGAGATCGAGCTGCATCTGACCGGACACATGGAGAAATTCTCCTGGGGCTTCAACGGTCAGAAGTTTTCCGATGTCGAGCCGCTGCGGCTGAACTACGGCGAGCGTATGCGCATCGTATTGGTTAACGACACGATGATGACCCATCCCATCCATTTGCACGGCATGTGGAGTGACGTGGAGGACGACAACGGCAACTTCATGGTGCGCAAGCACACGGTGGATATGCCGCCAGGTAGCCGACGCACGTATCGCGTGCGTGCCGATGCGTTGGGCAGCTGGGCGTTCCATTGCCACCTGCTTTATCACATGGAAGCCGGAATGATGCGCACGGTGAGGGTCGACGAATGAACATCAATAGACGCGATACCACCCTGACTGCGCTGACGGCTATCTCGCTGGCCCTGGCCAATGCGGCCAGCGCCCAATCTATGCAGCACGGCTCCATGCAGATGGAGCAGGGCGCGCAGACCCAGACTCAGGATCACTCTGCACATCAGGCACCGACATCAAAACCTGCGCCAGCCCAAAAGCCTGCAACACCGGCCAAGACGAGCGAAGCGACGATCGATCATGCGGCGATGGGCACCGCCGAGCCGCAGGCTAACGCAGCCGAGCCTGCCATGCAGGGCATGGACCATTCGCAGATGGGGCACGGCTCGCCCGCGAGCACACCTGCGGCGCCCACAGCGCAGGCGCAGTCGATGCAGGGCATGGATCACAGTCAGATGGCACAGCCCGCTGCAGCCGACACCTCCGGCACGGCCACGCCTGCGATGCAGGGGATGGACCATTCGCAGATGGGCCATGATTCGCCCGCGCCCGCTACACCAGAAGCGGGAATGCAATCGATGGAGGGCATGGACCACAGTCAGATGGGACACGGGCCTGCAGCGCCAACGCAGCCGCGCACCCCGATTCCCGCGGTGACGGACGCGGATCGCAAGGCGGCCATCGCGCCGGAACACGCGCATCCGGTGCATGACAACTCGATCAAGAGCTACGTGCTGCTCAATCGCCTGGAAACCTGGGATGCCGATCCGGGCACCGGGCTGGGCTGGGAGGGCCAGGGCTGGATCGGTACGGACCTCAATCGCGTCTGGCTCCGCAGTGAAGGCGAACGCACGGATGGTCAGACCGAGTCGGCTGATCTGGAAGTGCTTTACGGCCGCAGTATCTCCACGTGGTGGGATGTGGTGGCCGGTGTGCGGCATGACTTCAAGCCTGGGGCATCGCAGAACTTCGCCGCTATCGGTGTGCAGGGCTTGGCGCCGATGAAGTTCGAAGTGTCCGCCACAGCCTATCTCGGCGAAGGGGGCCAGACTGCCGCCAATGTCGAGGCCGAGTACGAATTGCTGCTAACCAACCGGCTGATCTTGCAGCCGCTGGTGGAAGTCACCGCCTATGGCAAGAACGATCCATTGCGCGGGATAGGTTCGGGTCTGAGTGCCGCTGAGGCGGGGCTACGACTTCGCTATGAGTTCACCCGAAAGTTCGCTCCCTACATCGGCGTGGTGTACGAGCGCGCGTTTGGCAATACCGCAGACATGCGACGCGAGCATGGCGAGTCCTTTGAAGACACGCGCTTGGTCATCGGCCTTCGTACCTGGTTCTAAGGGGAACTGACAATGAAATCCAACAAAAAGATGTGGGTATGGCTCGGTGCCGGCGTGGCATTGGTTGCGGTGGTCGCAACCGCCACGGTCTCTCTGGGCGTGTACAACGTGGCCGCCGACGATCCGCATAGTCGCCCGGTGTATGCGCTACTTGAAACGGCGCGCGAGCGTTCCATTGAGGTGCGCGCCGCCAAGCTTCAGCTACCCACGAACCTTGATGATCCTGAGCGTATCCGCCAGGGTGCGGGCAACTACAACGCCATGTGCGTGACCTGCCATCTTTCACCAGACGCGGCGGCCACCGAGATGAGCAAGGGCCTGTACCCCGCGCCACCGAACCTAAGCAAACAGCCGGTCGCTCCAGCTGAGGCGTTCTGGGTGATCAAGCACGGCATCAAGGCCAGCGGCATGCCCGCTTGGGGCGGCAGCATGGACGATGAGTTCATATGGAACATGTCGGCCTTCCTGCAGAAGTTGCCCACGCTGGACGCGACTGCGTACAAGGAACTTGTCGACAGCAGCGAGGGCCATTCGCATGGCGGCGGCGAGACGCAAGGCCACCATGACGACGAAAAGGCCGAGGATCACCCTGCCTTATTCGAGCCGGGCAACAACTCCATGCCGCATGCGCACCCGCCGGGCGTGGACGACGATCACCACGGCCCGACACCCAGCGACACGGAAGTCGGGTTGGTGAGCCACGGCCATCCCGACGGCAAGGTGGAGTCGCACCCTGCACCACACACGCCCGTGGCCGATGACGGCCATGCGCACACCCATTGATCTCCTTGGAGCCCACGCAATGAACGCAACAGCAATCTCGTTCACCCTCGCACTGGCACTGGCCGTCGTGTCCCCCGCAATGGCGCAGGCGACACAGCCGCACGCACATCACCCCGCTGCCGCGGCATCTGCGGACGTCGACGTCCCAGTCACTGCAGAGGCCGCGGTCGCCGTAGCGGAGCGTTTCAACAGGGCCCTGTCTAGCGGCGATCTGGCCACGGTCGAAGCCCTGCTCGCTGCCGACGTTCTCATCCTCGAGTCCGGGGGCGCCGAACGCAGCCGCGAGGAATACATGGGCCATCACGCAGTCAGCGATGCGGCGTTCCTCAAGGGCGCCCATCGCCAGCTGCTCCGTCAGCGCGCACGAGCCGCTGGCGAGTTCGCGTGGGTCGGAACCGAAAGCGAGTTGCATGCCCAGAAGGACGGCCAGCCACTGACCGTCCAGAGCGACGAGACGATGGTGCTGAAGGAGACCGCGGACGGCTGGCGGATCGTCCACATCCACTGGTCCTCGCGGACCAAGCGCTGAGTCGAGAGATTGAAATGACTACGCTCACATTGCACCGTCTGACTTTTGTGGTCCTTGCCGTGGCTGGTCTGGGTGCTTGCACCCAGGATGCTTCATCCGCGCAACCCACAACCTCGCCCTCCGCACAGGTTGTCGTCCAATCAGCCGACGCGACTCCAGCAGCCCTGCCACGCATGACCGTCCACAAGACCCCGACCTGCGGGTGCTGCGGTGTCTGGATCGACCACGTGCAGAAGGCGGGATTCACCGTGGATGCGCACGACATGGATGACCTGGGTCTGGTCAAGGAGCGGTTGGGTGTCCCCTATGCAAAGGGCTCCTGCCACACGGCCGAGATCGGCGGATACGTCATCGAAGGCCACGTTCCGGCCGCGGACATCAAGCGTCTCCTCGAAGAAAAGCCGAACGCACGCGGCCTGGTCCTCCCAGGGATGCCGCTTGGTTCTCCGGGCATGGAGGTCCCGGAGGGACGCCAGCAGCCGTTCACGGTCGAGCTGATCCATCGCGACGGAACCACTGAACCGTTCGCACAGCACTGATCCGTCGCAGCAACAGGGGACGGTGTTGCGGGCGCGCCGATTCTCGCCCGCGAGGAAGAAGGAGAACTACATGACTCACCATTCCGCAGCACACCGGCCCCAGGCCATGAACGAGTGCATCGACAACTGCACGCAATGCCATGCGATCTGCCTGGAGACCATCAACTACTGCCTGACCAAAGGAGGTGTTCACGCGGCCCCGGAGCACATCGCCCTGTTGGCGACGTGTGCCGATACCTGCGCAACCAGTGCCGACGCGATGCTGCGCGGTGCCAGCGTTCACGACGTGGTTTGCGGTGCCTGCGCGGAGATCTGCCGCCAGTGCGCCGATGCATGCGACGCCATGAACGACCCTGAGATGACGCGCTGCGCCGAAGTTTGTCGCCGCTGCGCGGAAAGCTGCAGCGCCATGGCAGCGTAATGCGTCGAGGATCCCGCCTGAGCCGGTGGGATCCTCGTCTCGCGAAAGCGGAAGTATCAAGAAAATCCGACAAATCGTGGTTTCAGTGACAGTCCGACATCTAACGCTTGTCGCATCGAACACAGCGCGGCCCCTCCCGAACGGGCTTTGCATCACATTCCAATGAGGATTTATCCATATGAAGTCGTCCAACGTCATTCGCTCCTTCGCGCTCGTCCTCGCAATCGCGGCCGGGCAGTTTTCGCTGCAGGTCGCGCACGCCCACGCCGCGCTGCAGCAGTCCACACCGGCGGCAAATGCGGTGGTGGCCTCGCCAGGCCAGATCGATCTCGTGTTCAACGAGACATTGATTCCGCGGGCGTCGCGTCTCAAGTTGCTCATGAAGCACGGCAGTTCCACCATGCCGATCGAGAATTTCACGACCGAGATCGTCAACAACGGCAAGACCCTGCGTGCCAAGTTGCCTGGACCGCTGGCTCCGGGCGTCTATACCGTGGAATACCGCGCCGTCGGTGGTGACAACCACCCCATGCCGGGCAGCTTCAGCTTCACGGTGCGCTGAGGAGTCGCGAATGTTCGACCTGTCGGCTTATGCACTGAGATTCTTGGAATACCTTGTCATCATGGTTCTTTTCGGGGTTCCACTCTTCGGTTGGTACGGGTCGCGTCGATCGGCACTCGCCGACGCCTTGGCCGGGTGGTCACTCATGGGCGTTCTATTGGCGGGTGCCGTAGCCGGTCTCGTGCTCACCGGGCTCGATGTCGTCTTCAAGACCGCGGGCATCATGGGAATGCCGCTTGCCGAGGTTGATCGCGCATCGCTTGGCTGGTATCTGCTCGAGACGTCCGCGGGCCGGGCAGCCATGGCGAGAGGCGCGCTGCTGGTCGCCCTGATGTTCGTGCTCGGATGGCATCGTCGCCGCGGGAAGGTGGAGACCGCCTTCCCGCTGGGGGCGATGCTGGCGGGCGGCGCACTCGCTTCGCTGGCATGGAACGGCCACGCCGCCGCTGGCGAGGGCTTGGCAGGCGCGGTCCGGCTTGCTGCAGGCATCGTCCATCTTCTCGCGGCAGGCGGCTGGATCGCAGCGGTCCTGATGTTCCTTGCCATGCTGCTGCGCGGCAAAGAGACGAACGGCAGCGGGCGTCTGCGATCAACGCATGACTTTCTGCATGGTTTTTCGACGCTGGGAACGATCTTCGTTGGTGCGCTCATCGTGTCCGGCATCGCGCACTACGGGGATCTCACCGCGTGGTCGTTTTCGGCCCTGTTCCAGAGCACCTACGGGAAGTTGCTGCTTTTCAAACTGGCCCTGTTCGCTGGAATGCTGGGTTTGGGAGCGCTGCACCGATGGACGCTGGTGCCGCGCTTGGAACGAGCGCTGACCAGCGGAGATCCCGCGCAGGAGGTGCGGGCTTTGCGGCAGAGTGTTACGGCTGAGGCCGCGCTGGCCATCTTGATCCTGATTGTTGTTTCAGTGCTCGGGACGCTCAGCCCCGAATAGCTGTGTAACCCGCAATGGCACACTGCCTTGGCAGTCCATCCCCACTAAAGCGAGCATCGGCATGAACTCACCGTCGTCCCATGACCATCACCATTCTGCAGGCGCAGCCCCTGTCGAGGCTGCGGATGGACGGGTCATCACCAATCCCGTCCGCTATACGGACGATGCTCCCCAGCAAGTTGAAGTGACCGCCCCAGCAGCGGTGGCCCAACCCAGCGGTACCCACGCCACGGTCTACACCTGCCCGATGCATCCGCAGATTCGTCAGCCAGGTCCCGGCACCTGTCCGATCTGCGGCATGGCGCTGGAGCCGGAGATGCCCTCGCTGGAGGAGGACGACAATCCAGAGTTACGCGATTTCACCCGAAGGTTCTGGTGGACGTTGCCTTTGACGTTGATCGTCCTGGTCTTGGCCATGCTGGGACACCGTCTGCCCGGCTTGTCCACGCAGGCGCGCACCTGGATTGAGCTCGTGCTGAGCGCCCCGGTGGTGCTCTGGGCGGGGTGGCCTTTCTTTGAGCGCTGCCTACAGTCCATCGGCAATCGCAGCCCCAACATGTGGACGCTGATCGGCATCGGCGTGGCCGCCGCGTTTGGCTACAGCGTGGTGGCCACCGTGGCACCGGACCTGTTTCCGGACTCTTTCCGCGAGCATGGACGGGTAGGGGTCTACTTCGAGGCGGCAGCGGTCATCGTCTCGCTCACCCTGCTCGGACAGCTGCTGGAACTGCGGGCGCGTTCCAAAACCTCGGCGGCCATCAAGTCCCTGCTGGGATTGGCGCCCAAGACGGCTCGCCGCGTCAAACCCGATGGGGGCGAAGAGGACGTTGCGCTGGATCACGTGCACGTGGGTGATCTGCTTCGCGTACGACCGGGCGAGAAGGTGCCGGTCGATGGGGAAGTCATCGAAGGCCGCGCCAGTGTCGATGAGTCGATGCTGACCGGTGAACCCATTCCGGTGGAGAAGGCTGTCGGTGATCACGTTATAGGCGCCACGCTCAACGGGACGGGCGCCTTAGTCATCCGGGCGGACAAAGTCGGATCCGGGACGGTACTGGCGCAGATTGTGCAGTTGGTAGCCCAAGCCCAGCGCTCCCGCGCGCCGATGCAGCGTATGGCGGACAAGGTGGCGTACTGGTTTGTCCTGGCCGTGCTGGCCACGGCGGTGCTCACGTTCTTCGGATGGGGTCTGTTTGGACCCGAACCGTCCTGGACCTTTGCCGTCCTCAATGCCGTATCGGTTCTGATCATTGCTTGCCCGTGTGCCTTGGGTTTGGCTACCCCCATGTCGATCATGGTCGCCACTGGCCGCGCTGCGCAGGTCGGGGTCCTGTTCCGCGATGCTCAGGCGATCGAGCAGCTACGTCTGATCGACACGTTGATCGTGGACAAGACCGGTACGTTGACCGAGGGGCGTCCAGCCTTTCGCGACACGCTCTCCAACGCCGGCTTCGACGCCGATCAGATCCTTTGTTTGGCCGGCAGCTTGGAGCAGGGCAGTGAGCACCCCTTGGCCGAGGCCATCGTGGCTGAAGCCCAGCGACGTGGCTTGAACCTGGTGGCCGCCCAAGATTTTGATTCGCTCACCGGCCAAGGCGTCCGCGGGCGCGTGTCCGATCAGGATGTCGTGCTCGGCAACCAAAGCCTGATGGCGTCGGTTGGCGCCGATGTAGCACCTTTGCAAAGCAGCGCCGAGCGTCTTCGGAAAGAAGGCGCTAGCGTGATGTTCCTGGCGGTCAATGGTCGGTTGGCCGGCGCCATTGCGGTGGCTGATCCCATCAAAGCCACGACCTTGCCTGCCTTGAACCTGCTACGTGCCGATGGCCTGCACGTGGTGATGGCCTCCGGTGACGCACAGGCGACGGCCGAGGCCGTGGGGCGCACGCTGGGCATCGAGGATGTGCGTGGTGGCGTCAAGCCGCAGGACAAGGCCGACCTGGTCCAGCAACTCAAAGCCCAGGGTCGTCGCGTGGCCATGGCTGGCGATGGCATCAACGATGCGCCGGCCCTGGCGGCAGCCGATGTGGGCATCGCGATGGGGACGGGCACGGATGTGGCCATGTCCAGCGCCCAGCTCACCCTGGTCAAGGGTGATTTGAGGCGCATCGTGCAAGCCCGTGCCATCTCGTCTTTGACGGTGGCCAATATGAAGCAGAACCTGGGCTTCGCCTTCGTCTACAACGCCATCGGCGTGCCTATCGCCGCCGGCTTGCTGTATCCCAGCTTCGGCCTTTTGCTCAGTCCGATGATGGCGGCCCTGGCCATGAGCCTGAGCTCGGTTTCGGTGGTCACCAATGCCCTGCGTTTGTCCGGCTCCACCGTTGTTGCCACCCCCCACCCTGACCGCGCCGATGAGCCTGCGCGCGGCCATTCCTGTCACTGATGGCTCATATCCCACAAGGAGTACTGCAATGAAGCGTTATGCCTCCCTCTCGATGATGGCCTTGTTCCTGATGGCGGGCGCGGCCTTCGCCGGCGGCCAGACCACCACGCCCACCACCGACCACGGTCAGCACAAGCCGGCGGCGGCCGATGCCGATTTCACCAAGCTCGATGCCAACAAGGACGGCTCGCTGTCCAAGGAAGAACTGGCCAAGCACAAGCTGGCGCCGCACTTTGGCATGCTCGATAGCAACAAAGATGGCAAGCTGAGCCCGCAGGAATTCGCTGCCGGCAAGGGTATGTAAGTGTTCTCAGCCCGGGAGCTGTTCCAACAGTTCCCGGGTTCTTCCGCCGTTCTGCCATTCCCACGGAGATTGTTATGTCCTCTTCGCACGGTACGCACGAAAACGCGCAAGACCCGCAGTCCCAGCACGCAAAACCGCACGCCTCACACCAACCTGCCCACCAGGCACAACAAGGGCATCAAGGCCATTACGGCCGCCTGTTGTTGATGATGGGCCTGTCTTTCGTGGCCATGTACGCATTGATGTACGCAATGGTCGATCAGTGGGCTAACGTCTATAACAACGTGAACCAGTTCTACATGGCGGGCCTGATGGCCGCTCCCATGCTGCTGATCGAGCTGTGGCTAATGTCCAGCATGTACCCCGATCGCCGACGCAATCTGATTCTGGCTGGTCTGACGGTGGCGTTCATGCTGTTCTGCTGGTGGGGCATTCGCACTCAAGCAGCGGTCACTGACAAGCAGTTCATCCGTTCGATGATTCCCCACCACGCTGGCGCCATCCTGATGTGTGAGGAGAATCGTCTGAAGGATCCTGAGTTGGTGAAGCTCTGCCAGGACATTATTACCTCGCAGACACAGGAGATCGCGCAAATGAAGCAGTTGCTGGCTGAGCGTTCCCATTAGCTCACTGCCTTTTGCCAGCCGATATCACTTCACTGAGCCTGCGCACTGACCATTCGGTGGATCAAACGCGCGGCCACACGTGCGGTGGCTTGATCCGGATCCAGGGGCGGACACAGTTCCGCCACGTCGACCACACGTACCTTGCCCGAGGCCATGACCAGATCCAGCAGGGCTTCCAGGACCTCCAGACTCACCCCGCGTGGGTTGGGGGCGCTCACGCCCGGGGCCACCACCATTGAGTACGCCGGCAAGATCACCAGCGGCTTGGGTAGCTACACCCAGTGGCGTGGCTTGGGCTCACTGCGTATGGGCAAGAACCGTTGGACCGGCGTCTATTCGGCGCAGTACATCGGCAGCGCGGACGACATCATCGCCGTGCCCGACACGATCGGCTCGCATGTGTCCAGCGTGGTGTACCACAGCCTGCAACTGAGCTACGGCATCAAGAAGAAATGGGATATCTCCGCCGGCGTTGAAAAAGTGCTCGATAAGAAGGCGCCGTTCGTGAAGAACAACCCCAACACCGACACCGACACCATGACGTACGACTTGCTGGGTCGTCGCTGGAACGTGCGCTTTGGTTACCACTGGTAAGCCACGATCACGAGGAGCTACACATCATGAGAAACACGCAACTATCCGCCACACTACTGCTGTTCGCTGTGGCCGGCAGTGCCGGTGCGCACGACCTGTTTGTCGCTTTCTCCAAGCCTGGCACCGCAGCGGGCGAGGCGAACACAGCGTTGGTGAACAATGGCACCTTCGATGAAAGTGCAGGTGCAGTCACCCGAGCGCGTCTACAGGACGTTTCGCTGAGTCAGGGCGGCGCTAAGGCTGCACCGGACTTGGCCAGTTGGAAAGAGGTCGGCAAGCAGAGCCAGCTCACCGTGCATCCGGCGGGCGAGGGCACCTATCTGCTGGGGGTCTCGACGATGGCCTCCACCAGCACGCGTACGGCCAGCGAGTTCGGCAAGTACCTGGAGTTGGAAGACTTGCCCGATACCCTGGCCACCTATGATGCGAGCAAGTTTCCCAAAGGGGTCACCTATAGCTATACCAAGCATGCTCGTACCATTGGACAGGTGGGCACAAAACTGACCGACGATTTCGCTGCCTCGCTGGGCTATCCGCTGGAGATCCGCTTGGCCCGCAATCCTGGAAGCGTGAAGGTCGGCGAACAGCTGTCGTTCCAGGTGCTGCAGCAGGGCACGCCAGTGCCCAACCTACGCGTGTACGTCGGTCATCGTGCTGACGCACCGGTCAAGGGTGGGCACGGTAGCGCTACGCTCCTGCGCACCGATGCCCAAGGCCAAGCCAGTTTCCAGGTGACCACCGCCAAGACCTGGTACATCCACACCAATCACATGGTGCCCTCTACACAAAAGGGTTTGGATTTTGTGTCGGATCGGGCGTCGCTGAGCTTTGAGATTTCCCCGCACGCCGGGCACTGATAAGTAAGCATGTAGGCGGTACTCTCCCCTTTGACGCCAGTCATGACTTCTTCCATGACTGGCGTCTTTTTGTGGGGACTTACCTCAAGTGCTCAGTCTGTCTCTCATTGGTCGCCCCGCGCCGCGCGCAATCCACGTCGCCGCACTAGATAGAACGCTGCGGGAATCACCACCATAGAGAGCACCGGTGCGGTGAGCATGCCACCCAGCATCGGCGCGGCGATACGTTGCATGACCTCCGAGCCGGCACCGGCACCGACGAAAAGCGGAAACAACCCGGCCAGGATGACGGCTACCGTCATCGCCTTCGGGCGCACCCGTTGCACGGCGCCTTCGTAGATAGCCTCTTGCAGGGTAGACACATCTTCCGGCGCACCGCTGGCCAAGCGCTGCTCCCAGGCATGACGCAGGTACAGCAGCATGATGACGCCGAACTCAGCCGCAACGCCGCCCAGGGCGATGAATCCGATCATGCTGGCCACCGAAATCGCATGGCCCAGCCCCCAGATCAACCAGAAACCGCCCACCAACGCCAAGGGCAAGCTGAGCAGGATGATGGATACATCGCTAAGCCGGCGAAACACCATCCAGATGACCAGGAAGATGATCGCCAACGCCGCGGGCACCACCCATTGCAGGCGTGCCAAAGCCCGTTGCAGATACTCGTACTGCCCCGACCACGCCAGACCATAGCCGGCAGGCAAACTCACCTGGGTCTGCACCGCGGCTTGCAGGTCCTGGACCACCGATCCCAAGTCGCGATCGGCCACATCCACGTAGATGTAGCCCACCAACCGGCCGTTATCGCTCTTGAGCATCGGCGGGCCTGGGCTGATTGACAGCTCCGCCACCTGGCTCAAGGTCAGTTGCACACCGCCTGGCGCGATCAGCGGCAGATCCTGCAAGGCCTGCAACGAGTCACGCTGGCCACGGGGGTAGCGCAAGACGATGGGATAGCGTTCGCGCCCCTCGATCGTTTCCCCGATTGGATCACCGCCAACGACCGTGGCAATCAGTTGCTGGAGTTGGCCTTGAGTGAATCCGTAACGTGCAGCGATTTCCGGGCGCACCTGTACATCGACATAGCGCCCACCCGTGACGCGTTCGGCCAGTGCCGAACTCACGCCGGGCACAGTCTTGGCCACCTGCTCGATCTGCTGGCTCAGGCGCTCGATCTGCTCCACATCGGGTCCGGAGACCTTGATCCCAATCGGGCTCTTGATGCCGGTGGCCAACATATCGATGCGATTGCGAATGTGCGGGACCCATAGGTTGGTCAGACCGGGAATCTTGACCGCTGCGTCCAACTCCTGGCGTAGCTTCTGGGGGGTCATGCCCGGGCGCCATTGATCCCGCGGCTTGAAGGTCACGGTGGTCTCAAACATTTCGATCGGTGCCGGATCGGTCGCACTTTCGGCACGGCCCGCCTTGCCGAACACGTGCTCAACCTCCGGTACGGTCTTGATCATCCGGCCCGAGAGCTGGAGCAACTGACGGGCCTTGTCGGCGGACAGGCCGGGCAGGGCCGTGGGCATGTACAACAGGCTGCCTTCTTCCAAGGGCGGCATGAACTCACTGCCCAACCGGCTAAAGGGGATCAAGGTGAGCACTAGCAGCAGGCCGCTGAGCAGCAAGGTGACACCGGGATGTTTGAGGACCCACAGCAGGATGGGCCGATAGCCAGCGATCAGGATGCGATTGATGGGGTTCTGCTGTTCCGGGCGGATGCGGCCGCGGATCAGGTAGCCCATCAAGACGGGGATCAAGGTCACCGACAACCCTGCTGCGGCGGCCATCGCGTAGGTCTTGGTGTAGGCCAGAGGCGAGAACAATCGCCCTTCCTGCGCCTGCAGGGCAAAAACCGGCACGAAAGACAGGGTGATGACCAGCAAGCTGGCGAACAGGGCCGGTCCGACCTCGGCCGCCGAGCGGGCCATCAGCTGCCAGCGCTCCTCACCCTGAGGTTCCCGGCCGTGCGCCTCCCGCCAGTGCTCCAGATGCTTGTGTGCATTTTCGATCATCACCACCGCTGCATCGACCATCGCACCAATGGCGATGGCGATGCCGCCTAATGACAGCAAGTTGGCGGAGATCCCCTGGGCGTGCATCACGATGAAGGCCGCCAGGATACCCAAAGGCAGGGTGATGACGGCCACCAACGCCGAGCGTAGGTGCCACAGGAACAGCAGGCATACCAGCGCTACGACCAGAAACTCTTCGCCAAGCTTGTGGGTGAGGTTGCGTACCGCATCCTGGATCAGCTCGGAGCGGTCGTACACCGGCACCACTTCCACGCCCTCGGGCAAGCTGGATTGCAACGCCTGCAGTCGCGCTTTGACGTTCCGAATGGCCCCCAAGGCATCCTTGCCGGTCCGCAGGACGATCACGCCGCCGGCCACCTCACCTTGACCATCCAACTCTGCGATACCACGACGGAAGACCGGCCCGCGACTGATCGTGGCCACCTCGCCGAGCAGGACGGGGATGCCGTCGTTGCCGGTTACCGGCACCTGTTCGAACGCCTCCTGTGTGCGCAGGTAGCCTTCGCTGCGCACCATCAGTTCGGCTTCGCCTTGTTCGATCACCGAGCCCCCGGTAGCGCCGTTGGCCGCATCCACCGCCTCGATGAGCTCGGCCACCGTCAGTCCACGGGCCGCCAACGCCTGCGGATCGGGCTGGATCTGCCAGGCGCGCACCGCACCGCCCACACTGGCTACTTCAGCCACGTCCGGCACGGTTTTTAGCTCATAACGAAGAAACCAGTCCTGCAACGCACGCAGCTGCCCCACATCACGTTGACCTGTCCGATCCACCAAGGCGTACTGGTAGATCCAGCCCAGTCCTGTCGCATCAGGACCCAGCGCCGGATTCACATTCGGCGGAAGTCGATCGCGTACCTGGCTCAAGTACTCGAGCACTCGAGAGCGCGCCCAGTAAAGATCAGTGGCATCGTCAAACAGGATGTAGACGAATGAATCACCGAAGAAGGAGAAGCCGCGTACCGCCTTCACGCCCGGCACGGACAACATCGTGGTGGCCAACGGGTAGGTGACCTGGTCTTCGATGATGCGCGGGGTTTGCCCCGCCCATTGCGTGCGGATGATGACCTGGGTATCGGACAGGTCCGGCAGCGCATCCAGCGGCGTGTTCTTTACCGACCAGATACCGACCACCGCCAGCAGCGCGGCGGCAACCAGCACCAGCACGCGATTGGCGATGCAAGCATGGATCAGGCGCGCGATCATGGTGTGCCCTCCATCGCTTCGGACATGACCTCGCTTGCCTGGCAATCAGCGGCTGCGGCGGGGCCGAACTTGGGTACCAACTGCATATCCATGAACGGTGACTTGCCCGGCTTGTCGAAATGCTTCTCCGGCACCATCGGGTCATACCAGTACTGCACCGGGCAGCGCGGCGGCGTAGAGGTGGAGGTGTCTGGCGCGACAGGCGCCGGCTGTCTGGACGGTGACGGCACGACAGTGCGTGGTTCGTGCCCGGCGTCATGGCGCTCGTGCACACCTGATGCGCTGGCAGGGCGTGTCGGTTGTGCAGCACCCAGGCGCTCCAACGCACCGGAGAGACTGGCTTCGGAGTCGAGCAAGAACTGACCCGAGACGACCACGCGTTCACCACCGGCCAAGCCTGCCACGATTTGCGTGCGCCCTTGCACGCTACGTCCCACACTCACCCGCACTGGCCGGAAGCTCCCGTCCGGATCCTGCACGATGACCCGGCTGTCCCGCCCGGTGGCGATCAGCGCCTCCGTGGGAACGACTGGCAGGGCCTGCTCGGCGTCGGGCTGCACCAGAACCTCGGCGAACATGCCCGGCACCAGCCGACGCTGCGGGTTGCGCAGCACAATTCGCGCCCGCTGCGTGCGACTAGCCATGTCGACCTGGGGAAGCAACGCCTGGATCTGTCCGGCAAAGCGCTCTGCCGGCCAGGCACTGACCGTGGCCTGCACTGAGGTCCCCGGCCGCAAGGTGCCCAGCGCTGCCTGGGGTACCGAGGCCTCCAGCCACAACGTGTCCAGCCCATTGATCTTGAACAGTGGCGTACCGGGCATCACCGTCTGTCCCTCGCGTGCCAGGATCTCGGTCACGACACCACTGTGATCTGCGCTAAGCACGACGCCACTTCTGGCCGAGGCGCCAGAAGGAACACCCAACGAACGCAACCGTTGTTGCGCCGCACCCTGCAGCTCACGCGCGCCCGCGGACTGAGCTTGGCTCAGGGCATGTGCTTCGGCGATGGCCGCGTTCCATGCCGGGGCCTGCACGGTGGCCAGCGTTTGACCACGACGAACCTCGGTAAACGGCGCCTTTACCTGCACGTGGGTGATCAAGCCTTCCATGCGCGCACTGATCACGCTTTCCTGGGTCAGATCCCACGTCAGTGTGCCCGGCACGCGTACGGCAGTCCCTAGTAACTCTACCGTCACTTCCTGAGTGCGTATGCCCACGTTCTGCTGCAGGCGCGGATCGATCTGCGTTCCGCCCCCTATGGCCTCATCTGCGTATTTGGGCAGCAACTCCATATCCATGAACGGAGATTTGCCCGGCTTGTCGAATCGCTGCTCCGGCGCCATGGGGTCGTACCAGTACAGCACCTTGCGTGCTTGATCTGCGACGCTCGTGCCGGGGGGCGGGGTGGTATCAGAGGTTCGAGTCATCCAGGCGTAGCCGCCGGCAAAGCCGAGCGCCAGCAACCCGAGGGCCACGGCGAGCTGTGTGAGACGCGTCTTGGTCGGGCTCATGGCGTGTTCTCCTCATGGGGTAGCAGATAGGCCAGTGCCGCCCAGGCACGGCCCTGTTCGCCCAGCAGACGGGCGTTCTCCAGGTGCAATTCGATCTCATCGCGCCGCGCTTCCAGCCACGGCTGCAGGTCGGCACCGGCGCCGTAGGCGGCCAACGCCGTGCGTGCACGATCGCGCGCCAAAGGCAGGCTCTGCGTGTTCTGGCGCTCCAACTGGCCGGTTAACCCGCGCCATCGCGCTATCGCGCGTTGCACCGACTCGGCTTGGATGCGCCGGGCCTCATCGCGCTCTGCGGACACCGCCTCCAGCTCGGCCCGCCGTGCCGCGATGCCTCGTGCTTGGCGGTTCTTCTGGAACAGCGGCAGGCCCACACCCACTTCCACCATGAGCATGTCGCTGCGCGCCATGCCGTCGGGTGCGCGCTCGCGACGTCCGTAGGTGAGCTCCACACTCCAATCCGGGCGGGTTTCGGCCACGGCCGCATCCACCTGGGCCTGGGCTAAGCTCTCGCGTGCCTCCCAGCCCAGTAGTGGCGTGTGTTGGTCCAGTTTGGCCAGCAGTTGGGTGGGCTCCAATGGCAACTGCGAAAAATCCGGTGCCGCACCACTGGCCAAGATCGCCTCTGGTGCAATACCCAACCACCGCGCCAGGCCGGCCTGCGCGGCGGCGTGCTCCGCATGTACCTGCTCCAGGCGATTGTCCAACTGCAGTAGGGCGGCCTGGGCGGCAAGCACATCACTGGCCCCGGCCGTGCCGCCTGCCAAGCGAGCACGCGCCGCACGCTCGGCTATACGGGCCGGCTCGCGCAGACCTTCCAACGCATCTACGGCTTGCTGCGTACTCCACAGCTCGATCCAGGCCAGCGCGGCCGCTTGGGCCACCATCTGCTGTTCGGCCATCGACAGTGAGCGCGCTTGCGCCAGCGTCGCTTGCGCCAACGCGTGCTCGGCACGTCGTTTCGCACGCGCAGGAAACTCCTGCATCAGACCGATTTGCTGGGTGGTCATCTCATCGGCCCGCAAGCTGAAGGCATCGGGTCCGCTGACGGGCCAGTTCGCCAGCCCCACGATCAAACGTGGGTCGGGAAGCGCGCCAGCACGCGCGGCTTCTTCGGTACTGGCATCGATCTGCGATCGGCGCACCTGCAGGGTTGGGGCGTTAGCAAGCGCCCGTTGTAGGGCTTCTGTGTAGCTGATCGGGATAGCGGGCGATGCCGCCAGCACAGGACCACTGAGCGCCAGGGCAAACACGAACCCACACGCCATCTTGCGCCTTGCACGCAAGAAGAAAGACATCTCCATAAGACCTCCGGGAAACGACAACGAGCGCGCTGCAACGCATGCAGCACGAGCACGGGTCAATCCAGGAGGGGGCTTAAATCAGCAGGCTACAGAAGCGCTGCAGGGGAGGCGGATCGGACACGCACACCGGAACATCCCGATAGAACTGCGCGTGTACCGGTGGCAACAGAGCCTGCACCAGCGCGAAGGCGGCCAGCGCGGGCTGGTAAGGCACTTGAGGGGCCTTCGCATCGGCCGTGGCGATGTGATCGCGCTGGCAATGCTGGTCGCACAACGCCGGAGCATCGGGATCCGGCGTGGACATCTCTTTGCAACCGACCATCAGGGTCGCTTGTCCAGCTTCCACCGATTCCAGCGGACAGGCGTAAGCCACCAGCGCGAGTTGCTGCAGCAGCAGCGCCCACAGTCCCAGCCATGCCAGTCGGGCACGAGAACGGGGTCGCCGCCATCGCCTCAGCAGCCTCACCATGACAGCTCCCGCACGCCCGAAGCAGCGCCTGCGGACGCTGGGCAGATCAGGGCAGGGGACGTGCGAGCTCTCATGATGGCCAGTCTAGCCCTCTTGGGGCCGACTGTCATTGATCAGGATCAAGCCCTCGCGCGGACTCAGCGGTGGCATCCGCCGCAGCAGGAGGATGCGACGGCCGGGGCGGCCGGCGTACCAGCCTCAGAAGGGAGCACCGCAGCGATCACATAGCCTTGCCGCTGGATAGCCTCAACCGCCTGTTCTACGGCAAGCAGGCCCTCGATCTTGACCACGCCACTGCCCAGATCGACGTCCACCTGGGCGTGGGGGTCAAGGGCCTGAATGGCTTGGGTGACCGTTCGGACACAGTGACCACAGGTGGCACACTAAGAGTGTTTGCGATGAACAACAAGCTCTGACCGATCAGGTGCGCAGTTGGGAACTCAAGGGCGAGCTGGATGTGGAGCCAGAAATCGAGGGCGTCTTAGGTGCGGATCCAGGAATCAAGGGCATCTTTGGGGGAGATCTGGAAATCGCGGGCGTCCTTGTGGGGAAGTACGGGCGGACAGCTGTGGGATCTGGGGCGTTTCCGTTGTGGCAGTCACCAAGGGCCGGTCAAGTCAATACGGTGGTGCGGGTCGAACTCAATCATGCCGCGATCTCATCCTTGGCCGGGGTCCCAGGTCGCAGGCAAGAGCCGAGCCAGAGGCCCAGCCATTGCCATGCGGAGCCAACAAAGGCCCAGATTCGACGGATACGGCATTTCGCATAATGTATATTATGTTCATCGGCTCTGGGCCAGACTGGCACGGAGCTTGCCTCGCCCCTTGGCCCTGCTGTGGCATGGAGCCTGATTGTGCGTGATCGCAACCTAACCGGCCCTTGGGCCGGTTTTTCGTTTAAGGGTGGCCGACTGGTCACGCCCGAAGGCCGCGAGTTGGAACCGCAGGACCTTGCGTGGCTGTCCCTGCTGGCCGCACAGGCGCAGGAATGGCGTCGAATGATGGAGATTGCCCGAGGCGGTCAGAAACGGCCATTCGGGCGTGCGGGCATCGTTGACCTGGCCGAGGTTGCTCATCGTCGCGCAAAGCGGTCTTACGCGGCGATGGCTGGCCCTGACGCCGATCCTGCGGCGGGTGTCCTGCCAATCCCGGGGCCGAGGCCACGCCAGCGCGTGTGAGGCGCTTCCGTAGGGGCGCCGCCCCTACACCCCGGCTACAATGCGCGCAGGACGCCTTGGGGGGCCGTATGGAACGCGAACGACACGAACCGACCTTTAGCGCGCCGGACCTGCAAGAGGTCCGGTTCCGAAATCATCAACGCCGAGCAGTACCCAGACAGGAGCCAACGTCGCCCTGGCTCTACATGGCCGTTGCCGCAGTGGCACTTATCCTGATCGCTATGGGGCTGATCGAGTGGAATGCTCGACGGCAAGCGGCTGCTATGACGCGTGAGCTAATGAGGCCAATGACAGCTCAGGAACAGGCCGCGTTCGACACCGAAATGGAAAAGAAGACCCGTCAGCTTGAGGCGGAAACCGCTGCCGAGGTTGCAGCAGTGAGACGAACGCTTCAGTTGGACCGCGCGCTACCGGTGCGCGAGCGTCGGCCACTCGGAGCCGGTGAGCGATGCATTGAAGGAAAGCGATTCAAGCGAATGGACGGTGGTGGCTGGCGTGACATGCCGGGCGAGCCATGCTGAGACTGCGCGCAGTCACAATTTTCAGAGCCTTGTCGCGGTAGTCGGGCTTGTGAGGTACGTGTCGGACTCGAACGCAGGCGACTCCGGGAAGCTGCCATTGGCGCGTTCGCCGCGGCTAATCACTGCTCCCTGTATGCCGGCCGTCGCACGTGGACTGGCAGCTGCCGGCATTGCGGGAGCTTGCGCAGGCGCTGGAGGCTGCGTTGTCTTGTAGGGGTTGTAGACCGGGCCATTACGCGCCAGCGTGCGGCATTCGGGCTGACTAAGTTCATAGCGCGTGCCCTGCTCTGTCAGGCATGTGCAGGTGGCTTCAGTATGGCGCCCGTTGCCGTCAAGCCCCTCCCCGCTGGCGATGCAGTAGAGCTGCGGGTCCGTGGTGACAGCTCGCTGATCGTAGATAGGCGCAGTCCAGGGCATAGTCCCGATGCGAGGATTGTGAGCCGTTGCGTACTGAGCAGTTGTCTCGTATACGCGCGGAGCCGCCGCACCCGCCGCCGCTCCGCTGTCGGCAGTTGCGGCAGCACGCGCTACCGGTTGTGTAGCCGCCGGTCGTTCGGCTCCATATTCCGCGATCTTGGATGCGAAGTACCACCGGATTCCGAAGAGGATGATCCCCAGGACAACAACACCAAGGATCAGGTAGCGCAGCCACATCGGCATCTGCCGCTTGGTGGTCACCATCGTGGTGCTGGTGTAGTAGTCAAAGACGTACTTTGGTCGAACCCAGTCAACCGTGTCCGCACAAACAGCTTGTACGTTGCTCTGATACTGATTCCAACGCTTGAGCTTGGTCTTGCTGCGCATAATCGACGTCTGCCGAACATGCACATGCTCCTCATAGAGGCCGCGCAGGAAAGGGTCTAGCTGCAAGCCCTGCTGCGCGATCAGGATGAAGTCGAAGCCACGATGACGATGACGGGCCATCGCCTCAATGTGCGGCGGAACCTTCGCACCGGGGTTGCGATTCGGCAGGATCGTATAGCACTCATCGAGCAACACAACGGACCCGTCGGGCAACGCTTCCCACTGGGTAGGGTCATCAAGGTACGTCCACCCCGCCTTCGCATAGTCGAGGTCCTTGACGCCGTGAGCGTAGATCGCCCTGCCCTCCTTCTGGAACTTGAATGCCTTGTCCAGGGCATAGGCCGTTTTGCCATGGCCGGGCTGGCCGGTAACGAGATAGAGCGCCATCAGTTGGACCCCAGCTTCGCAAGCATGGCCTTTTGCGCATAGGTGGCCGCCCATGCCGACAGGATCATCGTGACGGCCACGCCGAACCCGGTGTAATCGAAATAGGCGACAAGTACGGGGCCGAGGGTGGAAATCTTGCTCTGAATGAAGCCCTTGACGGCTGGCAGCGCCACCTCATGCGTAACGAGGCCAATACCGAAGGCAAGCAGAACGCGCCCGATGATGCCCGGTAGATACTGGCGCAGCGCTTGCAGCAACATGCTCACGAGCGCGGCAATGATCATTGGCATTAGTTCTTCCCTCCACTACTAAGGATAAAAGCGCACGTGACCGTTGCGGAAAGAATGATCACTGCGCGAATCAGGATGATGTAGTTGCAGAAGAAGTCCGGAGGCGACGCCATTGCTTGGGCAAAGCCTGAGCCGATTCCACTGCCACCGCTGACGGCGAATCCGATGCAGCTACCGCCACCGCCGAACCCGGATTGATCCAGCTGCTCAACCCCGAGTTTCTTGACCGTTAGAACTTTCGTGTCGTCGGGCGATGACCCAAGCCCGGGATCCGTCGACATGCCACCTACCTTGGTCCACTCAGGCTGCGCACCGTCACCGCCATTGTTGTTGCCCTGGCTTGCGAGCTTCTCTGCAGCACAAGCGGTGCGCCACTGCATCAGAAGTCCCGCGTACTCCATTGCATCGCACTTCTCCCCGGTGCATACGGGCATCGCAGCGCACGAGCCTCCCGCGATGTTGCGGTTCTTTCGGGTGTTACAGTCGATCCGCCACTGGATACGCGCCTGACCGCACAGGATCGGAGAGCCGCTGCACGAAGGTGGAACGCTGCAATCGTCGCCGCCTGAGAAGGTGTCATTCTCGCCCGGCTCATCAGGTTTCCCGTCATCATCGGAATCCTTCTTGCACGTGCCGTCGGGCCCACGAACCTCGCCCTTGGCGCACTGACCATCGCCGGGCAAGCAGCGACCATCGGGCGAACGAACCTGCCCAGCAGGACATTCGTTCTCTTTCTTCCTGCATGTGCCATCCTGCTGTTGCGCCATCCCTTCTGGGCAAGGCTCAGGCGCGCACTTTCCGAGCGAGTTTGGCTTGGCGCCGTTAGGGCATTTTCCGTCGTCAGTCGGCTCGCAGACTTTCAAGAGCGAGTTCCAGAAATACCCACCTCCGAGTGCCTTGCATTGCTGCTCCTCATCATCAGGGCAGATCAATGATGTGGGCGCCCAATTCATAGTTCCGTCAGAATTTGAGTTCCACACGCCATTGCAACCGTTGCGGCAACCGATACTTCCATTTTTTGCGGATTGAATCGAAGACCACGGGCCCGTGCCCGTATAGGTGGCCTCCGAAGAACACTTGTTGCGGTAGTACCAGTTGATACCTGGGTTATAGGGACCAACCTCACCATTGTTGCTGTTCTTACCCCAGAAGTTCATGACGAACCAGCCGCGATCATCACCATTGGGGATACGAATGCACTGCTTGCGTGCAATCGAAACCACCCCAGAAGGAAGCCCCGGCTGATACGCATTACATTGGCCCTGCGCTTCAGCCACTGAACACTGGGCTGCATCGGTGGTGCAGTTCTTGCTTTGAGCGTGCGCATCAACGGGCATCAACGAAAGCCCCGCGATTGCGAAAGAGACTATGAAGCTCAACCATCCAATGCGAGCCATAGCGCCCCCAAAAAACCGATCATCACGAAATACCCTGCGTATGCCATGACGTTCCCCTTCAAATGAAAAAGGGCGGGTTTCCCCGCCCCGTGTGGCACTGCTTAAATCAGCCGCCGGAGGCGCGCTGACCCTTCTTGATCAGTGCGACGACACCGCACAGTGTCAGGACAGCAGCGCCGATGAGCATCAGCTCGCCCTTATCCATGCCTTCGGTTGCCGCAGTAGCGAGGTCACCAGCGAATGCCGGTGCCGCCACCATTGCGGTGGAAGCGATGGCAGCTGCCTTGAGGCCGATCTTGCGCAGGTTCTTGATCATGGTCTTCTCTCTGGATTGGATGGTTAACCACCTGTGACCCGGCGTGCTTGCCGGATCATGAATCCGACGCCCCACATACCTGCGATTGAGCAGCTGATAACTAGGGAATCGGCAACGCTGATCGGTGGCAAAAGGATCGGCGCTGGTCCATAGAAGGGGTGCGCGCATTGCCCTGTTGCAGCATCGAAATCGGATGCCTTGCAGTGCAGGACAAGAACGGTCTCTTCCATAGGGACTCCTTCGCCGTGACCGCGCCAAAGGCACGGGCACGGCTCGATTGGTTACGGGGTCGCGGCGCGAGGTGCAGCCTTGGGCACCATGCGCAGAACGGTGAACTTGCTCAGCGAGGCGACGCCCTTGTTGACCTGCAACATGGATTCAACATCGAGCTCATACTCGCCTTCGGGGTAACCCGGCTGGCCCTTGTCCAGGCGCACGTCGAACGGATACGCAAAACCACCGGTTTCAAGCTTCGCCTTCTGCTTGCGGGTGGTGTACTCGACGTTGTCGCCAGCGTCGTTCTTGAAGCTGCCGCCGCGTTCGTCAATTTCATTCTTGAGGACGGTGACCTTGATGCTCATGTGCTGTTACCCCTTTGAGGTTGGCTGTACGGCCGCGATTTCGGGCCAGTGCGCTGCTGTGTCACCTGTGACCCACTTCGGCAGCGATGGCGAAGTGCAGGATTCGATTACCGACCGCAGGGACTGATCATCCGGGCAGTTCTTGGCGATGAAGTTGAGGGCCGCGCCGTACTGGCGGCGGATGTGGCGGCGAACGCTCTTCCACGTGGCATCGACGGCCGCTTTCGTGATTTCAATACGCGTGGCGACGCACCGCAGAAAGGACAGGACCGGATAGGCACCCAGCAGGTAGGAGGCCGGATCACGCAGAATGTCGAGGGGCAGTTCCTTGCGGTTGGAGTTGCGGAACTGCGCCTCATAGCGCACCCACGGTGAACTCTTGTCGCCCTGCTCCCTGCCCTTCTCGTAGACGCGCAGCTGCTTTTCCGACTTCTTGCCGCCGATATAGAGCGTCTTGCCGTCACCGCTGTCGTAGTCGTCCACCAGCTGCGCCTTGGGGCGCTGACCACGGTTGTCGAAGTCGCCATTGGCGTACCACTTCTGCGCCATGCGCAATGGGTAGTCGCCCACCAGGTCATCGGCGCACACATCGACACGGGTGATCCTTCCGGCGCAGCTTTCGAGCTTCGCTCGAAGCTCCAGCCACCGCTGCGCATGGCCGCAGCGCGCTGCGCCTATCGCCTTGCATCCATCACCGGTTAGCTCGATGCGGGCGGTATACGTGCCATCTGCGCGTCGGCACTCTTCGCCGCCGAGTTCGATCATCCCGACGAACTTCTTGGCAGCGTCGATGATCTTGATACGCCACGTGTAGAAGCGCCCACCACCGGCTGTTTCATCCAGTTCAAGGCCAAGCCCAGCGAAGAACCAGCAGAACACCTGCAGGGCTGCGATACGTGCGTTCTCCGGGGAGAACTCGATCCACTGCCGGACCTCTTCGAAGCTGTCGCCATCACGGAACGCGACCTCGTCCAGCGCTGCGCACAGATCGATGGAAGCGGAAAACCAGTCAATGCCGACCGTCAGGGTTCCATCGGCGTTCCTGAATTCACTGACTCCCCTGTTAGACGAGGGGAGTCCCGACCCGGCCAGCACCGCGCGATCACCGGCCATTGGAGCGGTCCTTGCCGAGCTTCCACAGGCGACGAAGCCCCAGCCATGCCTGCTCGATCACAATGGAGAGCAATGCCACTCCCAGCCAAACGGCGATGAGCGCGGCGCACCCCGCAAGACCCATATCGAACTCCGCCAGTTCGGCGAAAGAGGGAAACGTACTCATGCGGCGCGCTCCTGCTCTTCGGCGTAGCGAGCGGCGGCAAGAAGATCACCGCGCTTGGTGGCGGCGATTTCGGCCTGATAGAGCGTTTCGTGATCCGGGGTCCAACCGGTTGCGGCCAGTTCGGTGCGTGCCTGGACGACGAAGGCCGTTTCGTGTGCGCTGCGACGGGCGGACTCCCCACGCCGGTCGAGGCACCACGAAACGAGCTTGGCGCTGCCAATGGATACGGCCACGATGGCCGCCAGCAGCACGAAGGCAATGAACGGATCGATCATCCCTGCTCCCCTACCCCAAGCCCCAAGAGAACCCGCCAGCGGCCTTGGGGTGCCGGTGGCGGGTGTTGAGTGATCACTCAACGTGGCGCATGTAAACTGATCACGAAACACGTGTCAACTGATCGATCAACTGGAGCCACCATGACAGCCGTCAACGAACTACTTGACAACGTGAAAATCCGCTTGAATCTCGCGTCAGACATGGCTTTGGCCGAAAGGCTGACTGTCACCCGTTCGCTTGTGTCCAGATGGCGGAAAGGCGACACGCCGCTGGCTGATGAGCGAATTGCGCAGATCTGCGCACTGGCAAAACTGGATGGCCCCACGTGGATCGCGATGATCCACGCCGAGCGGGCGACCACTGCAACGGAGCGTGCGCTGTGGCGGCTGATGCTGGACCGAATGAGCGCGGCGGCTGCGGTCGTCGCGCTGGTGGCGCTGTCGTTGCCGAGCGTCGGAAACGCAAAAACCGCCCAAAATCAGGCGGTTAGCGGGGGGCTACTGACCCATTCTGTATATTATGTTCCAGCCGCTGCGGGACTGGCTGGCGCGCCGCCTGTCTCGCCCCCCTCATGTTGAGCGCTGCGAATTTCGGGCAGCTTGCGCGCTAACTTGTAGCAATTGAATCGCCAATGGTGCGTCGCGAATCTGTTAGCGACGCAATCAAATCTTCCCAGTTGAACTCAGCGCAAACGGAATCTTCTCTGAAGCGCAGATATTATCTAACGCCGCCTCCAGCGAACCAGGCTTGCCCAACGTTTTCAGCGTCACCGCTATCCCACCTTTGATACCAAGCTTCCTCTGCGCCACTTCGGCGAGCAGCAGCTGGAGCTTGGAACCCAGCAGGGACACTTCCTCCAGCCCGCCATAGCATGGCTCCAGGCCGCCCCCCACCTCAAGATGGACATGATCCATACCTAACTTCTTATCTTGATCGTCATACTTCTTAGCGTTCTGAATTATCACGTAGCGGGACGGTTCGGTTGAGCTATCTGCCAATCCGACTACGATGCAGTAGCCATCTTCCTCTACGGAAACTACTTCTGCAGTGAACTCATACATCGCCTGATCCTCATTGTTGTCCGCCAGTTGTCCAGCGCCTAGTTTGGCCACCCTCCCGCCACTGATATCTTGCCGCGCGCCGCAAGTCCGATACCAGATGATATAGCTGAAATTGCTTTCGTTTCTGTGGTTTCACAAGAATCCAGAAGTGTCTTTCCTCTCTCAATCGCATCATAGATCGATAGGGCAATTTCTATCCCAGCCCATATCAGCGGCAGTACGACAAACCAGGCGATGTGTCCTGAAGGATCGCTGTAACTGATCGGGTTACCCAGAGCGTAGGCGTAGAAGTTCACATCGCCTGACGCGAAGCCATAGGAATCTTCGCTGATGAACCGACCCATGTCTGGGCTGTAGTAGTGCGCCCGATAATAGCTGCAAACCCATGGTGCAGATCGAAGTTCGCCATCCTGATCACTTACGTTCGATCAGAGTGTCAGTCGGCACCTAAATCTCCTTCACCACGACTGCGCTGCCCGTCTTGTTCGCAATGGAAATTCGTCGACCCTCAATCACAATGTTTGAGATGTGGTAACTGACCTTGAACGGATCGGGAATCAGCTCCATCAGCGTGTACTCGGCTGCCAAACCATCGGCTTCCCCATCCGCTTCCACTGCAACCAGTTGGTACCTATCCGTGGCGTATCGGTGGAACAGCCTCAGCTTCCCGTCCCTTGCGCCACGCCCAGCTATGGCCGTCTCATAGGTATAGCCATTCGAGAAATGCACCATGATTGCCTCAGCAAGAGGTTTCGATAGCGAAATCCCGAAATAGTCATCGATTCGATTAAATCCTTCCAGGTACTTGTCAGCAAAGTAGCTGTGAACGTCCGCATCGGAAGTGGTCGCTTGACCGGGAGCGAACGGTGATCCACTGGCACTTGCTGTTTCTGAGATCCTCACCGCAAACGCCCTGTCCCCCATGACTTGCATGTCAACCTTTGAGCCCTCAACGAAAACCAACCTGTTGAATGACCCCAGGTCCAGATCGCGGCGATTTATCCATTCGGAGATGAACAGCGAAAGGTAGTTGGACGCAAGCTGGTAGCGAACACGCAGCGGGATGGGGTGACTGTAGTATTCAAGATCGATGTAGACTGCGGTTACCTTCACGCTATGGCCTTTGATGGTAGAAGGGATTGGTCAGGTTCTTAGACGCAGCCCATTGGCATTGTCCGCTTCAATCTGACCCTAGGCACAGGATCCCCGAGCGTTACCGGTCACCCACACCAATTGCGATCTTGAACTTGCGCCATCCTGACGCATTTCGAGGCCCCCGTCCTTATAAATCAACAAGATGGAATTTTTCAATCTCCGAGCGTGCAACATTGCCGCCCGAACACCGGCAGAACCGCGCCCCACAGGCCGAGCCTTTCTCACCCCGTATCCAAACGCCCTCGTGCAGGCTCGGCGCACCACTTAAGGATGGGTTTGGCGATGCGCCTGGCTGATTTTATCCAACAGAATGCGCGGGAAATCCTCGAAGACGCGGTGGCATTCGCCGAAACGCAGGCGCCCGATACCGTCGAGTTCAGCGCAAAGCAACTTCGGAATCATCTCCCCCAGATTCTTCAGGCGGTCATAGACGATCTCAGATCCGCAGACAGACTCCCAGCAGCTCGCAAAGTCCCACGGGCTTGCACCGTTGAAACCCGGCCCCGAGTCCGCCGCGTCCTATCATGGCCGAACCCGCGCCATCGCTGGCTTTGGCCTCAACCAGATGGTGGCTGAGTATCGAGCGCTTCGGGCTTCGGTACTTCGGCGATGGGCATCCGACCAGCAGCTGGCCACTTCATCGATCGATGACATCCTTCGTTTCAATGAGGCCATCGACCAGGCGGTGGCCGAATCCCTTGCTCAGTTCTCTGCCGAGGTCGAATCCTGGCGGCAGATCTTCCTGGCAGCGCTCGGGCATGATCTCCGAGGTCCTTTGGCAGCGGTCATGTTCTCGGCGGACACTCTGGCCAGTGGCCTGCAGGACCCAGCTTTGGCCAAGCAGGCCGAGCGGATCATCAACGGCAGCATGCGCATGAACAAGCTGCTCGACGACCTGCTGGCTTACAGTCGCAGCAAGCTGGGCGATGGGATGGCCATTCATCCGGTGGACTGCGATCTTGCCCAATCGCTTGGCGAGGAAGTCGAGCTGCAAAGTACGGCGAACACGGCACCGATGTGCGGATCAGCCTTGAGGGCCTCGTCGACCAGATCATGATCACGGTGAGCAACACCGGCGCCGAACTGCCGGACGAAGCGTTCAACAGTCTGTTCGATCCCTTGCGCCGAGGCTCGCACAACGCGTCACAAGGCGAGCACGCGAGCTTGGGCCTCGGCCTGTTCCTGGTGCGGGAAATCTGCCACGCGCACCGCGGCACTGTCCATGGACGATGGCGTGATGGCCGCACCTCATTCGACATTACGCTCCCGAAGAATGCTGATTGAGGCGACCGACCTGGCGACGGCACTACAGGAACCTGTGCATCACGAAGACATCGACCAACCCGCGCTGGCCATGCCGGAAGGCCTGTGGCAGCGTCCCCACTACCGCAAACCCCAGCTTCCGATACAACGCCACGGCCGGGCCATTGGTACTGACCACGTAATTGAACTGCATGGCCAGGAACCCTTCCGCCCTCGCCCGCTCCAGGCTTTGCTCCACCAGCGCCCGGCCCACACCTTGCCCTTGTGCCGGTGCATCCACCACATACGTGGCGCTGGCCACATGCGCCCCCAGATCGGGGTAGTTCGGGCCCATCTTGTACATGCCCACAACCCGGCCCTCCAGCACAGCTACATGAGGTGCCTGGGCCTGGAACCAATGCGCGCGAAACGTCTCGACTTCAAAAGAGCCGGCAAAGGGCAGCGCATCCTGCGCCGCAATGGCCGCCTTGAACATGCCCCACATCGCGTCGAAATCGCCTGCACGGGCGGGCCGGATCTCCATGCGTCTCCTGCAGATCTGTGGTCGTGACCAGGCTGGACACTACCAGAATCCGGCACCTGCCCCGTAGCCGCTTCACGCGCCACCGCCATCGGCTCCGCAATAGTTGTGGGAATTCCGGCCCTAAGAGCAGTAGATGCCTCCTGTTTCCGTGCACATCCCGCACCGGCTTCGACGGTGGCGCGTCCCTGCCTGCGTCCTGCTGGGCATCTACCTGCTGTACCTGCTGGCCGGCAACATCTTCCTCAATACCCCACTGTTCGATCAGGTCACCAACCGCAAGCCGCACAAGTTCGTGATGACCACCGGCCCGGCCATCACGCTGCTGCCCGGCCATGTCATCGCCTGGAACGTGCACATGCGCGGCCACGTGAACCACACGGTCTACGTGCTGCATGCCGAGCGCGCCAGCGCCCGGTTGGCGGTACTGCCCCTGTTCCAACGCGAGGTACGGGTTCCGCGCTTGCAGGCGACGGGGGTTTCCGCCGAGATCAGCCGCGTCGAAGAAGCCATCCCGCCACCGCCGCGCAGCGACCGCGGCTGGACGCTCCGTTTCGACGCCATCCACAGCGATAGCATCCGCAGCGCACGCTTTGGCAAGCTGCTGATCATCGGCAAGGGCCACGGCACGGTGGGCTTCCTCAAGCAGCTACGCGGCGGGCCGTCGGAGCTCTTCGAGTCCGAAGTTGCGTTCGCCGACGCGGACACCAGCTATGACGGTGTGCAGTTGCTGGGTGACATGAATCTCAGCGCACGCTTCAGCTATCCGCGCCACTATCGGGACCAGGCGCCTGGTCTGGCCAAGCTGAAGCTGCTGCATGCCCAGCTCGAGGTCGACGCCCGCAGCCAGGGCCTGCGCATGGACACGGATGCCACAACGCCGAAGATCTCCAGCGCGCCCATACCCGGACGCCTGCAACTGGCGCTGCACCTGATCGACGGCCAGCTGCAGCCCGGGGACCGCGCAATCTGGCAGGTGCCGCTCTACCTGGGTGACGGCGCCCCCGACCGCGGCGTGCTGGCCCTGCAGCTCAATGTGGCCAACGACCTGCGCCTGCAGGCCCGCCTGCCGCCCAAACCCGGCTCAGGCAGCGAAGTGGATGCCGATCTGCGCGTCAGTGGCCGCGACATCCCCTTCCAGCAGCCCGCACAGCTGCTGGACCGCAGTTCGGGCACAGTGCGCGGCGAATGGACGTTCACTTCGCTCAACTGGATCCCTGCCCTGTTCGTCCGCAAGCCGTGGCTGCAGCTGGACGGAGGCGGCACGCTGAAAGCCGATCTGCGCCTGCGCAACGGCGAACTGATCGAAGGCAGCACTGTGGACATCCCGGCGGCCGCGGCCGTGGCCGAGGTCGCCGGCGTCCGCTTGGCGGGCACGGCCAGTGCCCATGGCGTATTGAAGGCCGGCAGCCCCAGCCAGGCACAGCTGGCTGTCCGACTGCCACGATTCACTGCGCAGCCAACCGATGCCAAGGGCGTGCGCCTGTTCGACGGCCGTGACCTGGCCCTGGACCTGGCCGGCGATGGCCGCCTGCAGGAGTTGCGCAAAGGGGTACGCGCGCAGCTGCGCTTCAGTGAAGCCACCATCCCTGATCTGACGGCCTACAACCGCTACCTCGGCTCGCCGCAGGTGCGGCTGCTTCAAGGCACCGGCAGCCTGAGCGGCGATGCCACGCTCGACACCGATGGACGCGTCGGTCATGGCACGGCCCGGCTGTTTGCGCGCAACGCCAGTGCCAAGGTGGCGGGACTGGAAATGGGCGGCGATATCGGCGTGAACGCGACCCTGCGCCGCGGTGACTTCAATGAACGTCATTTCGATCTCTCCGGCACCACCGTGGAGCTGCGCAATGTGCAGGTGGCCGGTACAGAGCGCCCAAGTGCATGGAAGGGCCGCGTGGCCTTCAAGCGTGGCCGCATCGATGCGCAGTCGCCCTTCCAGGTCGATGCCACCACGGATCTGGATCTCAGCGACGCCCGTCCGTTGCTTGCACTGTTCGCAGAGCGCACCGACTACCCGCGCTGGACCTTGTCGCTGCTGGATTCCGGACAGGTACAGGCACAGGCAACGCTGCGCTGGCGCCCAGGCCATCTGGTCATCGATGGACTGCAGGCCGAGAACGATCGCCTGTCGGTACGCGCGCGGCTGGATCTGCTCGACCAGCGCAAGCGCGGGGACCTGTATCTGCGCTGGGGGCTGCTGGGTGCGGGCATCGAGCTGGACGGTGACCAGCGCCAGTGGCACCTGGCCAAGGCACGCGAGTGGTTTGATCAGCGGCCTTCCCTGCTGCCAGCGAGCCAGGGAACGGGCGCCGCAGGTTCATCGGACTGAAGGCTGGCGGCCTGCATCCATTTGCGGCCTCAGTGCGTAGACGCAATCAAGCGCATCATGGAGCTGCACGGTATGAAGCGGAGTTCACAGGTTTTCGGGCTTCTGGGATGGATGGCGATCACCTTCATCGCGGCCACTCTGGGGGCGTGGGCGTCGGCATCCGCGGCAAGCTTCTACACCACCCTCGCCCTTCCCCCGTGGGCACCACCTGCCAGTGTCTTCGGTCCGGTGTGGACCTTGCTCTACGCCATGATGGCCATTGCCGCCTGGCTGGTCTGGCGCGAACGCGGCTGGCGTGGAGCACGACCGGCGCTGATGCTCTACCTGGTGCAGCTTGCCGTCAATGCGCTGTGGAGCTGGCTGTTCTTCGGCTGGAAGCTGGGCGCCTTGGCCTTCGCCGACATTCTTGTATTGATTGCGCTGGTATGCGCAACAACCGTCGCGTTTGCGCGCGTCCGTCCGATTGCGGCGGCACTGCTGCTTCCCTATCTGGCCTGGATCTCGTTCGCTTCAGCGCTCAACTTCGCGGTATGGCGAGCCAATCCCGGGCTGCTGTGACCTCTGCCGGTCACGCCTGGGCCGCGGCCTGCCGGTGCCAGCTCCGCAGCAGGGCCGGCTTGAACGCCTGCTGCCCGCAGCCAGTAGGGCATCGCACCACCCGCGCCGCAGTATGGCTGACCAGGCCCTGCCCTTCCTCTGCCTTGAAGATCGTCTCGCAGGACAGGCAACGGGCCACCAGCGAGTACAGATGCAGCAACCGGCCGCTGGCAGGGTCCTGCAGCGCATCCACATCCAGCAGTTCGAACTGGCAGCTGTCAGGCAGCATGCGATACGGGGGCAAGGGCACGGTCTGCAGATTCACGGGGCGGTCGCTCAGGGAAGTGGACCCACCCTAGGCAATGACCTGTCGAGCTGATGTGCAGCGCAGATGTACTCTTCGCGAAAACTGCAAGTGTTCGACCTGGCCTTTACATGAAGAATTCAGCTTGGACAGAAACACGCTTCACACGCACACACTGGTAGGCGGATGCACGATTTTGCTTCACCATTGATGGATACGGATGTATCACTGGGCTATCCAGCCATCCACGAACCATGAGCCCTGCCCTTGATGCCTTCTGCTGAATCCGCGCACGACACCGCCTCGTCCAGCTGCGCGCGCGAACCGATCCATACCCCCGGCGCGATCCAGCCGTACGGTGTGCTTCTGGTCGTTGAGCCGCAGTCCCTGCAGGTGCTCGAGCGCGCCATCAGCCATCCGGGGCTGCTGCAGCAGTTCGGCGAGCCGTTGGCGCAGCATGTCAGCAAGGTGCTTGGCGGTGCGCTGGCGCCGTTCCAGGCGTTGTTCCAGCAGGCGACGGTCGGCAGCAGCGCGCATGTCGGTGCCGTGCATCTGGATGGCCATGGCCGCCATCAACTGCTGGTGCATCGCTCCGCCACCGATCTGCTGGTCGAGCTGGAAGCGCCGGTTCCCGGCCAGCCCGGCTCGCTGGAAGAACTGTATCCGGCCATCCGCGAGCTGATGGCCGGGATCGAGTCGGCCGGCACCGTGGAAGACCTCTGCCAGCTGGCTGCCGCGCACATGCGCCGGCTGACCGGCTTTGACCGCACCCTGGTCTATCAGTTCGATGCCGTCTGGAATGGCATCGTGGTGGCCGAGGATGGCAACGGCCTGTTGCCGTCCTACCTTGACCTGCGCTTCCCCGAATCGGACATTCCTGCGCAGGCCCGCGAACTCTACCGCCGCAACCGGGTGCGCCTGATCGCGGACAACAACTACACCCCCGCGCCGTTGATGCGGGCCGACGACCATCGCGACGCACCAGCCACCGACCTGAGCCTGGCCGTGCTGCGCAGCGTCTCGCCGGTCCACCTGCAGTACATGCGCAACATGGGGACCGGCGCATCGATGTCGGTATCGCTGGTGCATGAAGGCCGCTTGTGGGGGCTGGTGTCTTGCCACACCGTGCAGCCACGGCGCCTGCCCTACCACGTGCGTACCGCCTGCGAGCTCATGGGCCAGATCCTGTCGCTGCAGATCGCGTTGAAGGAGCGGGCGCGTGCGATCGAAGAGCGCGTCGCGCGGCGCTCGATACTGGTCAAGCTGCTGGGTCGCATGGCCGGCGACGAGGACTTCATGGCGGCCCTGCGCCAGGACGAGGCCAGCCTGCTGTCGCTGACCGGCGCGGCCGGCGCGGCGATCGTTCACAAAGGCGATTGCCTGCGTGTTGGCCAGTGCCCTTCCGCCAGCGACGTGCTGGCCCTGGCGAACTGGTTGGCCGCGCAGCAGGCCGGTCAGGAAACCTACTGCACCGATCACCTGGCAGCCGACTGGTCGCCTGCCGCGCACCTGGCCGATGTGGCCAGCGGCCTGCTGGCGGTGTCCATTTCGCAGTTGCATGACAGTTATTTGATGTGGTTCCGGCCGGAAGTGGTGCGTACCGTGCGCTGGGGTGGCGATCCCCGCAAGGAAGCCGCACCGGGCGTTGCGCTGTCCCCGCGCAACTCGTTCGAGGCCTGGAAGGAGACCGTGCAGCAGCGCAGCCTGCCGTGGAGCGACGCTGACTGCGAAGCGGCACACGAAATGCGCACGGCCATCGTCGATATCGTGTTGCGCAAGGCCGAGGAAATGGCCGAACTGAACGAGCAGCTGCTCCGCAGCAACAAGGAACTGGAAGCCTTCTCCTATTCGGTCAGCCACGACTTGCGCGCTCCCTTCCGTCACATTGTCGGCTATTCCGAGCTGCTGGGCAGCTCGGCGGGCGAACGCCTGAACGATACCGAGCGCCGCTTCCTGGACACGATCGTGGAATCGGCCAAGTCCGCCGGCACGCTGGTGGATGACCTGCTCAGCTTCTCGCAGATGGGGCGCTCCACGCTGGGGCGTGTACGGCTGGACATGACCGCGCTGGCCGAGGATGTGCGCCGGAGCCTGGCCCTGGACTACACCGGCCGCGACGTGCAGTGGACGCTCGCACCGCTGCCGGAGGTTGAAGCCGATCCGACGATGCTGCGCCTGGTCTGGCAGAACCTGCTGGCCAACGCGATCAAGTTCACCCGCGAGCGCGAACATGCAGTGATCGAGGTTGGTCACGAGCGAAACGACGACGAAGACCACTTCTTCGTGCGCGACAACGGCTGCGGCTTCGACATGCGCTACGTGGACAAGCTGTTCGGCGTGTTCCAGCGCCTGCACCACGTCGAAGAGTTCGAAGGCACCGGCATCGGCCTGGCCAATGTCCGCCGCATCATCGGCCGCCATGGCGGCCGTACCTGGGCCGAGGGCGAGCCCGGCAAGGGCGCCACAATCCATTTCACCCTACCCCGCTTCACAGGAGAACACCCATGAGGGACCTGCGGCCGATCCTCCTGGTAGAGGACAGCCCCAAGGATGCAGAGCTGACGATGGCCGCGCTTGCGCGCTGCCAGCTGTTGAACGATGTCATCCATGTACGCGACGGCGCCGAAGCGTTGGATTACCTGCGCTGCGAAGGCAAGTTCGCCGGCGCCATGCACGGCGGCCCAGTGGTGGTGCTGCTGGACCTGAAGCTGCCCAAGGTCAACGGCCTGGAGGTGCTGGAACAGGTGCGTGGCGACCCGCAGCTGAGCAGCACGCCGGTGGTGATGTTGACCTCCTCGCGCGAAGAACAGGATCTCGTGCGCAGTTACGAACTGGGCGTCAACGCATTCGTGGTCAAGCCGGTCGACTTCAAGGAGTTCTTTGACGCCATCCAAGGACTGGGCATGTTCTGGGGCATCACCAACCAGCCACCACCGCACCGGCCCAGCGGCTCGGGGCAGCACAATGCGTGATGGATCGCGCCGCAGCGAGCGCCTGCGCATCCTCATGCTGGAGGACAGCGCGCTTGATGCGGAGCTGATCACCGCACAGCTGCGGCGTGCCGGCCTGGAGTTCGAGGTCGAGCGCCTGTGGACGCGCAATGCGTTCATCGAGGCCATCGACAACCGTGCGTTCGACGTGATCCTGGCCGACCATGTGCTGCCCGGATTCGATGGCGATGCGGCCCTCGCGCTGGCGCGCGAGCGGATTCCACAGACCCCTTTCATCTTCGTCTCCGGCACGCTGACGGAAGAGCTGGCCGTACAGGCGCTGACCCGTGGCGCGCGCGATTACGTCGTCAAGCAGCGCCTGCAACGCCTGCCGGATGCGATCCGCCGCGCTCGCCAGGAAGCCCATGAACGCGCCCAGCTGATGCATGCCCAGGCGGCGCTGAACGAGAGCCAGGCGCAGCTGCAGCAGGTCACCGATGCCGTACCCGCGCTGATCGCCCAGCTCGACAACGCGCATCGCTACCGGTTCGCCAACAAGGCGTTCCTGGACTGGCATGGATTCAGCCTGGCCGAGCTGCTGGGCCGGACCGCGCGCGATGTCAGCGGCATCTCCGCATTCGAACACGCCTTGCCCAGCCTTGAACGGGTACTGCAGGGCGAACGCACGAGCTTCCAGGTCGAGCTCGTCCATCGCAGTGGCGAGTCGCGTTTCGTACAGATGGAATGCGTGCCGGAGCATGCCGCCGATGGCAGCGTGGCCGGCTACATCTGCCTGGGCAGCGACATCTCGCTGCTGAAGCAGGCCGAGCTGGCCCTGCGTGAGGACAACCAGCTGCTCGAGCAGCAGGTGCAGGCGCGCACGGCCGAGCTGCGCGCCAGCAAGCGCCGCCTGCAGGCGATCTTCGAGTCCAGCTTCCAGCATCAGGTGCTGCTGGATCTGCGCGGATGCGTGGTCGATGCCAATGATGCTTCCTTGGCCGCTGTACTTGCAGACAAGAAGGACATTGTTGGCCAGCACTTCGCCGAATCGGTCTGGTTCGCCACCACCGAGGGCATGGGCGCAGCGATCGACCGCGCAGTCGGAGACGCAGCGCAGGGCCGCAGTTCACTGCATGCGCTGGAGCTGGAGCTCCCGACCGGCCGCCGCAGCTTCGACTTCTCGTTCCGTCCGCTGCTCGACGCCGAAGGGGCGGTCACCGCCGTTGTCTCCGAGGCCGTCGAAACCACCGCACGCCTGCAGGCCGAGCACGCGCTGCGCCAGTCACAGAAGATCGAGGCGGTCGGTCAGCTCACCGGCGGCATCGCGCATGATTTCAACAACATCCTGACCGTCATTTCCGGCAATGTCGAGCACGCCATGCTGCTCAGTGAAAGGGCTGGCGAGGCCGGTGCGCTGGTGGGCCGTGCGCTGGACAATGCGCTGAAGGGGGTGGGCCGTGCCGCCAGCCTGACCCAGCGCCTGCTGGCGTTTGCCCGCCGCCAGCCGCTGCGCAGCCAGGCCGCTGACCTCAATGTCCGCCTGCTGGACATGCACGACATGCTGCAGCGTGCATTGGGTGAACTGGTGCAGCTGGAGATCCGCAGCGCGGAGGACATCTGGTGCGTGGAGATCGACATCAGCCAACTGGAGGCCTCCGTACTGAACCTGGCGGTCAACGCCCGCGATGCGATGCCGCATGGCGGGCGGCTGGTGATTGAAGTCGACAACAGCCATCTGGACCACGACTATGCCGCGCTGTTCCCGGATGCAACGCCGGGCGAGTACGTGATGCTGCGGGTGCGCGACAACGGCCACGGCATGGATGCGGCGACGCTCGCCCGGGTCTTCGAACCCTTCTTCACCACCAAGCAGGTTGGCCGTGGCACCGGCCTGGGCCTGTCGATGGTGCATGGGTTCGTCAAGCAGTCAGGCGGCCACGTGCTGATCGATTCGGTGGAAGGCGGCGGCACCAGCATCACCATGATGTTCCCGCGTTCACTGCTGCCGTTGCCCAGCGAGGCGCGCACTCCGCAGACCGGCCTGGCAGGCTATTCGCCGCGCGAGGAAACCATCCTGGTGACCGAGGACAACGACGATGTCCGCGCCCACACGGTGGATGCACTGCGGCTGCTGGGCTACCGGGTATTGGAAGCCCACGACGGCCCTTCCGCACTGCGGCTGCTGGAACGCCCGGATACCAGGGTGGACCTGCTGTTCTCGGACGTGGTGATGCCCGGCATGTCGGGCTGGGAGCTGGTGCGGGAAGTCCGTGAACGCTGGCCGGAGGTCGCCGTGCTGTTCACGTCGGGCTATCCCCGTGACCACGACCAGGTGGGCAGCCAAGGGCGGGCCGTTGCGCTGCTGCCAAAGCCGTTCACCCGAAGTGATCTGGCGAAGGCCGTGCGCACCGCGCTGGAGGCAGCGCCACACTGAGGTCAGGACGCCGGATCGCGCCCGCCGGCCGCGATCCGGTTGATGTCCGCGCACTCCACCGTCGCCGGTGGATGCTCCCTGGCGGCCAAGGCAATCATCGCTTGGCCCAGTGCCAGGTTGCTCGTCACCAACGAAGGTGCAACCGCACCGGCCAGTTTCATCAATGGCGCACCGCCCCAGTAAAGGGGCTTCAACAGGGCATGACGGGTGCCGGTGCCCGGGACCGGCCTGACACCGCCCGGGCGCAGCATCACGGTGCGCACCGGCAGGCTCTGCAATGCGACTTCGGTCTCGCCCTTGATCCTCAACGGCATCAGCCGGCTCCGAGGGTCCGCGCCGGCACCGGATACATACAGAAAGCACCCTTCGGGATTCGCAGCCGCCCAGGCAAGGGCCACCGCCAGAGTGGTGTCCAGGGTCACGCGTCGGTACTCGGCCTCTGCCGTTCCAACCGGTGGCGCCCCGGCACAGTAGAAGCAGGCATCGAACCCGGCCAGTTCATCCGACCGGTCCTGGATACGCAGGAAGTCCGGAACGATCAGTTCGCTGCCGGCGCCGCTCAGACTTCCCGGATGGCGGACCAGCGCTGTCAGGCCGGACACCTGTGGTGAGCGTTGGCAGGCCAGCGCCACACCTTGCCCGACCAGGCCTGCGGCACCGGTCAACAGAATCCGTAATGCGCCCGTCCCGGCCATCGTCATCCCCGCTAGAGTTTCACGAAACGCTGGATCTTCCGCGCCAGCCAGCCACTAAACACCAGCGGCGCATCCAGCGCTGACACGCAGATGCAGGGGACACCGGGCGCGGTCACCGGTTGATGCTCCACGTCTTCGTCCAGATCTGCCACGTCACCTGGTGCGAACAACCCCAGCGCATCATTGTACGAACCCCGCAGGATCTGGGTCAGTTCGCTGCGGCCATGGCTGTGCATGGGCAGGCACTTGCCCGGGGCAATCTTCAGCATGATCAGCGAGGGCATCTGCTCGGCACGGATGCAATGCACGCCGGGCGCCATCCAGCGCCAACGCAGCTCGCTGAGCGATGCGCCGAAGTACGGGTGCAGTGATGCAGGAAGGTGGTCGGGGTCGGCCTCGGGCCGCTCCCTCGGCACAGGGCGCCTGGTTCCGGCGATGGCGCTCGGCGCCTCCGAGGCCAGCTGCATCAGCATGGCCTCGCGCAACTGCTCGCGACGCCCGTCGGCAGCGGGCGGTTGGGTCTGCTCCAGCAACACCGAGCCGATTGCCTCGGCATAGCGCAGGCGCTGGCGGCAGTGGGGGCACTGCTCGAGGTGGGCACCGGCCACGATGCTCAACGGCGCCGGCAGCGCGCCGGCGGCATAGCTCATCAGCGTGGATTCGTGCAGGTGGTGGTGCGGATTCACAGCGCACCTCCCACTTTGGCCTGCAGTTGCAGGAACGCACGTCGCAGGTGTGACTTTACCGTCCCCAGCGGCATGCCCAGCGCCTGGGCAATCTCACTGTGGCTCTTCGCCTCGAAATAGGACATCCGCACCAGCCTCGCCTGCACGGCGGGCAGCTCGTTGATGCGCTGGCGAAGGCGCGCCTGGTCGGCGAACTGCTCGGCACTGCTGCGCTCGATCACGTCCACGGCCGCGGCGTCTTCCACCGCTGCCTGCACCTGCATCCAGCTGCGCTCGCGACGGATGCGGTCGATCTGCAGGTTTCGCGCGATCCGGTACAGCCAGGTACTCAGCGCGCCCTGGGCCGCATCATACTCGGCCGCCCGCAACCACAGGCGCAGCAGGCACTCCTGCGCCATTTCCTCGGCCACGGCGTCGGGTGCCCCCAGGCCACGCAGATACACGCACAGCCGCGGCATGAAGTAGTCATAGATCCGCATGAAGCAGTCGCGGTCGCGAAGCCGCGCCACACTGTCCATGTCATCGGCCCAGTTCGTCGGCTCGCTGCTCGGCTGCTGGGAACTGGACACGGTGCGTGCGGTATCGAAGTTGAGGAGGGTGCTGGCGGCGTCAGGGTACATCTGCGTGAGCGGCGGGCAGGTGAAGGTCTGTCCTCTCTACGCGCAGGGGTGGCCATTGGATGCAGAAGGCACTGCGCATCCAAGCAGCCACGGCCACCGTATGACCTGAGCCTCCCTACCGGACGAATACCATGCGCACTGCCTGGCTGCTGCTATGCCTGCCCCATGCCGCGCTGGCGGCGCCCTGGCTGCGCAATGAGGGCGTGGCCACCTCGGCGCAGGGCGACCTGCTCTATCGTGAAGTGCACTGGCGGCGCGGCCCATCGGAGGGCGCCGAACGCTGGGTGCTCTATCAGTGCCCCGATGGCCGCCCCTTCGCCCGCAAGCATCTGCCGGCCAGCGCCCGCCCGCAGGCCCGGGGTTATTCGCTGCAGGACAGCCGTAGCGGGCAAACCGCTGAAGTCGACGCCAGTGGCGAGTCGGTGTTGATCGCCTGGAAAGAAGATGCCGCCAGCGAGCTGCGTCAGCGTCGGCTTGAGCTGGCGCCGGATGCGGTGATCGACACGGGCTTCGACGCCGCGGTGCGTCAGCATTGGCCAGCGCTGATGCGAGGTGAACGCATCAGCCTGCCCTTCCTGGTGCCGGGGCGGCAGCGCTTCTTCCCGGTGCAGGTGCGGCGTACCGGCCCTGTTCGCTGGCAGGGCATCGACGCCCAGGCCATCGAGGTCAGTCTGGACACGTGGTACGGCGGCATCGCGCCGCGCCTGTCGCTGGTCTATGCCAGCGCCGACCGCCGCCTGCTGGAATTCCGCGGAACCAGCAACCTGCGCGATACCCGCGGCACCTACCCACAGGTCACGGTGCGCTTCAGCTCGCCGGTTGCCGAGCGGTCCGCCAGCGAATGGCAACAGGCCTGGACGCAACCCCTGGTGGGGCGCTGCAGCGTGATGCCCAAGTGAAGCCGAAATTCTCCACAGCCGGCCGCATCCATTGCGCGCACTGCTGCGTAGAGGAAGACACGACACCCGCCGAGATCCGCCATGGCCTCTGTAGCGCCCCTCCCCCGCCGACCTTGGCGCCTGCTGCGCACCCTGAAGCGCTGGGTCGACACCGGCAGCGCTGCAGACCACGCCGCTGGCGAGCCCGGACGCATCGACTGGCTGCGCGCCGTACCGTTCGCGTTGATGCACCTGGCCTGCATCGCGGTGATCTGGGTAGGTATCTCGTGGACCGCCGTGATCGTCGCCGCAGCCCTCTACGCAGTGCGCATGTTTGCGATCACCGCCTTTTACCACCGCTACTTCTCGCACCGGACGTTCCAGGCATCGCGAACGGTGCAGTTCGTGTTCGCGGTGATCGGCGCGTCCAGCGTGCAACGTGGGCCGCTGTGGTGGGCGGCCCACCATCGCCATCACCATCGGCATGCCGACCAACCGCTGGACCCGCACTCGCCGCGCGAAGGCGGCTTCTGGCGCAGCCACATGGGCTGGTTCCTGACCCGTGAGGCATTCGCCACGGATCTATCGCGCGTGCCTGACCTGGCGCGCTTCCCCGAGCTGCGCTGGCTGGACCGCTTTGATACGGCGGTACCGGTACTGCTGGCTGCTGCGCTGTACGCACTCGGCGCCGGCCTGGAGCGCTGGGCGCCCGGGCTGCACACCTCTGGCCCGCAGTTGCTGGTGTGGGGCTTCTTCATTTCCACCGTGGTGTTGTTCCACGCCACCGTCACCATCAACTCACTGGCCCATCGTTTTGGCCGGCGGCGCTTCGAGACCCGTGACGACAGCCGCAACAACCTCTGGCTGGCGCTGCTTACCTTCGGCGAAGGCTGGCACAACAACCACCATTTCTTTCCCGGCACCGTCCGCCAGGGGTTCCGCTGGTGGGAGATCGACCTGACCTGGTACGGGCTGCGCGCAATGGCGGCCTTCGGCCTGGTGAGGGGGCTCAAGCCCATCCCCGAGTGGGTACTGGCCAAGGCGAGGTACTGACATGCGCATCGCGATCATCGGCTCCGGCATCGCTGGCCTGGCCAGCGCCTGGTGGCTGGACGGCGAACACGAAGTGACGCTGTTCGAGGCCAACGATTACCTGGGCGGGCATACCCACACCCATGACGTGCAGGTGGACGGCACGCGCATGGCGGTGGATACCGGTTTCATCGTCTTCAACCCCCTGCACTACCCGCTGCTGACGGCACTGTTTGAAGAACTGGGCGTGGCCTCGCAGCCGACCACCATGAGCTTCTCAATGCACAGCGAGCGCAGTGGCGTCGAGTACAACGCCACGTCGCTGGATGGCCTGTTCTGCCAGCGTCGCAACCTGGTTTCGCCACGCTTCTGGGGAATGCTGGCCGACCTGCGCCGGTTCTACCGGGATGCACCGCTGCTGCTTGCCGAAGGCGAAGGCCCGACACTGGGCCAGTACCTGCACAGCCAGCGCTACGGTGCTGCGTTCATCGACGAGCACCTGCTGCCGATGGCTTCAGCGCTGTGGTCGTCACCGACCGACATGGTCATGCAGTTCCCGGCCCGCTACCTGGCCCAGTTCATGGCCAACCACCAGATGCTGCAGATGACCGGGCGCGCACCTTGGCGGGTAGTCAGCGGTGGCTCGGCACGCTATGTCGATGCCCTGCGTGCCCGCTGGCGGGTACGCGAGCGGCTGGAATGTCCGGTCCATTCGGTCGAGCGCATGCCGTGGGGCGCGCGCGTGCACAGCGCGGCCGGCGTGGAGGGCTTTGACGAGGTCATCCTGGCGTGCCACAGCGACCAGGCGCTGGCCCTGCTGCGTGACGCCGATCCGGTCGAACGCGACGTGCTCGGCGCCATCCGCTACCAGGCCAACGAAGCAGTACTGCATACCGACGCATCGCTGCTGCCGCGCAACCGCAAGGCATGGGCCGCATGGAATGCACACGTTCCAAAGGAGCCAGGCGCGCCCTGTACGGTCAGCTATTGCATGAACCTTCTGCAGGGCCTGCCCGGTGACACCCCGCTGGTCGTGACCCTCAACCGCAGCGAGGCGATCGATCCGGCCAAGGTGCTGCGCAGGCTGCACTATGCCCATCCGGTCCACGACCACGCAGCGGTACGCGCGCAACAGCGCTGGGCTGAGCTGCAGGGCCGCCGCCGCACCTGGTTCGCGGGCGCGTACTGGGGCTGGGGTTTCCACGAAGACGGCATCCGCAGCGCCCGCCGCGTGGTGGACGCGATGCGCGAGTGCACCCCGCACCGCGACACCATCGCACCCGGCGAGGTGGCAGCGTGAGTGCCAGCGCACTCTACTTCGGGCAGGTGATGCACCGACGGCATCATCCGCAGCCCCACGCGTTCCGCTATCCGATCGCGCAGCTGCTGCTCGATCTGGACGAGCTGGAGACCGTGTTCGCCGGGCGCTGGCTGTGGTCGGTCAATCGCCGCAACCTGGCCGAGTTCCGCCGCAGTGACTACTTCGGCAACCCTGCGCAACCACTGGCCGATGCGGTGCGCGACCATGCCGCGGCTACCCTGGGTTATCGGCCCACCGGCCCGGTGCGCCTGCTCACCCATCTTCGCTTCGCCGGGCACGTATTCAATCCGGTCAGCTTCTACTACTGCTACCGGGCCGATGGCAACACCTTGGACTGCATCGTCGCCGAGATCACCAATACCCCGTGGAAGGAGCGGCACGCCTATGTGCTGCCGGTAGCTGCGGCCACCGGCGACGGGGCATCACTGCGCTGGACATTCGACAAATCCTTTCACGTCTCACCCTTCATGCCGATGGACTGCCGCTACGACTGGCGGTTTAACGCACCTGGTGATGATCTTCGCGTGCACATGCAGGTCTGGCGCGACGGCGTTCGGCAGTTCGACGCCACCCAGTCCATGCAGCGAAGGGTGCTGGACGGCCCTGGGCTGGCCCGGGTACTGGCCTGCTACCCCCTGATGACCACGCAGGTGGTGGCCGCCATCCACTGGCACGCGCTGCGGCTGTGGCTGAAGCGCAACCCCGTGCACGACCACCCTGCTCTTGCCGAGAAACCACGATGAATTCGATGACTCCCCTGGTCGCCTTGCCACGTCCCGGCGCCCTGGATGCATTCCTGCGCCGCCGCCTGCTGGCCCAGCTTGCCCCCATGCGCGACGGCCGCCTGTGCGTGCGTGATGCACTCGGCGAAGTCTGGCTGGGCGATGCGCATGGCGAACTGCATGTCACCGTCACCATCGATGACCCGGCGTTCTACCGCAAGGTTGCAGCGCAAGGCAGTGTGGGTGCAGGTGAAAGCTACATACAGGGCGAATGGCACTGCGATGACTTGGTGGCGCTGATTCGGCTGCTGGTACGCAATCGCGACCTGCTCGACGGCATGGAGCGTGGCCCGGCCCGCCTGGGCGGCTGGCTGTTGCGCGGCTGGAACCGCCTGCGCCGCAACAGCCGCGAGGGCAGTCGCCGCAACATAGCCGCGCACTATGACCTGGGCAACGACTTCTTTGCCCTGTTCCTGTCGCCGGACCTGATGTATTCCTCAGCCCTGTTCGACAAAGAAGACGAGTCGCTGGAATCCGCCTCCCGGCGCAAGCTGGACCGCATCTGCCAGCAGCTGAAGCTCAAACCGGGCGACCGCGTGGTGGAGATCGGCACCGGCTGGGGTGGTTTTGCGCTGCACGCCGCGCAGCACTACGGCTGCCACGTCACCACCACCACCATCTCCGCAGAACAGCATGCGCTGGCGGCAGAGCGCGTGCGCGCCGCAGGCCTGCAAGGCCAGGTCACGCTGCTGATGCAGGACTACCGCGACCTGCAGGGCCAGTTCGACAAGCTGGTGTCGATCGAGATGATCGAGGCCATCGGCGCCGAATACCTGGACACCTACATGGCGACGTTGCAGCGCCTGTTGAAGCCTGATGGCGTTGCCCTGCTGCAGGCCATCACCATCGAGGACCATCGCTACGAGCAGGCCCGGCGCAGCGTCGACTACATCAAGCGCTACGTGTTCCCCGGCAGCTTCATTCCGTCGATCAACGCGATCATGGCCGCCAAAACGCGGTCCAGCGACCTGCAGCTGATCGCCCAGCAGGACTTCGGCCACTCCTACGCGCTGACCCTGCGCGCCTGGCGCCAGCGCTTCCTCGTCCGGTTGCCCGACGTGCAGGCGCAGGGCTTCGATACGCGCTTCTGCCGCCTGTGGGAGTTCTACCTGGCCTATTGCGAGGGCGGCTTCCTGGAGCGCTCGATCGGGGTCTCCCATCTGCTGATGGCGCGCCCGGGGCATCGCCCGGGCGCCTCATCGGGCCAGGGCAGTTGAGATGCGCCGGTTCTGGGCCAATCTGCTTGGCAACCAGCTGGTCTGGCTGTGCGCCGTGGCCGGCGCCGGGCGCGGCTGGCAGTGGCCGGCGTTGCTGGCAGCCTCTCTGTACATCGGCAGCCAGCTGCTGACGTCGCCGCAACCACGGCTGGACCTTCGGTTGATGGTGCTGGCGCTGGCCTGCGCCTGGCTGGTCGATGCCAGCGCCGCTGCGACCGGCACCGTTCGTTACGCCGCCGCCCCGCTCGCCTGGGCGCCTCCGCCGTGGATCATGGCGCTGTGGGCCGCGTTCGCGATGACGCTGACGACCTCGATGCGCTTCCTGCTGCGCCACCGTGCCCTGCCGGCGCTGTTCGGCCTGCTGCTGGCACCCCTGGCCTATCTGTCCGCGGCACGTGGCTTTGATGCAGTGCGGTTCGCTGTGCCGGCATGGCAGGGCCTGCTGGTACTGGGTGCGGGCTGGTGCATCGCGCTTTCACTGCTGTGCCACTGCGCCCGTCGCGGCTCACGAGCCAGCTCGCCGCCCCTGGCTGGAGTTCCTTCATGAACCATCTCCTGTGGGTCCTGCTGTACACCTTGCTGATGATGAGTTGGGGCTGGGCCTGGCAGCGCCGCCACCAGAACATCGGCGTGGTCGATGTGCTCTGGGCCAAGGGCGTAGGTGCATCGGCCCTGTTGCTGGCGCTGCTCGGCGATGGCGCGACGATGCCGCGGATCGCGCTGGGCGTGCTCGGCGGCCTCTGGGGCAGCCGATTGGCCCTGCACCTCTGGCACCGGGTCCGTAGCGAACCGGAAGACGGGCGCTACCGCTATCTGCGCGAACACTGGCAGGGCCACCAGGGCAAGATCTTTGGCTTCTTCATGGCGCAGGCATTGCTGGTGCTGCTGTTTGCCCTGCCCTTTGTCGCAGTGGCTGCCAACCCGAGCAGCCGCATGACGTGGTGGGCCGTGGCCGCCGCGCTGGTGTGGCTGCTGAGCGTCGGCGGCGAAGCACTGGCCGACCGGCAGCTGGCCCGGTTCCGCGCCGACCGGGCAAACAAGGGCCGCACCTGCCGCGAAGGGCTCTGGCGCTATTCCCGCCACCCCAACTACTTCTTCGAATGGCTGCACTGGTTCACTTATGTGCTGCTCGCGGTCGGTTCGCCACTGTGGTGGCTGGCGTGGGCCGGCCCATTGCTGATGTACGTGTTCCTGCGCTACCTCAGCGGCATCCCATTCACCGAGAAACAGGCGCTGCGCAGCCGCGGCGACGACTATCGCGCCTACCAGCGCAGCACACCGATGTTCTTTCCCTGGTTCCCCCGTTCTTCCAAGGAGCATTCCGCATGAACGCGATCCCGTCACTGAATCCTGCCGAAGACGCGGAAACCGGGCTGATCGCCTGGGCTGAACGCGGGCTGGTCCCCGATGCGGCGCTGCGTGCGGGCATCCGCCGCTTGTGCGCACAACGCCTGCATGAGGAAAGCGAAGGTGGCATCGAAGGCCAGTCGGCGCGCTTCAGCCGGCGCATCGCCGAGCTGGCCGACAGCCCACTCGCATTGCACACCGACGCAGCCAACCGACAGCACTATGAAGTGCCAGCTGCCTTTTTCCAGGCCTGCCTGGGCAAGCGACTGAAGTACAGCAGCTGCTACTACCCCACCGGGCGCGAAACGCTGGACCAGGCCGAGGACGCGATGCTGGAACTGTACGGCCAGCGCGCAGGCCTGGCCGATGGCCAGCAGATTCTCGAACTGGGATGCGGCTGGGGCTCACTGACCCTGTGGATGGCAGAACGCTACCCGCAGGCCAGCATCACCGCCGTTTCCAATTCGCACAGCCAACGCCAGCACATCATGGCGCAGTGTGAAGCCAGGGGGCTGCGCAACGTCGAGGTGATCACCCGCGATGTCAACCAGCTTGAGCTGCCCACGGCACGCTTCGACCGCTGCGTGTCGGTGGAGATGTTCGAACACGTGCGCAACTACGAGCGCCTGCTGGCGGGCATCGCTCGGTGGTTGAAGCCGGACGGCGCGCTGTTCGTGCACATCTTCGCCCATCGCACATTGATGTATCCGTTCGAGACAGACGGCGGCGACAACTGGATGGGGCGGCACTTCTTCACCGGCGGGCTGATGCCGGCAGCTGACACCCTGCTGCATTTCCAGCGCGACCTGCGGCTCGACCAGCGCTGGCTGCTGGACGGCACCCACTACCAGCGCACCGCCGACCACTGGCTGGCCAACCAGGATGCGGCCCGCCAGCAGGTGATGCCGGTGTTGATCGCAACCTATGGCCAGGCTGCAGCGAAGGTCTGGTGGCAGCGCTGGCGGATGTTCTGGATGGCCTGTGCCGAGTTGTTTGGCTATGACGACGGCCAGCAGTGGCTGGTGGCCCACTATCTGTTCCGACCCCGCTGAGGTGCAACATGCGCATGTTCTCGCTGCTTCCCCTGATCGCGGTCGGCCTGTTCGGTTCCGGCTGCAGTTCCAGCGACACCCGCCCGCTGCCGCGCCCGCCATCCGTGGATGTGCCGCGCTTCATGGGCGATTGGTATGTGATCGCGCATATCCCGTCGCGCCCCGAACGCGAGGCCTTCGACGCGGTGGAGAGTTACGCACTTCGTCCCGACGGGCGCATCCAGACCACCTTCACCTACCGCAAGGGCAGCTTCGATGCGCCGCAGAAGTCGATGCATCCCATCGGTCGTGTGGAGAAGGAAGGCAATGGCGCGATCTGGGGCATGCAGTTCATCTGGCCAATCCAGGCCGAGTACGTGATTGCCTGGCTCGACGAGAGCTACCGCCAGACCATCGTGGCGCGCAGCAAGCGCGACTACGTCTGGTACATGGCCCGCACACCACAGGTGTCCGAGCATGACTATGAGCAGGCGGTCGCACGGATTGCGGCCATGGGTTATGACACCCGCAAGCTCAGACGCGTGCCGCAGTCGGTCCGATGACACGCCACGACCCTTTGCGCTGGGCGGCATCGCCCGCCAACTTCTGAAGGGCCTGGATTCGGGCGTGGCGATCCATTACATCAATTAACACCCCTGGATTGATGGTTCGCGCACATTGACTCTTAGGAATAATCGCAAAAATCCAGCAAATTCGGTGCCCGGCGCGGCAGCAGCGCCAGAATGGTCGCCACGCCCTCCCGGGCGCCGATCACCTCCCAGCGCATGAATGGATACCCTGCACCGCGCCGTCTGCGGCTCGCACTGCTAGACGATCACGAAGTCGTCCGCCGCGGCACCGCCTTGCACCTGTGCCGCGACGTCCGCTTCAACATTGTCGCCAGCCACACCCACAGCGACGCGTTCATCGGCTGCCTGCGCAAGCTGGCAGTGGATGTCGCCATCATCGATCTCACCCTGGCGCCTGGCGACCGCAGCAGTGATGAGCTGGTTCCCCTGCTGCGGGAGCGCTTTCCTCATGTGCCCCTGCTGGCCTTCGCCACGCTGACGCCAACAACCCGCGTGGACCACCTTCTGGCGGCCGGCATCAGCGGCATTGTCAGCAAATCCGAGCCGCTGGAGATGCTGTCCGAGGCCATCGTGCGTGTATCGCAGGGATTGTGCCGCCTGCCGGCCGATTGCCTGGTCCCGGCCTGCCGCGACGAACTCAGTCGCAATGAACGCGAAGTGCTGGACCTGCTCCTGTCCGGCCTGACCGTGTCGGAGATCGCATTGCGCCGCCACCGCAGCGTCAAGACGGTCAGCACCCAGAAGGTGGCCGCCCTGCGCAAGCTCGGGCTGCGCAATGACGTGGAGATCTATGCACTGCGAGAGCAGCGGAACCTCCGATGAGGCGCCGTGTTCGCCTCCGGTTGCATACCTTTGTCACCTCGTTGATGGTCCTGATCCTGCTGCCAGCAGCCTCGGCCGAGGATGCACATCTGCAGGCGTGGCCGGCGGGTCGCGAAGTGCGGGTCGCCACCGCGCCATCATTGCGCCCGCTGCCTGCACCACTGGCGGACTCGATCCCGCTCCCGACCCTCGCCCACGGCTATGCGCAGCTCGCGGCTGACCATTCCGGACTGCGCTTCCGTGACATCGCCTACACCAGCACGAGGGCAGCGGTCACTGCCGTCTGCCGGCACGAGGCCGATCTGGTGCTGGTGATGGGCGGCCCGGCGCATCGCCCACGGCCCTGCCCCGGCCTGATGGCATCCGGCGCCTTCGATGGCGGCAAGACGGTCCTGGCCGTGCGTAAAGGCGAGCACGCGCCACGTGACGTCGGCAGCGTGAAGGCGCAGGTGCTGGCCGTGATTCGCGGCGGCCCTTATGCCAGCTGGCTGGCAACCCACCATCCGCAGGTCCGCCTGCTGCACTTGCCCGATCGGCATGCAGCCCTGGCCGCCGTGGACAACGGCATCGCCGATGCTGCGATCGGCCTGGAAGCTACACTGCACGCGATGATCCGGCGGCACTTCGCGGGCAAACTGCAGCTTCATCCGTTCGAGAGCGACTTCTCCACCGATCTGCACCTGCTCGTGCGCCGCGAGGACCAGCAGCTGCTGACGCGCATCGACCAGGCACTGCACGACATCACGCTCGAAGAGCACGCGGGCCTGCTGGCATTGTGGGCGCAGCAGATGCTGCCCGCCCCCGTCGAGAACGCGCTTGACCGGGTGCGCGCCCTGCACCCGCCCTGGCTGCTGTATGTGGCCGCAATACTCATCGGCCTGACCATGTTCTGGCAGGCACTACGTTGGCGAATCGGTCGCAAGGAACAACGCCTTGGGCGCGCGGCAGGAATGATCAGCCACGAAGTGCGCAATTCCGCGCAGACGATACTGGCTTCGATCGACCTGCTGAGCCAGTCGCGCCTGTCCAGGAGAGAGCACGACCTGCTCGCGGCCGCGCGTGCCGCCGGCCACGCGCTGCGCAGGCTGCTCGACCGCTCGCTCGCGTTCTCGCGTCTGGCCAGCGGCAGCTTCAGGCCCCACGTCGTACCTTGCGACGTCGGCCAGCTCTGTGCCCATGCACTGGACGCGATCCGGCCGGAAGCACTGCGCAGGGGATTGTCCCTCAAGCTTGATTGCACGCCCGACCCCGCACCGACGGTCGCACTCGATGCTGACGGGCTGCGCCAGATTGTCGACAACCTGCTGGGCAACGCGTTGAAGTTCACTGATGCCGGTGGCATCGAAGTGCGCCTGCAGCTGTCACCCATCCCGTCTGCCAGGGAGCTGTTGCTGGATGTGATCGACAGCGGCATCGGTATCGCCCCCGCGCAACTGCCGCTACTGTTCCGCCCGTTCCAGCAGGGAGAGGATGGCCAGAAGCGCGGCGGCACTGGCCTGGGCCTGACGATTGCGCGCGAGCTGGCCATTGCCATGGGCGGCAACCTGGCCGCGTACAGCGTACATGGGCGCGGCAGTCGCTTCACCCTGCGACTGCCGGTCCGCGCTGTCCCTCGCGATCCGCCCACCATCGAGCGCCCGCAGCAGGCGCCGTTGACGGGCACAGAGCTGCTCCTGGTCGAGGACCATGCACTCAGCCGGCGCGTCGTGGCAGAGCAACTGCGTCGGCTGGGTGCCGATGTGTGCGCGGTTGCCGATGCGGAAACCGCGTTGGCCGAACAGGCGCTGCGACCGCGCTGCACGGTGGTGCTGGATATCGGGCTCCACGGCCGGGACGGCTACGGCTTGGCACAGCAGCTGCGCGCGCGGGCAAAGGCGCCCCTGCGAGTGATTGCCCTGTCCGCCCGCATGGGGCGCCGGCACGTGGCGCGCTGTCGCCGGGCCGGATTCGACGCCGTCCTGGTCAAGCCGCTGCAGGTGGCAGACTTGCTGCAGGCGCTGGGCCTTCCGCCTTCGGCGCACGCTGCCGCGCCTTGTAGCGCGCGGGGCGCCGACCCGGATTTCGCTGCGGATATCGCCCATGAGCTGGCCGGGATCGAACAGTCCCTGCAGGACGCCGATGCCGCGACATTGCGCCATCATGCGCACCGCCTGCAGGGCACGTTGCAGATGTTCCGGGCAATCGACCAGGCCGGCACCGCGGCCGCCCTGTGGGAGTTGGGGCAGCAGGCCGCGCCCGACTGGGTCGAGGCATGGCGACTGCTGCAGGGATTGCAGCAGTGGCACGGCTCCCGCAAGGCGGAAGCCGTGCCTTCAAGCTGATCAGGCCGCCAGGCGCTCGACCTGGCGACGGGTCAGGTCGTTGAATCGCCCCAGCGACATCAGGTGCTGATGGATCAGCGCCAACCAGCCGCTGCGGTGCCACTCGATCACGGTCGCTTCCGGCAACGCCACGAACTTCTCAACGTCCACCACCAGGAAGCCATTGAGGTTGAACTCGCGGCCATCCGGAGTGCGCACGGTGGCGTTGCGCTCGACCAGCAGGCCGTTGTCGATCAGGGCCTTGGAGAAGGCCTGGGTCTGTTCGTGCTCGCGGGTGTACTGGCCGCAGAACTCCAGCGCCTGCTGCACCATGTCGGTGGCCTTGCCGTCCACGAACAGCGGCTGGCCTTCGTCACCCCCCTTGACCACGCGCGAGCTCTCTTCGTCGATGCCCAGCAGGAAGTCGTTGTCCGCACCGGTGTCGATGAAAATGAAGGGGTGGCGACGCAGGTAGGCCGGAATGTAGGCCTCGTCTTCCCACAGGCCGTCCTTGATGAACAGGTTCTGGTCGGACACACCGACGGCCGCCATCGGCACGGCGGTCGGGCCAGCGAACAGAATCGGGAAGTGGTGCAGGGCCAGCGAGAACTCGCCCAGCACCAGCGGAATGGCGTTGTTGCCGGCCGCAAACTCGAGCCTGCCCGGCAGGATGCGCAGATCGGCGTGCACATCGGCCTGCAGCGGCACCGGACGGGTATAGAACAGGGGAGCGCCGCTCGGCGCCGCTTCGGTGGTGGTGTCGCTGGTGGTGGTCATCTTGGGAACCGTTCAATCATGGGCGCCTGCCATCCCGGGCGCGCCAGCGGGAACAACCTGAATCCCGCATTATCAACAAGCTCGATGACAACGGCCACCCCACCGACGGCCTATTTCAGCTGCAAGGGGTAGCGCTGCCAGAGCACGTGCACCAGGAACCCGGCCAGCTCGGTGTCGCGCGCGCTCACCGCGGCACGGATCTTGTCCAGCAGCACCATATCGCTGCAGGAACGCACGTCGGCATGGTTGGCCTGCCCTGCCCGGCGCGCGCGATAACGCGCGGCGCGCTGCGCATCGCTCATCGCGTACCCGAACTTGGGCGGACGGCCGCGCTTGCGCGGCAGGGTCAGCTCCAGGGTTCCGGGGTCTTTGTCATCACGCATGAGAGGGGTGCGGGCGGCGGCGAGCAACGGGGGGCGCAATTTATCGTGAGGCATCACTTTAATCCAGCTTTTTCTGCACTTTTGTTGCGATGCAGCGCCAATGTTGCCGTGTCGGTGCGGATCCATCCACGCATGGCGTGGATCTACTGCAGAGCTCGCGACCCGGTAACCCGCTAGATCCACGCCATGCGTGGATGCGGAAACCCGAACAAAAAAGTGGGAGCCCGCGAACGGGCTCCCCTCGCCTTCCTCATGCAGCGCGTACCGGTTCATAGCCGTGCAGGTGCGCTTCGCTGCTGGCCCGTCCCTGGCTGAGCGACCGCAGCGCAGTGGTGTACCCCACCAGCTGCGCGAGCGGCGCAAAGCCACTGACCTCGGCCCGACCGTCCTGGTCGTCGATGCGGGCGATGCGGCCATGGCGCCGGTTGAGGTCGCCCACCACGTCACCCACCGATGTCGACGGCGAATGCACCGTCACCGCCATCACCGGCTCCAGCAGCTGCGTGCCACCCTCGGCCAGCGCCGCCTTGATCGCCTCGGCGCCTGCGCGATGGAACGCCATCTCCGACGAGTCCTTGGCATGGGTCTGGCCATCGACAAGACTGACCTCGATACCGACCACCGGATGACCCTGCGGCCCTTCCGACAGTGCGGCACGCACGCCCTTCTCCACCGCCGCGATGAAGCTGCGCGGCACCACGCCACCGACGATGCGGTCGTTGAACACCACCTGGTCGTCCTCACGCGGCTCCACGTCCAGCACCACGTGCGCGAACTGGCCCTGGCCACCGGTCTGCTTGACCAGCCGCCCAACGACACCCGTCATCGCGCGCATCGGCGTCTCCTGGTAGGCCACGCGCGGCGCACCTACGCCCACGTCGACGTTCCACTCGCTGCGCAGGCGCTCGACCATCACTTCCAGGTGCAGCTCGCCCATACCCCAGACCAGGGTCTCCGCCGTATCGCGATCGGTTTCAACGCGGAACGACGGATCCTCCTGGGCCAGGCTCGCCAGTCCCTGCGCCATCCGGATCAGGTCGGCCGCACGCGCCGGTTCCAACCGCCAGGCCAGCACCGGCGCCTGTGCCTGTATGTTCTCCAGGCGCAACGGCAGCGCACGGCCGCTCAGCGTTTCACCGCTGACCGCATCCTTCCAGCCCAGCACCGCGACGATGTCACCGGCCACGGCCTGTTCAATGTCGTGGGTCTGGTCGGACTGCACCCGCACCAGCCGACTGACCCGCCGTCCCTGCGGATGCTGCGAACTGGCCACCGCGTCGCCCACCTTCAAGGTGCCCGAGTACAGCCGTACGAAGCTGAGTGCACCGTGCTGCTGGTGGGTAATCTTGAACAGCAGCCCCGCCAGCGGGCCATCAGGATCCGGCGGCAAGACCACCTCGCCCTCATCGCTTTCGGCGCTGACGGCAGGGCGATCCAGCGGCGACGGCAGGTAATCGACCACGGCATCCAGCAGCGTCTCGATACCCTTGTCCTTGAACGCAGCACCGGCCAGCACGGGCACGCCCGCACCCGCCAGCGTCGCCCGGCGGATCGCCGCGCGCAGCGCCCCGGCATCGATCACCCGACCTTCCAGCCAGGCATCGGCCAGTTCTTCGTCATGATCGGCCACGGCTTCGACCAGAGCATCGCGCTGGGCTCGCCACTGGATACGTGCCGCGTCGTCCCACGGGCTGATGGTCGTCGCACCGTCGCGCCACTGCAGCACGCGCTCATCGACCAGGTCGACCCAGCCGTTGAAGTCGCTCTCGCTGCCCAACGGCACGCCCAGCGCCCACGGCCGCGCCTGAAGCTTGTCCTGAAGCTGCTCCAGTACGCGCTCGAACGACGCGCCGACGCGGTCCATCTTGTTGACGAAGGCGATCAGCGGCACGCGATGACGGCGCGCCTGGCGCCACACCGTCTCGGACTGCGGCTGCACGCCATCCACGGCCGAGAACACGGCCACGGCGCCGTCGAGCACGCGCAGCGAACGTTCGACTTCGATGGCGAAGTCGATGTGGCCAGGGGTATCGATCAGGGTCAGCCGATGCGGCGGCAGGTCACGCGGTGCCCACTGCGCCTGCACGGCGGCCGCGCCGATGGTGATGCCCCGTTCGCGCTCGATTGCAGAGAAATCGGTGGTCGCATTGCCGTCGTGCACTTCGCCGACGCGATGGATTTCGCCGCTTTTCCACAGCAGGCGTTCGGTCAACGTGGTTTTGCCGGCGTCGATGTGGGCAATGATGCCAAGGTTGCGACGGCGGGAAAGGACTTGGGTGTTCATGGGAAAGGTTCCTGCAAAGCCAACTTCGTGGGCCGCGCACCCCGGTTGGCGACAGGGTGCGCGGCTAGCGTTCGGTCTCGGCGATCTGGTGCATGGCACGTTCTCCTTTGCAGTACTGGGTAGCGTCGAGTACGTAGAGTCGACTGGGTAGAGTCGACTGTTAGTCGACTCACAAAAAACAAAAAACGAAAAGAGCGCCCCGAAGGGCGCTCTGTCGAAGGTCCAGCGATGGCCGTCTCAACGGCCTCGTGGGGCTCCAGGCAGACACGCCCGTTCCGCGCTTGCGCGGGTCAGGGTGAAAAACTTCAGGAGCGGCATCCGGTTCATGGGGCGCATTCTAGACCTGCCAATCTGGCGCGCAAGTGAATATTGAGCACATAAATGGAACGATGAGGCCGGCAACGATAGGGGTCAGATCCCTTTGCCCCTGGCAAAGGAATCTGACCCCTGGCGGCATTTACTTGCAGCCGTGCAGCTTACGCGCCTCGGCCACCGTCGCAGCCCGGTCATCGCCCATCGAGATCCAGCCCTGCAGCGACATCGCCGGATCCACATGCGGCTGCCGTGCGCCACCGTGGACCACCACTTCGGTCCAGCTGCCCACCGGCGCCAGTTCGGACAAGCGCGCCGCCTGGTCGTCCTCGGTGCTGAACATGTCGTCCGGACCCGCCGGAGGCGTGGCATTCACGGTTTCCGTCTTGCGGGTCCGGACCCGAAGTGCACCGTCCGGCAGCCGCTGGGTGATCACTTCGTATCGCTCAACACCATATGCCCAGCTATTTTCGCCAACGCTGCGGGTCTCGCTGCCGTCATCCGCCACGGTCACCACCTCGCCTGCCGGCCCGACAACGCCCGCGACAGCCCCCAAGCCGGACATCAGTGCCTGATAGACGATCATCTGCCGCTGCTCGGTAGTCAGCGCTCCGGCCTTGAGCTTGGCGGCAGGAATCTGCAGGTACGCCGCTTCACTGCACAGCACCAGCACCTGCTGGTCGTCCCAGCTCACGGACATTTCCTCGTTGGCGAAGTACTGCGTCCGGATGGTCGCAACAGGGGAACCCGCGCCAGCGGAATGCCGGATCTCGATCAGCGAGGCATTCTCCGCTGCATCGGTCAGCGAAACCGGCGAGGTGGAAGCCGCAGTCGCAGCGCCTGCGAAGCCAACCAACACGGCCAGCAGAGTGCCGCGCGAAATGCTACAGATCATTGCATCAGTCCATTGAGAAATTCAGATGCACCATGATATGTCGAGCGAGGCACGATGCGCCCGTGCGGCCCTGATCAACTCATTTCCCCGTAGGTGCAGCCTACCGTCACCCATCCCGGTGAATAGGAAAGATCAACAATCATCCGCACATGTCGATCACCAGGAAGCGTTTTGTACAGATTGAGTCCTTTCCAGCCATACACTCTTTCCATAGCCTCGGCATCCCAGCGCGATGACATACCCCCGATATGGTTTGCAATGGATCTCCCTCGCACCATCTCTTCTCCGACGGGCACCGGAATGGCAAGAAGCATCTCCTGAACACCCGAAACATGCACAAGTGTCGAGGATTCCCCCCACGCCATGACAGGAGTCCGAGCCTCCCAGAGCATCAGTGACGCGCCATTACGCTCCTTGCTCTGACTGAAATCCGTCAGGTCGCCCGCTGCAATCCGATCAGTGAAGTTGTCCAACTCCTGGTGAGTCAGCTGGCACTGTAATAAGCGGGACAGGGTCGGCGATACGTCCTGTTGCGCTTGAGCCGGACATGAGAGCCCCATTGCCACGCAGAGTACCGCCGCCTGCGCGCCCCACACTTCGTTAAACATCACAGCCACACTCAGCACCCCTCTCGAACCTTCGGCGAAGGCCAATCAATGAGGCGGGGCATCCAAGAAGTAAAGCCGATGTGCGGCCCGCCGGAGCATCGCCCATCGGGCGCAATCTAGCTGCCAAAGCAGCAAGCCACTAACGCCGGTCCATATGCGTCAAAAATGAGAGGCGCGACTACCTGCGCCCTCCACCTTCGCAGGCGGACCCGGGCTAGGTCACCACCACCAGCGGCATCCCACGCCTTGGGTGCTCCGGCACCACCACGTCCCGCTGGTAGACGCGCTGCAGGTCGTCTTCGGTCAGCACCTGCAATGGCGTGCCATCGGCCGCCCCCCTACCCTGCTCCAGCACCACGATGCGGTCGGCATAGCCTCAGCCACATAGGGGCTATGAATTCCCTCCGTACTTTTCCGGGTGCTGCAGGTAGTCCCAGTTTCCCTGCGCCTGCTCCCTGACGCGGCGGCTCCTATCCTTTGCGAGTGTCGGATACAACTTCGTGGCAAGCCCCTCTGAGATCCAAAGCATGTGGCACGCCACTCGGAATCTGACTTTGGCCATCGGGTGGGATGCCAGTTCAAACCAGACACTCTCTGTAGCTGCATACGCATCATTCAGCTTGCAAAGCCAACTGCCAGATGTCTCCCATGTTCCCTAGGCGCCGTCCACAAGACCCTTGCGAATCGCATTCAGTGCGCTCTCGATAGGAACGATGCCATCCTTGAAATCGTGAATGGCATTGATGATGGCAAGCACTATCTGGAGTTCATCTTCCTTGCGGTGTCTGCGAATCGCGCATTTGATTTCATGCTCGCGGCCGAAGGTGAACATATGGGCTTCCTCCCTCTGGAACGCCCAATGGTCAGTCAGCCCGAAACATCAAAGCAATAATCAACTTCCACCGCACATACCTGAAGGAGGGGCTCAGCCAGCGCAACTCCTGCGACCTCAAGGCCCAACATCCCAGCTTCGCCTGTGGCAGGGGCGGAGAATCACCCGAAAGCCGCTCAGGACGACGTGAAAGACGCGGCTATTTACGACACCACCCTGGAATCAGGTGACCACCACCAGCGGCACCCCGCGCCGCGGATGCTCCAGCACCACCACATCCTGCTGGTAGACACGCTGCAGGTTGTCTTCGGTGAGCACCTGCAGCGGCGTACCATCGGCCGCCACGCTGCCCTGTTCCAGCAGCACGACGCGATCGGCGTAGCCAGCCGCCAGGTTCAGATCGTGCAGCACCACGATCACGCACGCACCGGCCTCGGCGCAGGCACGCACGCTACGCAATGTGCGCTCCTGGTGACGCAGGTCCAGCGCGGCGGTCGGCTCATCGAGCAGCAGCAGCGGCGTATCCTGCGCCAGCACGCGCGCGAACGTGGTCCGGGCGGACTCGCCACCGGAGAGCTGCTGCACCTCGCGCAGGCGCAGCGCCTGCAGTTCGGCGGCATCGATGGCCGCTTCCACCCGGGCATCGTCCGTGACCGGGTCCGGCGGATGCGGCAACCGTCCCATCGCCACCACTTCTTCCACGCTGAAGGCAAAGCGCACGCCATGCTCCTGCGGCATTACCGCGCGCTCGCGCGCCAGCGGCCCGGCCTTGTAGCTGGCCAGCGGTTTGCCCAACAGGCTCACCTCGCCCGCATCGGCGCGCAGGTCGCCGGCCGCTACCGCCAGCAACGTGGACTTGCCTGCGCCGTTCGGGCCAACCAGCGCGGTCACCGTACCCGGCTCGAACGCCAGCGAGATGCCATGCAGGATCTCGCGCTGCTGGCGACGCACCACCACCTCGTGCAGCTTCAGCAACGCGCTCATGGGGCCGCCTTGCGGCGCTGCTGCAGCACCAGCCAGAGGAAGAACGGCGCGCCCAGCGCGGCCGAGAACAAGCCCAGCGGAATCTCCGCCGGCGGATCGAGCGTGCGGGCCGCGGTGTCGGCCACCACGATCAGCAGCGCACCGAGCAGGCCGGACAACGGCAGCAGCCAGCGATGCCCGGGACCGACCAACAGGCGCGCCACGTGCGGCACTACCAGGCCAACGAAGCTGATCGAGCCGGCAAAGGCCACCGCCGCGCCCACCAGCAGCGCACTGAACGCCACCAGGCGACGTCGCGTGCGGGTGACATCCAGCCCGAGGTGCTGTGCCTGGCGTTCGCCCAGCGCCAGCATGTCCAGCGGCGTGGCCAACCGCTGCAACGCGAACGCGCCGATGGCAAACAGGGGCACCACCGCCGCCACATCGGCCCAGTTGGCACGCGCCAGCGAGCCCATCTGCCAGAACACCAGCGACTGCAGTTCGCTTTCGCTGGCGATGTACGTGAGGAAACCGATCAGCGCGGAGCAGAACGCGGCCATCGCGATGCCGACCAGCAGCAGCGTGGCGTTGCCACTGCCTTTACCGGGTCGCGCCAGCGCATACGTCAGGCCGATCGCCAGCGCACCGCCGACGAACGCGGCCACAGGCACCAGCCAGCCCGCCGCACCGGCGGCGCCCAGCACGATGGCGGCCACCGCACCCAGTGCAGCACCCTGGCTGACACCGACGATGCCGGGGTCGGCCAGCGGATTGCCGAACAGGCCCTGCAGGCTGGCACCGGCCATCGCCAGCGATGCACCCACCATCGCGCCCAGCAAGGCACGCGGAATGCGCAGCTGCCAGACCACGGCGAGGTCGCGGCTACTGACCGCCTGCGGATCGAGCAGACCCAGCTTCACCGCCAACGCCTGCATCACCTCCAGCGGTGGCAGCCGCAGCGGGCCCACAGCGAACGAGGCCAGCACCGCACCCAGCAGTGCCAGCAACGCCACCAGCAACATCGTCCGCCCGCGACGGCGGCGCCGATCCGCCGGACTCATGCCTTCGGCAACGCCGCCAGGGCCTTGGCCAGCGCCAGCGCGCCAGCACCGGAACCGACACTGGTGTACTTCAGCTGCACGTCCGGCATCACCCAGACCCGATTGGCCTGCCCGGCCGGGGTCTGCTTCAGCGTCGGGTACGCCTTCCACAGGCCCTCGGCACCACCGAACAGCTGCAGGTCATGCTCGGTCACCAGGATCACCTCGGGCGCTGCGGCGACCACGCCTTCATTGCTCAGCTGCGAGTAGTTCTTCACTCCCGCCTCGGTGCCGATGTTGACGCCGCCAGCCAGCGCGATCAGCTGCGCCGAGGCGCTGTCGGCACCGGCAACAGTCGGTGAGCCGCCAGCGCCGGTGGCCGAGACGTGGATCAGTCGTGGCGCATGGCCCAGGCCCTTGCCAATCGCTGCAGCCTCGTCGAGCTGACGCTGCACCTGCGTGGCCAGTGCTTGCCCTGCCTCGGCCAGCCCTAGTGCCGCGGCGACCTTGCGCACCTTGTCCGGCGCTGGCTGCAGGTCATCGATGACCACCGCCGGCTCGCCCACTTCGCGCAGTTTCCTGGCCAGCTCGGTATGACGGCGCAGGCTGTTGCCGAGGAACAGCGAGCCCTGCAGGCTCAGCACGCCCTCCACGCCAGTGGTCCGGTTGAACAGGAACTGGTGCGGCGCGGCCCGGCCGGCCTGGGTGGTGGTGTTGGTCGGCGCGGCAAATACCTGCTTGCCCAGCCCCAGTGCTTCGATCACCGCGATGACGTCGTCGCCACCGGCGATGATCCGGCTGGTATCGGCCACTTCGATATCGGCGCCATCATCGGAATGCACCTTGGCCGGCAGCACCGCCTTCTGGCCGTGCACGGCCGGCATTTCGGCTCCTGCCACGCGCTGCCAGCCTGCCGGCAGCGCGGTTTCCGCAGCGGCCGCCGTTGCTGCGGGCGACTCGGCAGGCGTATTGGCATCAGAGGGAGCCGACGAGCCACCACAGGCAGCCAGCGCCAGCGAAACAGCCAACGGAAGCGCACACAGGCGCAGACGGGACGCGATGTTCATGCACAATCTCCTTGCTGGCAGGGCGACGCGCACGCCGCCCCACCGTGTGACTTACTGCTTCGGGGTGATGCGGGTGATGCGGTCACCCTTCGGGTCTTCGCCGCCGCGCGACTTGTTCACCGCGAACACGTTGCCCTTGCCATCGGCGCGGACGTGGTTCGGCAGCGTGCCGCCATCAAGATTGGCGACCACCTTGCCGTCACCGTTCACCACGGTGACCGTGCCAGCGCCACGGTTGCTGACATAGGCCAGGCCGGAGGCATCATCGAAGGCGACGTTCAGCGCACCGGCGCCGACCGGCACGTCATGCAGCACCTTGCCGGCAGCCACGTCGACGATCAGCAGGTTGTCGGTGCCCTGCGAGGCCACGTACAGGCGGTTGCGCGCCGCGTCGAAGGCCACGCCCGAGGCACTGATCGAATTGCCCAGATCGATGACCTTCTCGACCTTGCCGCTGGCCACATCGATCACTGCCGCCTCCGGGGTGCCGATGCTGACGGTGAACAGCTTGCCGCCCTTCTCGTCCAGCACCAGGCTCATCGGGGTGAACGTGCCGTCGTCCACGCCGGATTCCAGCGTCACTGCCGGCAGCTCCTTGAAGGTCCTGGCGTCGAACACCGACAGGTGGTCCTCGCCCGTCGCCGAGGCGAACACCTTGCCGCGGGTGCCATCGACCACCACGTCGCGCGCGTGCGGCACAGTGTCGGCCGGGAACTGGTGGACCAGCGACAGGTCCTTCTGGCGGTAGACCGCGATCGAGTTCTGGCGGGTATTGGTCACCCACACATTGCCGTTGGTGTCATCCACGCCCACGCCGTAGACCGCATACACCGCACCATTGGTGCTGCCCGGCACCTGCGCCGGGGTGATCGCCTTGGTCACCTTCAGCGACTTCGGGTCCAGCTTCAGCAGCTGCGACTGGGTCACCGGCGGGCGACCCACCGCCGAGGTCACGAACACCGCGTTGCTGGCGGCGCTGTAGGCGGACTGGTACAGGCCCGGCACCAGCTTGTTGGACTGGGTGGCGAACTGCGCCTGGCCGGACAGCGGCAGCTGCGGCGAGACGCGCAGCTTCAGCACGGTGGCCGCAGCCGGTTGGCTGGCGCGCACCACCACCGGATGAGTGCCCGGCACCGCGTCGGCCGGAATGCTCAACTGGGTCTTGAAGTTGCCATCAGCATCGACCACCAGCGGCTGCGCGTTGAGCACGCTGTCACCGCGCAGCAGGCTGACCTTCTGGCCCGGCAAGAACCCACGGCCGACCACGTCGGCAGTGCTGCCGGGAACCACGTTCTCACCGCGTGAGACGACTTCACCCTTGAAGGTGGCGTTGGCCGGCTGGTCGAACACCGGCTGCGCGGTGGCGGTCACCGCCAGCAGCAGGCCGGCAGCAAGAGTGGTAAGACGGAAAGACGGACGGAACGACATGGCAGGCTCCTTGCACACGTAGGCCGCGCCACGCGGCGCGGGAGTCATCGGTTGCCTGGGCCGCTGCACGCCGGCAGCCTCGCCTGGGTAGTGGGGTCGCACGGCATCGCGTGCGAAGGCATTCATTCGGCGGCGTTGTCCCCGCCACTGGGCGCGCCATCGCCGGCGCTGCGGTCGGTCACGCCGTACAGTTCATGCAGCGCGGCATGGAACGAGGCCGGCAGCATCGGGCCGTGTCCCAGCCCCGGGAACTCGCGGTACTGCACGCTCAGGCCCGGCACCTTGGCCAGCCGCTCGGACAGCTGCATCGCCGCATCCGGCGTGGCACCGCCAATGCGGCGCAGGTGCGCGACCACCCGTGGGTTGCTCAGGTCGCGCTTGCCACGATCGCCAACACGCTCGGCACCGCCCAGCATCAGCCAGAGCTTTGCCGGTTGGCCATGCACGTTCTGCACGAACTGCTGTTCCGGATCACCCAGCGCCGCGCCCTGGCTCCACCACAGCGAGGGACTGGCCGCCAGATAGGACTGGAAGGCGGCGGGGCGGGTGTAGAGCGCATTGAGCACGAACAGCCCGCCCAACGAGTGCCCCCACAGTGCTTGCTGCTGCGTATCGATGCGTGCGCGTCGCTCGACTTCCGGCTTGATGCGGCGTTCGATCACATCCAGGAAAACCGCAGCACCACCGCCAACTGCCTGGGTCGTACCGCTCTCGTCATCGGCACGGTCGATCCACGCGGTGTAGTCGCGGGTGCGCGCCCTGGAATCGATGCGCAGGTCGTTGTCGTAGCCGATCAGCACCAGCACCGGCGGCACATTGCGCGCCGCCAGTTCGGCCAGCAGCGGCTGGTCCAGGACCATGGCGACGGCGTTGCCGTCCAGCGCGTACAGCACCGGAGAGGGCACCTTGCTGGCCTTGACCGGGATCGCCAGGTTCACCCGCCAACGGCGCTGCTGGTCCGGGCTGTCCAACACGAAATGCTCGAAGCGATAGCTGGCCGCCGGCTCGTCGAGCACGGTGTGGCCGATCTTCTGCAGCGGATTGCGCTGCTGCGCATGGGCGTACGGGATAGCCAGGAGCAGACCCATCATCAAGGCGGCCATGCCGCGGGCCAGTGGACCACGGCGCAAAGGCGGGACGAAATGCTTCATCAGCGGCGGCACGAGCGGCCGATGGCCGCCGGTTCACAGGGGGCCGCAGTCTACCTTAAACGCGAATGCTTATCACATCCATCAAATGTCACACTGTGTATCACGCGCGCGATGCGTTCATTTTCCCGGTTGCGCCGGAAACACCGAATCCACTATTTTGCCGGGCAGCGGGGCGCAGGAGCGCCCTTCCCTCGCAGGGCTGCGGATGGATGGGCAATCGAGCCATCGGCCGCGCCCTGTCCCTTGCCAAACCCATCCACGCATGGCGTGGATCTGCTCACCACCACCCACGGGAATGGATCCCGTGACTGCGAGAACATCTTGAAGCGCACCGCCCTGATCGCCCTTTCCCTCGGCCTGCTTGCACCGCTGGCCGCCCATGCCGCACAGGACCTGCCAACGCTCTACCAGGCCTTTGAAGAAGCCGGCAATTCGTCACTGGGCATGGACGAACTCAACCAGACGGTGACATTCACTGCCGTGGCACTGAGCGTTTCCAGCAACCTGGCGGGCGAACCGCTGATCGAGGCCGGCGATGACCAGGGCAATGTCCTGGCCCGGCTGACCAGCGACGATGAGCAGCAGGCGGCCAAGCTGGGCGCGCTGGAAGAAGGCGCGACCTTCACCGCCAGCTGCACACTGCAGTTCAGCTCGGGCACCGATTACCTGTCCTTCGGCGATTGCACCATCAAGTAAAGATGAAGCCGGCAAAATGCCGGCTTCATTTCTTTGCCTCTGTAGCGTCGAGCCATGCTCGACTCATGCATCATCACGGCCCCGCAGGCACCGGACCATAAACGTTCTCCTGCGGCGTGCCCGGCAGCAGCGAGAAGATCATGATCACGATCCCGCCCCCCCGGCACCAGCGCCAGCGCCAGCGCCAGCAGGAACAGCCAGCCCGACTGGTTGCAGTCATGTCAACGCCATTTGACCAGCTCAGCAACATCACTACGCTAGGCAAATGAAGAGCATCTTTATCGCGTTACTCCTGACGTCCACACCGCCCTCAGCAGAACCCGGACACATAGAGCCCGGCTACATAATGGGCAGCCTCAAGGCAAACCCGTCTCCGATGCCTGCCGCACTCAAAGCAATGGATGCGAAATGGGAAATGGACTACAAAACGCTGCGCCGTTTCCTGTTAAAGGCTGGATGGGTCGCGACGCCACGCGAGTACTCTCACCCTACCGTCTACGGATTTCCCGAGGTCAATTGTGGCCAAGGTTGGCAGGCGGTGTGCTCGTCCGGCTTTCACAAAGGCAAGCAGGAAGTCTTTCTCTGGCTTCATCCAACAGACACCAACCTGATCCTAATCGGCGCAGATTGACGTATCCGCCACATGCACGGGCTCAGCGACCCTTCGCGGCCCGCGCCGCCTCACGCTCGGCGCGCAGCCGATCCAGCTTTTCCTTCAACTTGATTTCCAGCCCGCGCGGCACCGGGTTGTAATACACGCGCTCACCCATCGCATCCGGGAAACCCGTCTGGTCCAGCGCGATGCCTCCTTCGGCATCGTGGTCGTACTGGTATTCGGCGCCGTAGCCCAGCTCCTTCATCAGCTTGGTCGGCGCATTGCGCAGGTGCAGCGGCACCTCTTCGGTACCGCTCTGACGCACGTCGGCCTTGGCCTGGTTGAAGGCCGCATAGCCGGCGTTCGACTTGGCAGTGCTGGCCAGGTACAGCACCAGCTGCGCGAAGGCGAGTTCGCCTTCCGGGCTGCCGAGCCGCTCGTAGATGTCCCAGGCTTCCAGCGCCATGCTCTGCGCGCGCGGATCGGCCAGGCCGATGTCCTCGATGGCCATGCGGGTCAGTCGGCGCGCCAGATAGGACGGATCGCAGCCGCCATCGAGCATGCGGGTCAGCCAGTACAGTGCGGCGTCCGGGTTGGAACTGCGTACCGACTTGTGCAGTGCCGAGATCTGGTCGTAGAACTGCTCGCCGCCCTTGTCGAAGCGACGGGTGCGATCGGCCAGCACCTGGGTCAGGGTCTGCGGCGTAATGCGCCCCCCCTCCCCGCCCGCCAGTTCGGCGGCGATCTCCAGCAGGGTCAACGCACGGCGCACGTCACCATCGGCGGCGGTGGCGATCTCCAGCAGCAGTTCGGGTGCGACCTCGATGCGCTCTTCGCCCAAGCCGCGCTCGCGATCCCCCAGCGCACGTTCCAGCGCTTCGACGATATCGGTCGGCGAAACACCTTCCAGCACATGCACGCGGCAACGCGACAGCAGCGCCGAGTTCAGCTCGAACGATGGATTCTCGGTGGTGGCACCGACGAACAGGATGGTGCCGCGCTCGATATGCGGCAGGAACGCATCCTGCTGCGCCTTGTTGAAGCGATGTACCTCATCCACGAACAGCACGGTGCGGCGGCCTTCGGCGAAGCGTTGCGCGGCCTCGGCGAGCACCTGGCGCACCTCCGGCAGCCCGGACAGCACGGCGGAGATGGCACGGAACTCGGCATCGGAGTACTCGGCCAGCAGCAGTGACAGTGTGGTCTTGCCGCAGCCCGGCGGCCCCCACAGGATCATCGAGTGCACACGCCCGGATTCGACCGCACGGCGCAATGCGCTGTCCGGCGCCAGCAGGCGCTTCTGCCCGACCATTTCGTCCAGGGTGCGCGGGCGCATGCGCTCGGCCAGCGGGCGCAGATGTTCCCGATCAACACTCAGCAGATCGGGGCCGGGGAAGGAAGTTGAACGATGTCTTGCCACCCGCTCATTGTACCGCGCCGCCCAACGGTAGCGCCGGGCCGTGCCCGGCGGGCGGGACGCGATGTCCGGTCGTGCCGGCCGCTGGCCGGCAGATCAAAAGCGTGTCAACCAAGGTTGACACCCACCACGGCGTTTCCGCCCAGCGATCAATTACCGATAACGTCGGTGCCCTTCGGCGGGGTGAAGCTGAAGGTGCCGGCAGCAAAGCCTGGATTGCGCTTCCAGCCACTGAAGGTGATCACGGTACGCTGGCCAACCGCATCGGTGATTTCCATCTTGGCCAGGCCCTGGGCGTTGAAGCCCAGCGCGGCGTACTGGAAGCTGGCTTCGGTCTCGCGCTTCGGCGACAGCGACAGCCACTGCAGGCCATCGCGCTGCGCAGCCTCTTCGCTGACGTCGTACTGCTGTTCCAGCAGCGCCGGGTTGATCAGCGCGGTCAGCGGGCTGTTCTGCTCTTCCTTGCCCTGCTCGCGCACGGTGGCCTGCTCCAAGTCCGGCTCGTACATCCAGACTTTCTTGCCGTCAGCCACGATCAACTGCTCGTGCGGGCGCACGTATTCCCAGCGGAACAGGCGCGGCGCCGACAGGGCCACGCGGCCGCTGGTCGATTCCTTAACCCTGCCACGGCTGTCAAACACCTGCTGGCTGAACTGGCCATCCAAGCCCTTCAGGCCGCTGGTGAAGGTCTTCAGGTCGTCGCGGGCACCGGCCCAGGCGCTGCCGGCGGCGGCGCAGGCTACGGCCAGGGCGGTGGTGGCAAGAAAACGGCGGAAGCGGAAGTTCATGCGGAAATCCTGTGGGCGCGGGCGCCAGGAAAGGTGGTTGCAAGTGTGCCCGGGAAAAGATGAATGGGCGATCAGGGCGACATTATGCCGCCCTGAACGTGCATCGGCGATTCAGCCGCCCGAGCCGGGCAGCTTGCCGTACAGCACCTGCCCACGGAAGCCGCGCCGCACTTCGCGATACAGCGCGCGGAACGCCGGATAATCCTGCGGCTGGCACAATGCCTCCGGGCCGCGCACCGCATTCTGCTGCAACCGGTGGTGCACGATCACCTCCTGCCCTTCGCGGCTCCAGTCCACGCGGTACTCGCCGGCGGCGTTGGCGAATCGCTGGCTGGCCGGGATGGCGATGATCGGCGCGTTGGCCGGGAACTGCAGGCGATAGGTTTCCTCGCGCAGGCTGGCATTGCAGTAGAACGGCGTCTCGTTGGCCGGCGCAGAAGCGGTGGCGTACAGGCCACGCACCGACTCGCCACCCGGCGGGTCCGGCACGGCCATGCCGCCGGCCACGCTGAAGTCGGCGTAGTCCTCGGCCTGGAACGCCATGCGATAGCCGAAGGGCCGGGTCAGGTCGACCGGCACGCCCTGGATCTGCAGCTGCCCTCGCCCATCGAAACCAGACGAGGCCATGATCTGCTCTTCAGCGCGCGCACGGTTCTGCGCGTTGAGCTGGGAGAACTGGGCGCGCATGCCGATCTCGGCGTTCTCGCCCAGCTTCGGAATGGTCTCGCCGCGCAGGTTACCGTTGGCGTCGAAGGTAAAACGCACTTCCATCGAGGTGGCGTTGCGCTCCGGCGTGTTGGCCGGAGTACGCGCCAGCGTGGCGTCGCGGGTACGCATCACCGGGGCGCCCAGGTCACCCTCCGGCAGCTGGCCGAAGCGCGCCCACGCGGTGGTCGAATCGAGGTACAGATCGAATTCGGGGATGTAGGTGATAGCGTGGTTGAAGCGGCCCAGCACCGGAATCTTCGGCAGCGTCGGGCCGCCGCCCGCACCGATCAGCACCGGCGAGCTGGCGATGCCCTTGGCCGCCAGCAGCGCCTCGAGGATCGTCACGTGATCTTTGCAGTCGCCGTAGTGGTTGTCGAGGATGCTCTGCGCGCTGTTCGGTTCCAGGCCACCATTGCCCAGGTACACCGCCACATAGCGGATGTTCTGCGCGACCCAGCGATACAGCGCATCAGCCTGCTCGCGGCGGTCACTGATGCCGGCGGTGATCTCATCAGCCAGCGCCTGCAGCGCCGGGGTCACCTCGGCCGCCGGGCCCGCCTTGAGCTGGTAGGCGCGCCCCATCTGCGACCAGTCACGATACGTGCTGGCCATGATGTTCGGGCCGAACTCCCAGCCCGCCGCCGACCAGTTCTGCGCCGGCATCGCCTCACGACGCTGGTAACGCCAACGCCATTGCGCCTGGCCATTCTTCACTGTCGGCTGGTCACTGCCCTGCACGCCGCGGCTGTCGACGAACATCGGCAGGTTGGCTGGCGCACTCAGGGTGACCTCGGCGTCCTCGTACTCGGTGAAGACGTTGAAGGTCTCCCACAGGCCGAAATAGCCCGGGAAGTACGGCGTAGCCTGGGTGCGGCGCACCTGGTAGTACAGGCGCGTGCCCGGGGCCAGGTTCGGGAACACGATCACCCGCACCTTGCGGTCGGCATACATCGCCGCCGAGGCGCTGGAGTAGCTCTCCTGCGTGTAGATGCGGTCGGCCGGCACGTCGCGGCGCTGGCCATCGGCGGTGATGGTGTAGGCACCGAGCACTTCCAGCGTCTCCATCTTTTCGCTGTAGCTCAGCCGCACCTGGCTGAACTGCTCGACGGAGGCCTTGGTCTTGAGAAGGACTTCGTAGGTTTCGGTCTGCACATTGCCCGCGTCCGGCCGGACCTGGTAGTCGGCGCGGTAACGGACAATGCTGAAATTATTGCTGGCTTCGGTATCGCCGCTGGTGGAAGGCGGCGCCGTGGCGGGCGCGGAGGTGGCGGTTTCTGCCAGTGCCGGGCCGGCAGCCAGGAAGGCTGCCAGCGCCAGCGCCAGCGCGCTTGGTACGGGGTGAAGCATGCGTCGGTTCCTTGGACGTCGTGGGGGATACGTCGGGTCTTACTTCGGCGGCGGCGGTGCCAGCACCGTGCGGTCGCCGTTGTGCTCGGGCGGGCTGACCACGCCGGCCGCTTCCATGGCCTCGATCAGTCGCGCTGCACGGTTGTAGCCGATCTTCAGCCGGCGCTGCACGCCGGAAATCGAGGCACGGCGGGTCTCGGTGACCACCCGCAGTGCTTCGTCATACAACGGGTCGGACTCGTCGCCGGCTGCACTGGTCTCGGGCAGGCCGGTGGCACCGACGACCACGCCGTCGCCCATCGTCTGCACCTCATCCAGCACGCCGTCGACATAGTCGGCCGGGCCCATCGCCTTGAGGTGCTCGACCACGCGATGCACTTCATCGTCGGACACGAACGCACCATGCACGCGCTCGGGCAGCGCGGTGCCCGGCGGCAGGTACAGCATGTCGCCGTGGCCCAGCAGTGTTTCCGCGCCGGACTGGTCGAGGATGGTGCGCGAGTCGATCTTGGAGCTGACCTGGAAGGCGATACGGGTCGGGATGTTGGCCTTGATCAGGCCGGTGATCACGTCCACCGACGGGCGCTGCGTGGCCAGGATCAGGTGGATGCCGGCCGCACGCGCCTTCTGCGCCAGGCGCGCGATCAGCTCTTCCACCTTCTTGCCGACGATCATCATCATGTCGGCGAATTCGTCGATGAAGATGACGATGAACGGCAGCGTTTCCAGCGGACGCGGTGCCTCGCCGAGCTCCGGGTTCGGCTTGAACAGCGGATCCATCAGCGGCTGGCCCGCGTCCTGCGCTTCCTTCACCTTCTTGTTGAAGCCGGCCAGGTTGCGCACGCCCACCGCGCTCATCAGCTTGTAGCGGCGCTCCATCTCGGCCACGCACCAGCGCAGGCCGTTGGCGGCCTCCTTCATGTCGGTGACCACCGGCGCCAGCAGGTGCGGGATGCCCTGGTAAACGCTCAGTTCGAGCATCTTCGGGTCGATCATCAGCATCCGCAGGTCTTTCGGCGAGGCCTTGAACAACAGGCTCAGCACCATCGCGTTGACCGCCACCGACTTGCCCGAACCGGTGGTACCGGCCACCAGCAGATGCGGCATGCGTGCCAGGTCGGCCACGGTCGGGCGACCGGCGATGTCCTTGCCCAGCGCCAGGGTCAGCACACTCGCCGACTTGTCATATTCCTTCGAGCGCAGCAGTTCGGACAGGAAGATCATCTCGCGGGTGACATTGGGGATTTCCAGGCCGATCACCGACTTGCCCGGAATGACATCGACCACGCGCACCGACTTCACCGACAGGCCACGCGCGATGTCCTTGTCCAGCGAACTGATCTGGCTGACCTTGATACCCGGTGCTGGCTCGATCTCGAAGCGGGTGATGACCGGGCCGGGATTGGCGCCGACCACCTGCGCATCGATGCGGAAGTCCTTCAGCTTGAACTCGATCTGCCGCGACAGGGTCTCCAGCGTCTCTTCGTCGTAGCCCTTGGGCTGCGGCTTGGGATCATCCAGCAGCGCCAGCGGCGGCAGGTCCGAGCCATCACCGTTGACGCCGCGGAACATCGGAATCTGGGTATCGCGCTTGGCCCGATCACTCTTCTCGATCACCGGCTCCGGACGCGGCTCGATCTTCACCGGCTCGCGCTTGGCGCGCACCTCGGCGTCGGCCTTGCGTACTTCCTGGCGTTCCTCGCGCATCACCCGGGTCTGCTTCCACTCGGTGACTTCTTCCTTCTTGCGTTGCAGCAACGGCGCCAGCGACATCACGCCGCGGCCGATCTTCTCCATCACCGTGAACCAGGACAGCCCGGTGGCCAGGGTGATCGAGGCCAGCAGCAGCACCAGCACGAACAGGTTCGCCCCCAGCGCGCCGAAGCCCACCGTGAGCGAATTGCCGACCAGCTTGCCGAGGATGCCGCCGGCACTGGCGACATCGCCACTGAACAGGCGCACATGCAGGAAGCCGGTGCCGGCGATCAGGAAACCGACCAGACCGACCAGGCGCAGTGCCGGATCCAGGTCGTTCTCGCCCTTGCTCTCGCGCTTGAGGCCGAACATGGCGATCCACGCCAGCGCGCCGAGCACCACCGGCAGCAGGAAGGCGATGTAGCCGAACAGCTGCAGCAGCACGTCGGCGATCCAGGCGCCGGCGCGGCCGCCCAGGTTGTGCACCGGCGCAACCACGCTGCCGGTGTGCGACCAGCCCGGATCAGTCGCTGAATAGGTGAAAAGACTGGCCGCCAGATACAGCAGGGCCGGCGCGATGGCGATCAGGCCCAGGTCGCGCCAGAGGCGCTGGCGGCGTGGATTGTCGGTCGTCGCCGCCGCAGCCGTGCGACGTGACGCCTTGCTGTCGTCGGACTTGGAGCGTTCGGGGACCTGCTTCGCCACCTTAGACCATACCTTTGGAATGCGCTGTTAGTGATTGATAATAAATGAGACGGCGTCAGTTTTCAGTTATGCGACGTCCGACAGGGCAATCCGAGGGCCGAAACCACTGCTGGATGACGGCGTTCCGTTCATCGGCTTGAATCGCCCTGCCCCAGCCGCCACTCTATGACCAGCCACGGATGCTGCGCAAACATCGCCAGCGCCTTGTCCCATCTACCTTTTCGCGAGTCTACATGAGCACCAGCCTGCCCTCCCGCCACCAGCGCCTCGTCATCCTCGGTTCCGGACCGGCCGGTTGGACCGCCGCCGTCTACGCCGCCCGTGCCAACCTGAAGCCGGTCGTCATCACCGGCCTGCAGCAGGGTGGCCAGCTGATGACCACCACCGAGGTGGACAACTGGCCGGGTGACGCCCACGGCCTGATGGGCCCGGACCTGATGGCGCGCATGCAGGCGCACGCCGAGCGCTTCGAGACCGAGGTCATCTTCGACCACATCCACACCGCCGACCTGTCGCAGCGCCCGTTCAAGCTGATCGGCGACAGCCACGAGTACACCTGCGATGCGCTGATCATCGCCACCGGCGCGACCGCCAAATACCTGGGCATCCCGACCGAAGAGACCTTCAAGGGCCGCGGTGTGTCCGCCTGCGCCACCTGTGACGGCTTCTTCTACCGCGACCAGGACGTGGTCGTGGTCGGCGGTGGCAACACCGCCGTGGAAGAGGCCCTTTACCTGTCCAACATCGCCCGCAAGGTCTATCTGGTCCACCGCCGCGACACCCTGAAGGCGGAAAAGATCATGCAGGACAAGCTGTTTGCCAAGGTTGCTGCCGGCAAGATCGAGACCGTCTGGCACCACCAGGTGGAGGAAGTGCTGGGCAACGACGCCGGCGTGACCGGCGTGCGCGTGAAGTCGACGCTGGACGGCAGTACCCGTGACATCGACGCCCACGGCTTCTTCGTGGCCATCGGCCACCATCCGAATACACAGCTGTTCGACGGCCAGCTGGCGATGAACAACGGCTACCTGGAGATCCGCTCGGGCCTAGGCGGCAACGCCACCCAGACCTCGGTGGAAGGCGTATTTGCTGCCGGCGACGTGGCCGACCAGCACTACCGCCAGGCGATCACTTCGGCCGGCTTCGGCTGCATGGCCGCATTGGACGCCGAGCGCTACCTGGACGCCCAGGGCAAGGCCAGCTGAGAGGCTGACCCGCTCCTGCAGGGTCGAGCCACACCCGACTCCGGATGATAGGCCGACGCCAGTGCGTCGGCCTTTCTGTTTCATCTGCCCTATCCTTCCCCCATGCCTTCCCCCCGCTTTCTCGACTCCCTGCAGTCCATCGCCGCGACCGACTGGGATGCCCTGCACGACGGCCGCAACCCCTTCGTCAGCCACGCCTTCCTTTCCGGGCTTGAACAGCACGGTTGCCTGCGCGAGGACTGGGGCTGGCAGGCCCGGCACTTCACGCTCTGGGAAGGCAACACCCTGGTCGGCGCCATTCCGGGCTACCTGAAGACCAACTCTCACGGCGAGTTCGTGTTCGACCATGCGTGGGCCAACGCGTATGCGCGGCATGGCCGCGACTACTATCCGAAGTGGCTGGGCGCAGTACCTTACTCGCCGGTCACTGGCCCGCGGTTGTTGGCACGTCACGATTCAGGGCGCGCCGCCCTGCTTTCGGCATTGCGCGAGGCCCTGCCCGCGCTGGAGGTATCCTCGGCCCATATCAACTTCCACACCGCAGTGGACGAGGCCCTGTTCGGCGATGACTGGCTGCTGCGCGAGGACGTGCAGTTCCAGTGGCAGAACCCGGGCGACTGGGCGACATTCGAGCAGTTCCTCGGTGCGATGAACCACAAGCATCGGAAGAACATCCGCCAGGAACGGGCCAAGGTCACCCGCCAGGGCATCAGCTTCCGCGTGGTACACGGCGATGAAGCCGGCCGCGCCGACCTGCAGGCGATGTACCGCTTCTACCTGCAGACCTTCCTCGAGTACGGCAACGCCCCGGCACTGACCGAGGCCTTCCTGCGCCATCTGGCCATTTCATTGGGGCGCGGACTGGTACTGTTCCTGGCCGAACAGGACGGCGAGCCGATTGCCGGCGCGCTGTGCCTGCGCGGTGGCGACACGCTGTACGGCCGCTACTGGGGTGGCGCTACCCTGCCCGGCCTGCATTTCGAGGCCTGTTACTACCAGGGCATCGAGTACTGCCTGCGCGAAGGGCTGAGCCGTTTCGAGCCCGGCGCTCAGGGCGAGCACAAGCTGGCGCGTGGCTTCCTGCCGACGCTGGTACGCAGCCGGCACTGGGTGGCCGACGCGGATTTCGCAGAAGCACTGCAGGACTGGTGCCGGCAGGAGCGGCGGGATGTGCGGCGGTACCAGCAGGAGCTGCAGGGGCATGGGCCGTTCCGCGCAGAGCCGTAGCGTCGAGCTTGCTCGACTTGCGCGGTGCGGAAAAGCGTGCCAACCAAGGTTGGCACCTACCGGGGCAATGAGGCGTGCCAACCGACGTTGGCATCTATCAGAGCAATAGCGATGGCGCCGTGCTCATGTGCACTGCCAGAAGTGCCCGCTCACCCTGCACTTCGCACACCAGAACGTGTAGAGCATGCCGCCACTGCCCCATAGCAGCGCGCCTCCACCGGTGGTCGGCAGCGTCGAATCCAGCTGCATCACGAAGGGCATCTCCTCACCGCAATCGATGCACGCCGGATACCAGGCACTCTGCACCCAGCTCGGTGCGCCGCCCACGCGCGACAGGTTCTGCCGATGATTGGACTGTCCCCAGTCCTGCTGCCGCCAGCGCGAGGTATCCATGGCGGCCAGGCCGACCTCGGCCTGCATCAGGTCACCGCTGTCGGTCGGCGTCGCCGGCACCTCCAGACGCTGGCTGGGGTGGCAGCTGGGCAGGCCGCTGGCATCGTGGCGATAGAAACGCACGGGCGGATCTTCCCAGCCGCTGCAGTCCAGGCACAGGCCCAGCGTGATCTCACCCGCCGCGCCCGGCTGCAGCGCGGCAGCGTCGGTTCGCAGCAGGCGCTGCAGCGGTGCATGGCAGCTGCCACACAACGATTCCAGCGGCCCTCCCATCTGCCCGGCGTACTGTACCTGCCCGCCATTCCAGGTCGGGTGCAGGCGCCAGATGCGCTTGCGCCAGCTCGGTTCGTCCGCCTGCTGCGCGCGATGCTGCTCGCGGCCGAAGCGGATGTGCAGCGGCCGCTCCCCATGCAGGCGCCGCGGCTGCGGTCCGTCCGCGACGCCGGCCCAGTGCGCCCAGACCTCAGCATCCAGCGCGCCCCAGTCAGCGAGGTAGCCGCGGGCAACGGCATAGCGCTCGGGCTGCGCCGCCAGCAGCAGCGCCCTGGCCCGCGCCATCTCGCGATCGTCGTCGGCCTCAACCAGAATCTGCGCCCACTGCACGGCAATGACGGAGGGCAGGCCCTGCCATACCTGCGAAGCCAGCTGCAGCTCGTCTTCGGTGGCCAGCGCCAGCAAGGCCTCCCAGTCGTCCTGCAGCACCTGCGGCGCCTGGTAGCTGGTGAATTCGATCACGCTGGCCAGCAGTTCGCCGCGCTCGCCATCCCGATAGCGGCGCCAGGCCTCGGCACAGACCGGCACAATCGCTTCATCGCGCAGCAGATCCAGCGCCATGTCGAGAAAGGCCGAGCTGGGTGAACGCCGGGCAAGGGCCAGCAGCATCAGCGCACCGAGCTGGCCGGGCTGTTCAGTGGCCAGCGCCAGCAGCATGCCCTGGCTGTCGTTGCGCGTGCGCGGGATATCGTGCACATCGAGGATGGCGGTGATCGCGTCACTCATGCGTGGGCTCCTTGCCGTTGGACGCTGATGGTGCCAGACATCAGCGATCGCCACGACGAATACAATGACGGCATGACCCGCCAGCTGCCCTGGCGCCTGGCCGATGCGCCGGACGCTCCCTTCCCTCCGGCCGAGACCGCACTGCGCCAGCCCGATGGCCTGCTCGCGGTGGGCGGCGACCTGCATCCGGTGCGACTGCTCAACGCCTATGCCGGCGGCATCTTCCCGTGGTTCAGCGAGGGCGAGCCAATCCTGTGGTGGTCGCCAGACCCGCGCATGGTGTTCCGCACCGAGGGCGTGCACCTGTCCAGCCGCTTCCGCCGCCAGTTGCGCGGCAGCACGTGGGAGATCACCGCCGACACCGCTTTCAGTCGTGTGATGCGTGCCTGCGCCGCAGCACCGCGACCGGGCCAGGACGGTACGTGGATCAGCCCGGCGATGGTCGAGGCTTATGGCCAGCTGCACGACCTCGGCTTTGCCCATTCCTTCGAGGTCTGGGACCGGCAGACGCTGGTCGGCGGCATCTATGGGGTGGCGATCGGATCGATGTTTTTCGGCGAAAGCATGTTCAGTGGCGCCAGCGGGGGCTCCAAGGTCGCGCTGGCCGCGTTAGCGGCCACGCTTGGCGGCTGGGGCTGGCCGCTGATCGATGCCCAGGTGGAGAATCCACACCTGCTGCGGATGGGCGCCACGCATCTGCCGCGCGCGGCGTTTCTGGATCACGTGCGCCTGGCGGTGCGCGACAAGGGCCGTGAAGGCCCGTGGACGCAGGCGGTGGGACGACTGCCGGCTCGGCGTTTCGCCCGGGGTTAACACAAACTTTGCAAGCTGGGCCGGTCACGCGTAAAATACCGCGCCTTAGGCCCAGCGTGGCCGTTTTCTGAACCGCACAGGACTACATGTCGAAAGACGATTCCATCGAGTTCGAGGGCACCGTCAGCGAGACGCTGCCGAACACCACTTTCCGCGTTCGCCTGGAGAATGGGCACGAGATCATCGCCCATATCTCCGGCCGCATGCGCAAGAACTACATCCGCATCCTTACCGGTGACCGGGTCAAGGTTGAAATGACCCCGTACGACCTGACCAAGGGTCGTATCACCTACCGCATGAAGTAAGCGGTCGGCGCAGTGCGCCACTCCGACAGGGCCGGCCTCGCTGCTGGCCCTTTGTCGTGCACGGAATAAAGTCAAAGTCTCCGGGGTCGTTCGATTTTCGTCCTTGTCTGAAATCCAGCAGCGCGCGGGAACCCTAGACTCTACGCGTTCTTCACACGAGGCCTTGCGTGCATGACTTACCTGATCGTACTTGACCCGCAGTCCGTCACCAGCCGCTGCTACGCCAGCAAGGGCCCGGACGGCACCTGGTTCGGTCAGCCCTGCCTGGTCTGCACCAGCATGGACGCCTCGCATCCCTTGTACCTGGCCGTGCAGCGCGAGATATCGCACATGGGCAGTACGCTCAAGCAGCGCCTGCACATTCCGCACGAGGCGGTCGCCTTTGTCATCGAAGACGGCGGCGACCAGGGCCGGCAACAGGGGTTCCGCTCGATCGCGGCCTGATGCGCCAAAGGTCATCGTGACCGATCTCACCGTGGCGTCGGTCAGCCCTGCTTGCGGCAGATTCGCATTTGCAGCGGCGGCAGCATCCTGGGATCCGATCCAGTCCGGATCGCCGCCCCTGCCCCGCCATGAACCTGTCTTCCCTGCTGGTCCCCCTGGCTTTGTCTGCCATCACCCTGGTGGCTCCGCCCGCCCATGCCGCTGGCACCCCGCCGGCGCAATGCGTATCACTGACCGGCGAACAGCAGATCGTTCGCGCCGGCGCTGACAGGAACGTCCTGCTTCGCTCCGGTGAAGACCACTATGTGGTGCATTTCCGCAACAGCTGCCCCTCTGCCGTGCTGGCCACCCGCCTCGGCTTCAAGACCGACGGCAAGGAGGCTGACGAGCTGTGCAGCGAGGGTCGAAGCGCTCTGGACACCGGTCGCGGCAGCTGCGAGGTTGCGCGCATCGAGCCGATCGATGCCGGGCGGTTCAAGCGCGAAGCACGCCGCCGCAGCCGCTGACCCCATACTGGACAAGGGCGGCCGAAGCCGCCCTTGTCGCGAGATACGTCAACGCGTCGCGGCAACCAGCGACAACACTCTCGGTTGCGCGCGCTGCCGCGCCAACCAAAGATCGTAGCTGGATTGCAGCCCCATCCAGAAAACCGCGGTACTCACTCCCGCCATCTCCAGGCGGATAGCCAGGTCGGGACTGATGCCCGCCTTGCCGTTCAGGACCCGCGAAAGGGCCACCCGTGACATTGCCAGGCGCTCGGCCGCCTCGGTCACAGACAGATCCATTGGATCAAAGACCATTGCCTTGATCGTCTGCCCCGGATGCGGATGGTGATGAATCATGCGCGACCTCAGTGATAGTCCAGGTAATCCAGCAGCTCCACGTCGCTGCCGGTGAAACGGAAGGTAATCCGCCAGTTTCCGTTGACCCATACAGACCAATGTCCTTTCAGACCGCCCCGGAGCTTATGCAGGCGCAGTCCAGGCATGGCCAGATCCTCAGGACCCGAAGCCACATCCAGGATCGTCAGGATCATCAACACCTTGCTGGCATGACTGTGGCGGATTCCACTACTGCTGCCGGAACGGTAGAACCGCTCAAGGCCCTTGTGACGAAAACCGATGATCATTACTGTATCCTGTATCGTTCCGCGATACAAACAGGGCAGCAGCCCATCGCGACCAGAAGACAGCATTGGCACCTGCATTCCGTTCAAGCAAGGCCGCAGACGACAGGCCCACTGGAAACAACAAGGGCGGCCGAAGCCGCCCTTGTCATTCCCAGTCTTTCACGCCAAGCCTTCAGCTCACTCCACCGTAACCGGCAGCAGCCGCTCCGGTTCGGCCTGGGTCTCGACCACGAGCTCGTCGTCGCGAACATCGATGCTCACCTTGCCACCGTTGACCAGCTTGCCGAACAGCAGCTCGTCGGCCAGCGGACGCTTGATCTTGTCCTGGATCACGCGGGCCATCGGGCGCGCACCCATCAGCGGGTCGAAGCCGTGGTGGGCCAGCCAGTCGCGGGCGGTCGGGGTGGCCGACAGGCTCACGTGCTTGTCCTGCAGCAACATCTCCAGCTCGATCAGGAACTTGTCGACCACGCGCAGGATGTGCTCGAAGCCCAGCGCCTGGAACTGCACCACCGCATCGAGGCGGTTGCGGAACTCCGGGGTGAAGCTGCGGCGGATGGTCTCCATCGCATCGGTGGCATGGTCCTGCTTGGTGAAGCCGATCGAGCGCCGCGAGGCCTGTGCCGCGCCGGCATTGGTGGTCATCACCAGCACCACGTTCTTGAAGTTGGCTTCACGACCGTTGGTATCGGTCAGCACGCCGCGGTCCATCACCTGCAGCAGGATGTTGAAGATGTCCGGGTGCGCCTTCTCGATCTCGTCCAGCAGCAGCACGCAGTGCGGTGTCTTGACGATCTTCTCGGTCAGCAGGCCGCCCTGGTCGAAGCCGACATAGCCCGGAGGGGCGCCGATCAGGCGGCTGATCGAATGCGGCTCCATGTACTCGGACATGTCGAAGCGGACCAGCTCGATGCCCAGCTGCAGCGCCAGCTGCTTGGTCACCTCGGTCTTGCCGACGCCGGTCGGGCCGGCGAACAGGAAGTTGCCGATCGGCTTCTCCGGGTTGCCCAGGCCCGAGCGGGCCAGCTTGATCGCCGAGGACAGCGTCTCGATCGCCGGATCCTGCCCGAAGATCACCATCTTCAGGTTGCGCTCCAGATGCTGCAGCACGTCCTTGTCGGTGGCGCTGACCTGCTTGGTCGGGATACGCGCCATCTTGGCCACGATCGCTTCCACTTCCTCGACGTCGATCAGCTCCTTGCGCTGGCCTTCCGGCAGCAGGCGCTGGCGGGCACCGGCCTCGTCGATCACGTCGATGGCCTTGTCCGGCAGCAGGCGGTCGCCGATGTGCTTCACCGACAGGTCCACCGCCGCCTGCAGCGCTTCGTCCGAATAGGTCACGCTGTGGTGCAGCTCGTATTTGGACTTCAGGCCCTGCAGGATCTCGTAGGCCTCGCCCACGGTCGGCTCTACGATATCAATCTTCTGGAAGCGGCGGGCCAGCGCCCGGTCCTTCTCGAAGATGCCGCGATATTCCTGGAAGGTGGTCGAGCCGATGCAGCGCAGCTCGCCGGAGGCCAGCGCCGGCTTGATCAGGTTGGACGCATCCATGGTGCCACCCGACGCCGAGCCGGCGCCGATGATGGTGTGGATCTCGTCGATGAACAGCACCGCGTTGGGCACCTTCTTCAGCGCGGTCAACACACCCTTCAGCCGCTTCTCGAAGTCGCCGCGGTACTTGGTGCCGGCCACCAGCGCGCCCAGGTCGAGCGAGTAGATCACCGCGTCGGCCAGCACGTCGGGTACCGAGCCCTCGACGATGCGGCGGGCCAGGCCCTCGGCGATGGCGGTCTTGCCCACGCCAGCCTCGCCCACGTACAGCGGATTGTTCTTGCGGCGCCGGCACAGGACCTGGATGGTGCGCTCGATCTCATCGCCACGACCGACCAGCGGATCGATGCGGCCGGACCGGGCCTGTTCGTTGAGGTTGCTGGCGAATTCGGTCAGGGCATCGCCCTTCGGCTCGCCCTCCCCGCCTTCCATGCGGCCCTCACCCTCGGAGGAAGAGGACGGCTGCTCGCCTTCCTCGCCCAGCTTGGCGATGCCGTGGGACAGGTAATTGACCACATCCAGCCGGGTGACATCCTGCTGGTTGAGGTAGTAGACGGCGTGGGAGTCCTTTTCGCCGAAGATGGCGACCAGCACGTTGGCGCCGGTGACCTCCTTCTTGCCCGAGGACTGCACGTGGTACACGGCCCGCTGCAGCACCCGCTGGAAGCCCAGGGTCGGCTGGGTGTCACGGCCGTCATCTTCGGCCAGGCGGGACACCGAGGCCTCGATGGCCTGCTCCAGCTCCTGGCGCAGGCGTTCGGCGTCCGCACCGCAGGCCTTCAGTACGGCCTGGGCGGACGGGTTGTCGAGCAGTGCCAACAGCAGGTGTTCGACCGTCATGAACTCATGCCGGGCCTCACGGGCGCGCTTGTAGCACTGGCCGATGGTGTGTTCGAGGTCTTTGCTGAACATGGATTACTCCGGCGGCAGATGGGAACAATATGCGGCCTGACTACGCGATTTCCATCACCCTAGCGGATTGCTGCGTTCAGATGGCGTTAGCACTGCAGAACGCTTGATCTTCATTCACTCCAGAAGACCTCAACCGGCATGAGCGAACCCTACCTGAGCCGCTGGCGATTGCGGCGTGATGGCCCGGCCATCTGCACGCCCCACGCCCGGCTCTGGCCGGTGCTGACCGCTGCCGGCGCGCCGGCGATGCTGAAGATCAGCAGCGAAACCGAAGAGCAGAACAGCCATCGCCTGCTGCGTTGGTGGGAGGGCGATGGCGCCGCCCGCCTGCTGGCCCACGAGGGGCCGGCAATCCTGATCGAGCGCGCCGAAGGCGATTCGCTGCGGCAACGTTCAATCGCGGGCGGCGATGACGCCTGCACCACGGTCCTGTGCCAGGTCCTGCAGCGGCTGCACCGGCCACGGAGCGCGCGCCCAGCGGAACTGGTCTGCCTGCGTAGATGGTTCGCCGACCTGCTGCAGCCAAGGGCTGCGCTGCCGCCACTGCTGGAACAGTGCAGATCACTGGCGGAGGGGGTGCTGCGTGACGAACAGGAGATCCGGCCGCTGCATGGCGACCTGCACCACGACAACGTGCTCGACTTCGGCGCGCGCGGCTGGCTGGCGATCGACCCGAAGCGGCTGCTGGGCGATCGCGCGTTCGATTACACGACGCTGTTCAGCAACCCGGATCTCTGCGGTCCGGGCATCCATGTGGCCACCCGGCCCGAGCGGTTTGCCGCGCGCGTAGAACAGGTGACCGCGCTGGCCGGCCTCGAGCGCACCCGCCTGCTGCGTTGGGTCGCTGCCAGCGCAGGGCTGTCGGCGGTGTGGTTCCGCGATGATGGCGACCCAGCGGTTGTGGACGAATCGGTCGCGAGGATGGCGTTGCAGGCGCTGGCGGAAGCGTGATCCGGCTGTAGAGCCGAGCCTGCGCTCGGCTGCTCTGCCAGCGATCTGGATACCTGCACGAACAGCAGCCGAGCATGGGCTCGGCTCTACAAAAGGCCGGTCAGGCCTTTTCCATCGTGCACAGCAGCGGATGCTGGTTCATCCGCGAATACTCGTTGACCTGGGCCACCTTGGTCTCGGCCACTTCGCGGGTGAACACCCCGCACACGCCGCGGCCGCGGGTATGGACGTGGAGCATCACCTGCGTGGCCTTGTCCAGGTCCATGTTGAAGAACTGCTGGAGCACGTCCACCACGAAATCCATCGGGGTGTAGTCATCATTGAGCAGCATCACCTGGTAGAACGGCGGCGGCGCTACTTCCGGGCGCGCAGGTTCTACGGCAACGCCGTGCTCGTGCTGGGAATCGGGGGAGGACTCATGGGGCATCCGTCCATTATAGAGGCTCGGAGAAGCCTGCGTCGGCCCGCCGCAGATTGGACGGCACGCACGGCCGCCGTCACAATTGCATCTTCTCTCAACACTGTTTCACAGGATCTTCATGAAAAGGACCCTTCTTACCGCCCTGTTGATCGCCCTGGCTCCTGCCGGCGCCGCCACCGCCGCAACCACCGCCGACAAGTCCGTGGGCCGCCACCTGGACAAGCTGGGCTATACCTATGAAGTCGACGAGGACGGCGACTACCGCATGGTCTTCGACGTCGAGGGTGACCGCACCCAGATGGTCTACGTGCGCTCGGCGGTGGAAGATTTCGGCAGCCACAACATCCGCGAGATCTGGTCGCCGGCGTACAACGCCAAGACCAAGCAGTTCCCGGTGGCCGTGGCCAACCGCCTGCTGGAAGATTCGCAGGACGCCAAGATGGGCGGCTGGGTCAAGCAGGACACCACCGCCATGTTCGTGGTGAAGATCGATGCCGATGCCACCCCGGACCAGCTCAGTGACGCCATCGATGCGGCCATCCGCACCGCCGACGCGATGGAGCTGGAGCTGACCAAGAAGGACGAGTTCTGAGTTGAACGCCACGCCGGACCCGCGCTGGGCACCGCACGCCACCGTCGCCACGGTGGTGGTCGACGGCGGCCGCGTGCTGCTGGTTGAAGAGACCATCGACGGCCGCCAGGTGCTGAACCAGCCTGCCGGCCACCTCGAGCCGGGCGAAAGCCTGGCCGAGGCAGCCCTGCGCGAGACCCGCGAGGAAACCGGCTGGACGGTGCAGCTGACCCATTTCATCGGCTGCTACCAGTGGACTGCCGGCGACGGCACCGCGTTCCTGCGCTTCTGCTACGCCGCGCGCCCGCTCTCGCACGACCCGGCGCAGCCGCTGGACACCGGCATCGACCGCGCGCTGTGGCTGACCCCGGCCGAGCTGCAGGCCGCCGGCGAGCGCCAGCGCAGCCCGCTGGTCTGGCAGGTGGTGGCTGATTACCTGGGTGGCCAGCGCCATCCGCTTTCGCTGGTCCGGGAGGTCGCATGAGCACGCCGCGCGTGATGGTGGGCGTCTCCGGTGGCGTAGACTCTTCCGTCGCGGCCTGGCGCCTGGTACAGCAGGGCGAGGCCGTGGCAGGCCTGTTCATGCAGAACTGGGCCGACGACGGCAGCGGTGACTGCCGCGCTGAGGATGACCGCCGCGATGCGGTTGCCGTATGCGGCCTGCTCGGTATCCCGTTCCACTTCCGGGACTTCTCCAGCGAGTACTGGCAGGGCGTGTTCGAGCACTTCCTGGCCGAGTACGCCGCTGGCCGCACGCCGAACCCGGACGTGCTGTGCAATCGCGAAGTGAAGTTCAAGCATTTCCTGGATGCCGCCCGCGAGCTGGGCGCCGAGCGCATCGCCACCGGCCATTACGCGCGCGTAGCCCAGCGCGGTGGCCAATGGCTGCTGCTGCGTGGCGCCGACCGCTCCAAGGACCAGAGCTACTTCCTGCACCAGCTGGGCCAGGCGCAGCTGGCAGCGACCCTGTTCCCGATCGGCGACCTGGAAAAGACCGACCTGCGCAGGATCGCGCGCGACGTCGGCCTGCCGACCCACGCCAAGAAGGATTCCACCGGCATCTGCTTCATCGGCGAGCGGGATTTCCGCGAATTCCTCGGCCGCTACCTGCCGGCCAGGCCCGGCCAGATCCTTGACCCGGCCGATGGCACCGTGATCGCCGAACACCCGGGCGTATTCTATTTCACCCTGGGCCAGCGCGAGGGCCTGAACATCGGCGGCGTGCGCGGCCGCCCGGCCGCTCCGTGGTACGTGGTCGGCAAGGATGTGGCCAGCAACGTGCTGTACGTGGACCAGGACCGCGACAGCAAGTGGATGCTTTCCAACCGGCTGCGTTCGGAAACCGCGCACTGGATTGCCGGCTCGCCGCCGTCGCGGCGCTTCGAATGCACCGCCCAGACCCGCTACCGACAGCCCGATGAGCCGTGTACGGTCAACGTGCTGGACGATGGCAGCGTGCTGGTCACCTTCGCGCGCCCGCAGCGCGCCGTTACCCCCGGTCAATCGCTGGTGCTGTATGACGGTGATGTATGCCTGGGTGGCGCGGTGATCGCCGCCACCGATGCGCCGCTGGAACAGCGTCTGCGCACCACTCCTTCCCCTTTTGAGGTATCCGCTGCATGAGTTTCACTGTCGACGACCGCGTCCTGGCCCTGGCCGGCATTGCCCAGGCCCTGCAGCAGGTACGCCGCATCGCCGATACCGGCCATTCCGACGCCGCCGCCGTGCGCACCGCCGTGGACAGCGTGTTCCGTGTCGATGCGTCCTCGCCGCAGGCGGTATTCGGTGACCGCCATGCACTGAAGGCCGGGCTGCGCCTGCTGCACAACTACTTCCGCAACCAAGGCCAGGATCCGATCCTGCCCAAGCTGGCCCTGTCGGTGCTGCAGCTGGAGCGCCGCTTCGTTCAGGATGGCGCCACGGTGAACAAGGTCGCCTCGGGCATCGAGCGCGCCCAGCGCCAGGCCGCCGAGCTGGGCGACAGCGGCCACCCGGATGTGCTGGCCAGCCTGGGCAGCCTGTACGCGGACACCATCAGCCACCTCAAGCCGCGGGTGATGGTGCAGGGCAACCCGCACTACCTGGGCCAGGCTGGCGTGGTGGCCGAGATCCGCGCCCTGCTGCTGGCAGCGGTGCGCTCGGCGGTGCTATGGCGGCAGCTGGGCGGCAGCTACTGGGACTTCCTGTTCGGCCGCAAGGCGATGATCGAGGCGGTGGACCGCCAGCTGGCGTAAGCGCATGGGGTCCGGGCGCTTTTCCATGGAAAAGGGAATCGGACACCGAATCACCGCCAGCGCCGGAAAACCGGCGCATTCAGAATGCACTTCGGGGCACATCGACGTTAAAGAGAAAGGGGGTACGGCCGATACATCCTCCGTGCACCTCCCGAGAACGTCCATGTACTCACGCATTTTCATCCGTCTGGCCGCCCCCCTGGCTCTGACCCTGCTGCTCCCCTTCGCCATCGGTTTCGAATGGCCGGCCGCCCTGCGCTGGGCGATCCTGACCACGATGACGCTGAGCTGGCTCGGCTTTGCGTGGTGGACCACCCGCGCCCAGGCGCATCGTTCCCCGGAACATGCCCGTGTCCTGCGTGAGCAGGACCAGCTGCTGACCGAACTGCGCAACTTCGTCGGCAACGAAATCGACGGTTCGCGTGGTGAAGTGGAACGCGCCCGTGACCTGATCCGCCAGGCCGTCTCCAGCCTCGGTGGCAGCTTCGATGCGATGAACCGCAAGTCGCGCCAGCAGAGCCAAGCCCTGTCGCGCATCGTCGACCGCGCCGGTGATGAAGGCAATGCCGGCCTCGACGTTGCCCGTTTCGCCCAGCACGCCAGCCACCGCATGGAGCAGCTGGTGGAAGCACTGGAACAGGTCAGCGGCCAGAGCAGCACCACCGTGCAGCACATCGACCAGATGGCGCAGCACCTGGATGGCATCTTCGCGCTGCTGGAAGACGTCAAGTCGATCGCCGACCAGACCAACCTGCTGGCGCTGAACGCCGCCATCGAAGCCGCGCGTGCCGGTGAAGCCGGCCGAGGCTTCGCGGTGGTCGCCGACGAAGTGCGCAACCTGTCCGAGCGCTCGACCACCTTCAACGAGCAGATCCGCAAGCTGGCGCACAGCTCCAAGGACGCCATCGCCAAGGTGCGCGAGACGGTTTCGCACATGGCCTCGCGCGACATGGACCGCTCCCGTGAAGCGCGCCAGGAAGCGGCCGCGATGCTCGACAACGTGGCCCAGATCAATGCCTCGCTGGGCGACGGCATGCGTGAAGTGTCCGAGTGCGCCCGTGCGATCGATGGCAGCGTGGCCGAGGCCGTGCGCGCCCTGCAGTTCGAAGACATCGCCACCCAGGCCCTGGGCGGCGTGCACACCCACCTGGACCGCCTGACCGCGATCAACCGTGAAGCGGTGGCGCTGCAGGAACTGCTGCACCGCAATGGCGGCGTGTTCGACGAAGAGATCGCCACCGCCCTGCAGCGCACCGGCAGCCGCCTGCGCGAACTGCGCAGCGAATGGGAACGCCCGCCGCACAAGCCGGTTGCCCAGCAGAGCATGGGCGCCGGCACCGTCGAGCTGTTCTGATCCTGATGTCCGCTGCCCTCGCCGGCAGCCCGCAAGGCCCCGGTTCGTCCGGGGCCTTTGCCTGTAACCCGCCATTGGATGCATCCTGTACGCGCACCATGACCCTGATCCGCGCCCTGCCCGCCCTCACCGACACCGAGCGCCCGCGCAACGCGAGCGTGCGTGAGCAGCTGCAACAGCTGGAGGATGTGGCACGCGAGGAGATCCGCGAGCTGCAGCAGCTGGCGGACGCGCGCCCGGCCCGGTCGCGGGTGGACGAGGCGCTGCTGGGCCTGGCCTGGGATCTCGGGCTGGATGGGGATGCGCTTAAGTAGATCCACGCCATGCGTGGATGGGCCGTCGCGCATGGCATGATCCACCGGTACCCTTCATGGAAGACCGATGGCCATCGCCCTGATCGCACTTCTGCTGATCGAGACCGTCCTTATGATGGCCTGGGTGGCCGGCTATTTCAGCTGGGGCATCACCCTGTTCAACGAACGCATTGCGGCGTCACCGGCCATGCAGGCCCGCCTCTCGCTGGGCAGCCTGGAACGTGACCTGCCGCAGGACAAATGGCTGGACCTGGCATTCCATGCGCTGCCTGACGGCAGCATGGCGTTCCGTGAGAGCTTTGCGCCGAGCTTCGGCCTGCGCTACTTCCCGGTGATGCGCGGTCGCATCGTACTCAACGCGCGACGGCACGAGGTGCGGGTGATCGGACTGTGCAGCTGGTTCGTGGCCATCCTGTCGCTGTTGCTGTTGCCGCTGGTGGCGATGCGCCCGATGGTGGCGCCCATGCTGCTGGTGCTGCCGCTGTTCCTGGCCAGCTATCTGGTCCAGAAGCGGCGCTATGCGGCCATTGTCGAGGCATTGCGCATGCAGTTGAAGGCGGATTTTCCGAGGTAGATCCACGCCATGCGTGGATGATCGAGAGGCACAGGCATCCATGCCGACCAACGGTCGGCACCCACCAAAGCGGGTTGCGGTAGATCCACGCCATGCGTGGATGGACACAGCAGCCAAGGTCAGTTCCAACCAGTGCAGTTGATCACCGCACCAGCATCACTTCCCCACTGGCATCGGTGCGCAGCGAAACCGGCTGCGGCTGGCGCAGCCACTGCGCCAGGTCGCGCGGGCTGAGCGGGCGCGAGTACAGGTAACCCTGGATCTCGTCGCAGCCCTGGCGGCGCAGCATGTCTTCTTCCTGGTGCGTTTCCACGCCCTCCGCCACCACCTTCATGCCCAGCGCATGGCCCAGGTGCACGATGGCCTGGGTCACTTCGGCCGTACCGGAGTCGTGCAGCATGCCCTGCACGAAGCTGCGGTCGATCTTCAGGCGCCCCACCGGGAAGCGGTTGAGATAGTTGAGGTTGGAGAAGCCGGTACCGAAGTCGTCCACCGCCAGCGGCACGCCGTGCCGTTCGAGCACGTCGAAGCAATGGCGCAGGATGTCGGTGTCACGGATCAGCGCCGACTCGGTCAGCTCCAGTTCCAGCCGTTGCGGCGGCCAGCCATGGGCATGGCAGATCTCGATCACGCGTTCGGCGAAGCCACGATCACGCAGCTGCACCGCCGACACATTGACCGCGATGCGATCAAACTGCAGTCCGGCGCGGTCCCAAGCGGTTGCCTGGCGGCAGGCCTCGTTCAGCACCCAGTCGCCGATGCGCACGATCTCGCCGCACTTTTCAGCAATGGGAATGAACTCGGCCGGGCTGCAGTAGCCGATGCCGGGCCGGTGCCACCGCAACAGTGCCTCGATCGCCGGTGGCTCGCCGTGGTGAGCGTGCAGCAACGGCTGGTAGGCCAGGCTGAACTCGTCGCGCTCGATGGCCCCATGCAGGGCATGCTCGACGTCCAGCCGGCGCTGGATGCGGGCCAATGCGTCCTGGCTGTAGTACTGGTAGGTATTGCGCCCGGCTTCCTTGGCCGCGTACATCGCGGCGTCGGCAGCACGCAGCAGGGAATCAAAGTCGGTCTGCGCATCGCCCAGCATCGCGATGCCGACGCTGGCGCCGACCTTCAACGTGGTCTCGCCACGGCGCAGCGGCTCGGCCAACGAGGCGATCAGCTTGCGCGCCACGTGGCCGGCGTCTTCCGGCTCGGCCAGATCGCGCAGCACCACAATGAACTCGTCGCCACTGAAGCGGCCGAACAGGTCGTTGTTGCGCAGGTTCTGGTGCAGGCGGGTGGCCGCCGCCTTCAGCAGCGCATCGCCGGTGGCGTGGCCGAAGCTGTCGTTGATGGTCTTGAAGCCGTCCAGGTCGATGAACAGCATCGCCAGCGAGGTTCCGCGATCGCGTGCTTCCTCGATGGCCTCGGCGGTCTGCTCGCCGAGCAGCACGCGATTGGGCAGGCCAGTCAGCAGATCGTAGTGCGCCAGCAGCTCGATGCGCTCATTGGCCTCGCGCTCGCGGGTGATGTCACGGAACAGCACCACGAAGCGCGGCGGCAGGCCATCACGGCGGTCCAGTTCAATCAGCACCTGCACCCACACGCGCAGGCCGGACTGGCGGTAGAAGCACAGGTCCAACTGCTCGGGCAGGCCGCCGTTGGCGATACGGGCGAGTGCCGCCTCGAACGCGTTGCGCGAGTCCTCCGTGTACAGCGCCAACGCCTGGTCGAGGGTGATCGGTTCCTTGCGCAGGCCATGGATGCGGTAGCACTCCTCGGTCCACTGCATGCTGCGAGTCTGCACTTCGATCTCGCAGCCGCCGATGCGGCCCAGCGCGGAAACCCGGTTCAGCAGTTCGGTGCGCCAGCGGATCAGCGCATCGGTCTGGTGCTGCTCGGTGATGTTCTGCACCTGGCCGAGCAGGCGCTTGGGCTGGCCGTCCATGTCGAGCAGCGGCTGCATCCACAGGCGCAGGTGCTGCGAAGGCTCATGGCCGCGGGTCAGCTCCAGCTCGAGGTTGGCAGCGCGGCCATCGCGCCATAACCGCCGCCATGCCGCGCGCAGCGCGCCGCGGGAGCGTGGATGCAGCTGCTTCAGCCAACGCCGCTGGCCCGGAACGGCGCCCTGCTCCAGGGCCAGCAGCGAACGCAGTTCCGGCGACCACCAGAAATGCCCGCTGTTGGGATCAAACGACCAGCTGCCCATGCTGGCGATGCGCTGGGCCTCGCTCAGGTGCAGCTGCTGTTCCTGCAGCAGCGATTCGAGCTGCTTCTGCTGCTCGATATCGGTATGCGTGCCGACCATGCGCAGGGGCTGGCCATCGGCGGTGCGCGCGACCACGCGGCCGCGATCCAGCACCCAACGCCACTGGCCATCGGCCTGGCGAAAGCGGAACTGTGCACTGTACTGCTCGCTGCGCCCATGCAGGTGCTCGTCGAGCGCTGCGCGCACCAGGGCGATGTCCTCGCTGTGCACCCGAGCCAGCAGCTCGGTGGCGGTCTCGTCGCCCAGCGCCGGCGTCCGCATCACGCGGTCACTGGGGATGTCCCAGTCCCACAGGCTGTGGCCGGCACTGTCCAGCGCCAGTTCCCAGCGCCCGCCACCGTCCACCGGCACCGGCTCGGGGATGCTGAGGGTGAAGGCCAGCAGGTTGCCTGCGCCGTCGTGCACCGCACGCAGATGGCCGTCGTAGTGTCCGCGCGGGCCGCCCGGCAGCGTGCAGGCCACGATGCCGCCATCGGCGGCCATCAGGCGCAGATCTTCCAGCATCGGCGCATAGGCCGCCACGGTGGCTGGCAGGCCATGCTCGCGCGCGGCCGGATTGGCCGCCAACGGACGCCCGGTACGGTCGACGATGACCAGCGCCGACGCAAGCGGGTGCTGCAGCAGGCTGGCGATGATCCCTTGGTCCACGCGATCTTGCTCCGGATGACACGCCCGTCAGCGGGGCACGCAGTGGTTAACGGCGCCTGCGGCGGATAATTGAGTGGTCACGGCGTGCTGCGGGGTAAGATGACCAGCGCCCCTGTCACCCGCCTCGTCCATGCCTGCAGAACCGACCGGCAACGCCCCTGTTCCCGACCCGCGGATGGCGCAGGCGCTGAGCCGTGACCGCCGCCGGGTGGTGTTGAGCTACCTGGTGATGGCGCTGGCCTGGATGATCTCTACCGACAGCGTGGTGCAGGCGCTGGTGCCCGATCCGCAGCAGGCGGCACTGTGGCAGGGCCTGAAGGGCTCGTTCTTCGCCCTGGCCAGCGCAGGCCTGCTGTATCTGCTGCTGCGCCCGCTGGCCGAGCACGTGCTGCACACCCACGCGCGCCAACAGGCCTCCGAGCTGCGCCTGCGGCAGATGTTCGAGGGCAATCCCGGCCCGATCCTGGTCTACGACCTGGACACGCTGGCGATCCTCGACGCGAATCCGGCTGCCTGCAGCGCGTTCGGCTGGGAGCGCGGTGACCTTCTGGAGAAGACCATCGACGTGCTGTGGCCGCCCGGCCAGGACCAGGCACTGCAGACCAAGCTGGAGGCGATCCGCGAGGCGCCGCAGGAGCTCTGCATCCTGCGTGCCCAGCTGCAACTGCGTGATGGCTCGCTACGGCAGATGGAGCTGCGGTCCAACGCCATCAGCTATGACGGCCACAACGCCCGCTTGCTGATTGCCATCGACCGCACCGCCGAAGACCTGGCCCAGCTGCGCCGCGACCAGGCGCTGGCCCGGGTCGAGGAAGCCCACGAGCTGGCCCGTATCGGCGCCTGGGAGCTGGACCCGTCCACCGGGCTGGGTCGCTACTCCAACCAGGTCTACCGGCTGCTTGGCCGCCTCCCGCCCGAGGCCCGCCGCTGGCACCGCTTCGACGAACTGCTGGTGCCGGCCGATCCGGCCACTGCCACCCAGACCGAACAGCTGCTGGCCGAACTATGCTCCGGCGAGCCGGTGCAGGTGGACGTGCTGCTGCCCGTCCTGTCGATGGACGGGCGCGCGTTGATGGTGCACCTGCGCGCCGCCAGCGGTATCGATGAAGCTGGCCGCAGCCGCGTGCTGGGCACCCTGCAGGACGTGACCGAGCGCGAGCAGTCGCGTCGCCTGCTGCGCGAGCGCGAGGAACAGTTCCGCGAGCTGGTGCGGGTGCTGCCCGATGGTGTGGTGATCCTCGCCGACGAACACGTGTTGTACGCCAACGCCTGGGCCGCCAGCCTGTTCGGCTATGGCAGCCACACCTTGCTGGGCGAACCGCTTTCGGCACTGGTGGACAGCGCCGATCTGGCCCGCGTGCGCAGCCAGCTGCGTGCGGGCCAGCTGCACCTGGGGCCGGGCCACAGCAGCGTGGTGGCGATGCAGCGCGCAGATGGCCGCAGCTTCCATGCCGGCCTGGCAGTGGGCGAGGTGCGCTATGGCGGCCGCGACTGCAAGCTGCTGATCGTGCGCGATCTCAGTGATTCCGAACGCATCCGCAGCGCACTGGAAACCAGCAACCGCGAACTGCAGGCCATGGCCGGCCGCCTGTTCTCGCTGCAGGAGGATGAGCGCCGCGCGATCTCGCGCGACCTGCACGACGATATCGGCCAGGCGATCACGGCGATCAAGCTGTCTGCCTATGCCGCGCAGGACGAGGACGATCCGCAACGCCGCGGTGAGGACCTGGCACAGATCGTCAGCCTGGCCGATACCACGGTGGCCAAGCTGCGCGACATCTCTACCCTGCTGCGGCCGCCGCAGCTGGACGCACTGGGCCTGGAAGCGGCGCTGAGCTGGCAGGCACGGGTACTGTTCCGTTCCTCGCCGGTGGAGCTGCTGGCCGAGATCGAGCCGCTGCCGCACCGTCCCGACAACAGCATCGAGCAGGCCTGCTTCCGTATTGCCCAGGAAAGCCTGACCAACGTGCTGCGCCACGCCCGTGCCAGCCAGGTACAGCTGCAGCTGCGCGACGTCGGCCAGCGCGGCCTGCACCTGCAGATCCGCGACGACGGCGAGGGTTTCGACCCCGACGGCCCGCGCGGACTGGGCCTGATCGTGATGCGCGAGCGTGCGCAGAGCGTCGGTGGCCATGTACGGATCGAATCCGCGCACGGTGAAGGCACCCTGATCGACGTTCATCTCCCCTACCAGGCAGCCAGCATGGCCGCCGCCGAGTCACCGGACTACTGAGCCTATGTGGAATCCCAACCAGCCCCCGGTCAGCATCGATGATGCGCCTGATCGCCTCGGTGCCGGCAACCCCGAGTTGCAGGTGATGGTCGCCGAGGCGGCCTCGGGCGGTACCGCACTCATGCTGATGCATGTGGACATCGACCACTTCGCCTCTGTCAACGAAAACATGAGCGCCGAGGTAGGTGACCAGGCCCTGGTGCTGGTTGCGCAGCGGTTGCAGTCCTACCTGCGAGGGCGCGGCAAACTGTGGCGCCACGGCAGCGACGAGTTCCTGATCGCGGTGCCACGCACAGCCGAGGTGCCACTGCCGGAGGATTTCGCCGAGGAAATCCGGCAGCAGATGGAACTGCCGCTGTCGGTCCTGCCGTACACGCTGTTCATGACCGGCAAGCTGGGCGTGAGCCTGTGCCCGGAGCATGCCAGCAACGTTTCACGCCTGCTGGACCACGCCGAAGATGCGCTGTATCAGGCCGCCCGCGAGGGCGGCAACGCGGTGCGCATCCACGCCGTGGACACGCCGCCGAGCGCGCACAGCGAGAGCATCATCGCGCGGCAGATCGTCGATGCCATTCCCAACGGCGAACTGAAACTGCGCTACCAGCCGTTGGTCAGCGCCCGCGATGGCCACGTGGTCGGCATGGAAGCGCTGCTGCGCTGGCAGTCACCGACGCTGGGCATGCTGGTGCCGGAGCGCTTCATGCGCACCGCCGAGCGGCTGGGCATCATCGTGCAGATCGGCACCTGGGTGCTGGAAGGTGCACTCAAGCAGGCCCGCCTGTGGCGCGACCAAGGCTTCGACGATTTCACCATCGCGGTGAACGTCTCCACCCTGCAGCTGCTGCGGCCGAACTTCTTCGCCGAAGTGATGGGCCTGATCCAGGCCGCGGGCATACCGGCACAGATGCTGACGCTGGAGATCAACGAAAGCGCGCTGACCAACAACGTCAACTTCGTGCATGAGACGCTGGCCAACCTGCGCAACGAGGGCATCAGCCTGAGCCTGGACAACTTCGGCACCGGTGACTCCAGTCTCAGTGCGCTGGTGCGCTACCCGGTGGACAAGCTGAAGATCGACCGCAGCTTCATCAAGAGCGCGCCGGCCGGCAACCGCGAGGCGGCCATCGCCCGCGCGATCATCGCCATGGGCCATCAGCTGGGCATGACGGTGATCGCCAACGGCGTTGAATCGCAGGCGCAGCTTGGCTTCCTGCGTCGCAACGACTGTGATGTGTTCCAGGGCTACCTGTTCGGCGAACCGATGTCGGCCGATGCCGCAGGCATGACCCTGCGCCGCCGCTACCTGCGCCCGGAAGCTTTCGCCGAGACCCGTCCCGACCGCACGCTGCTCTTGCTGGACGACGAAGAGAACGTGTTGCGATCGCTGGTGCGGCTGTTCCGTCGCGACGGCTACCGCATCCTGGCGGCCGGCAACGTGCGTGATGCGTTCGACCTGCTGGCGATCAACGACGTGCAGGTGATCCTGTCCGACCAGCGCATGAGCGACATGAGCGGCACCGAGTTCCTCGGCCGGGTGAAGATGCTGTACCCGGACACGATCCGGTTGGTGCTGTCCGGCTATACCGATCTGAACACGGTGACCGATGCGATCAACCGCGGCGCGATCTACCGCTTCCTGACCAAGCCATGGAACGACGACGAGCTGCGCAAGCATATCCACCAGGCGTTCCGCACGTACGAGGAACAGCGCCGCAGCAACGCCGGGCCGGCGCCGGTGGAGAGCGGAGACGGCGGCGAGGACCGCCCGCTGCGGTAACGATCCAGCCTGGTAGAGCCGGCCGCTGGCCGGCTGCTCTGCATGCCGGGTGCAATGAGGTTGCCGGCCAGCGGCCGGCACTACCCGAGGCGCGACCCAGGCCGGGACAGGCCCTGGTAGAGCCGGCCGCTGGCCGGCTGCTACGCGACGGGGTTAATGAGGTTGCCGGCCAGTGGCCGGCATTACCCGAAGCGGTCAGCGCGGCTGCTTCACCGGCAGCACCACGCGGAAGCGCGAGCCCACGCCCGGGGTGCTGTCCAGGTCGATCCGGCCATGGTGCTTGTTGATGATGCTGTAGGAGATCGACAGGCCCAGGCCCGTGCCACTGCCCACCGGCTTGGTGGTGAAGAACGGATCGAAGATGCGTTGGCGCAGTTCCGGCGAGATGCCACCGCCGGTGTCCTCGAACTCGACCCACACCTGGTCGCCATCGACGCCGGTGCGCACGGTGATCGTGCCGCGCTCGGCGATGGCATGGCCCGCGTTGAGCAGCAGGTTCATGTAGACCTGGTTCAACTCCGATGGCAGGCATTCCACCAGCGGCAGTTGGCCGAACTCGCGTACCAGGGTGACCTTGTACTTGAGCTCGTTCCAGATGATGTTGATGGTCGATTCCAGGCCCGCGTGCAGGTCGACCAGCTTCCACGACTCGTCACGCCCGGAATACGAGAAGTCTTTCAGATCACGCACGATGCGCGTCACCCGTTCGATGCCTTCGCGCGATTCGGCCATCAGCTGCGGCAGGTCGCGGCTGATGAAATCGATGTCCAGGCGGTCACGGATGTCATCGATCTCCGGGATCAGCGCCTTCGGGTCCGGCGCACGCAACGCGCGTTCGTAGGCTTCGATCACGGTGAACAGGCTGCGCAGGTACTCCTGCAGGCTGCCCAGGTTTGAGTGCACGTAGCCGATCGGATTATTGATCTCGTGCGCGACGCCGGCAGCAAGCTGGCCGATCGAGGCCATCTTCTCCGATTGCAGCAGTTTCTCCTGGGTGCCGTTGAGCCGCAGGTAGGCCTGGCGCAGCTCGGCGTGGCGCTGCTGCAGTTCTCGCTCGTAGTCTTCCTGTCCTTCGATATGACGGAACAAGGCCAGGAAGTGCCCCTGTCCCACCGGGCCGTGGTGATACAGGTGGGCGATGACCACGCCCTCGCCCAGCGGCAGGCTGCCGTTCCAGTGACCATGCTGGCGCGCGTGTTCCAGCGCATCGGGGGGCAGCAGCTCGCGAAGCCGCTGAGGGGGCGGCAATGCACCATCCTCACCGCTCGCCAACAGGTTCTGCGCGGCTGGATTGGCCAGCGCAACCTGCCCGTCTTCGGTGAACAGCAGCAGCCCTTCGCGCAGGCGCTCAAGCAGGGCCTGCAGTACCGGCTGTGGCGGAAGGGGGGCGGTAACCAGGGCGTTGGCAGCGGACACGGCGACTCGGGGGCATTCGAACAGACGCCCAATATACGCGCTCGTGCAGCGGGCTTCAGCCCGCGTGATGGGGTTGTTCGACCGCCGCCTCAGGCGACGGCGAGTGGGCGGCGCGCTGTGACGGTGTGCGCCTGCCCCTTGGCATCGTAGGCCGAGGCATCTTCGGTGCGCCCGAGCTGGCGCAGGGCCCAGTTGACCTCGCGGCGCCGGCGCGACAGAAGAACGCCGTTGGCGCGGTTGCGTTCGGCCAGTTCCTGCAGCTGCTCGCCTTCCCCGAGCGGCGGCGCGCCTTCCAGCGCACGCAGCGCTTCCAGCTTGGCGCCGGTGGCCCGGATCAGGGCGTGCACGTCGTGCTCGACCAGGGCCTGGCGTTCAACGTCCAGGGCTTGGGCAAGACGCTGCAGCGGCTCGCTCATCGCCGCAGTCATCCGTGCAGCTGCTGGTCCAGCTCGAGCATGCGCGATGCGATCGCGTCCGGATTGATCTTGTAGGTGCCGTTCTGCAGCGACTCGCGCACGGCGGCCACGCGCTGGGCGTCGATTGCCGGGGCGGTGGTCAGCTCACGCTCGATGGCCTGCAGATTGGTGGCCTCGCCGGTCAGGCGCAGGCTGTCGGCCGCCTCGACCGGGCGGGCCGCCGCATCGGTGCTTACACCGGGCTTGTTGGCCGGGGTCGTCACGCTGCGCAGGGCCTGGGGGACCTGCAGGTTGCCGTCGATTTTCTGGCTCATGGGGTGTCCTGGAGTTGCCGTTCACATGGGATAACGGCCGAAGGGCCGTGATCTTTAGGGATATTCTGCGGTAATTCAACGCGCCACGATTACGTCACCGGCGGCGTCGACCGTGCCCTGCACGATCCGCCGCGAGGACAGGTTCTCGACCGAGACCCGCTCGTTCTCACCCGCGTCACCCATCGCACGGCCTGCAATACGGACCTCGACCGAGCCGCGACGCGAGACCAGCGCCACATTGTCTCCTCGCTTGATGAGACGCTGCACCACCAGATCGTTGCTCGACAGCAGGGCCCCGGCCTGCAACGGACGGCGGGCGATGCGGCCGATCGCTGCGTTGGGATCGGCCAGCACCGCACCGGCAATCCGGGCGGCATCACGCTGGGCAGTGGTGATATCGGCAGCGGTAAGGGTTTCTCCAGTACCGATTCCGCGGTTGAGCACCAGCACGGTCTGGTTGCGCCGCACTTTCACTGGCACGAACAGGCGCCAGCCACCGGCGTCGGGACAGCTGACTTCCACCGTGGTGTTGGCGGTGGGCTGCACCTGCAGCGCGCCGCCACACTTGGGCAGGCGCAGCGCATCGGCCACCTGCGCCTCCCCCTCGCTCCCGGCAGGCAGCGTCGACAACGCCGCCGCGCGGATGCTGGCAACCGGCTGCCACTCTGCAGCGGCTGCCCATGGCGCGGCTGCGGCGAGCACGATGGCGAATAGATGTGTGACCCGGCGCATGGCGCCTCCTGTCGATGGAATCTGGCCCTGGTGCGTGCAAGGGGTGTGCCAGAGCGCCGGGACCCGTTGATCGGATCCGGGATGGGGACGCGACCGGATGGGTAGAGTCGACTGTTAGTCGACTTTCGCGCGAAGCGCGGGGTTTCCCGTGATCGCATCGAAGAGCGGTCGACTGGCAGTCGACTCTACAAACGCGGTGCGGACCGCGCAGGCGGCAGAGCGCCCTCAAGTTTGGCGCCCACCCCGCCGATACAGCAGCCATGTCCCATGACCTGCTCAACCGGATCGACCAGCGAACCCGACTGGCCGGCCACAACCGCCTGGCGCTGCTGCTGTTCCGTCTCGGCGGACGTCAGCTTTTTGGCGTCAATGTCTTCAAGGTGCAGGAAGTCCTGCGGCGCCCGGAGCTGTTCCAGGTGCCCGGGTTGCCCAGCCAGTTTGCCGGCGTGGCCGACGTACGCGGCCGCTCGGTGCCGGTGCTGGACCTGGGCCTGGCCATCGGCCACCCCGAGCGTGAGCCTGACGCGGACACCTCGCCTGGCTACCTGGTCGTCACCGAATTCAACCGTTCGATCCAGGGCTTCCTGGTCAGCGGCGTGGAGCGCATCGTCAACATCGCGGTGGAAGACATCCACCCGCCGCCGGAACTGGGTGCCGAATCGAGCTACCTGACGGCGGTGACCCGCTTCCAGGGTGAGCTGATCCAGGTGATCGACGTTGAAAGCGTGCTGGCCGATATCGCCCAGGTACGCGGTGATGCCGTACTCGATCCAGCAATGGCAATGCCTGCCGATGGCCCGCAGCTGCAGGTGCTGGTGGTGGACGATTCGCGCGTGGCCCGCCAGCAGATCCGCAGCGTGCTGGACCAGCTGGGCGTTGGCGCCACCCTGCTTTCCGATGGCAAGCAGGCGCTGGACCATCTGCTGCAGATCCACGCCTCGGGCGAGAACCCGGCCGAGCGCTATGCCATGGTCATCTCGGACATCGAAATGCCGGCCATGGACGGCTATACGCTGACGACGGAAATCCGGCGCCACCCTGGCCTTGCCGGCCTGTACGTGCTGCTGCATACCTCGCTGTCGGGCGTATTCAACAACGCGATGGTCGAGCGCGTCGGCGCCAATGCCTTCGTCGCCAAGTACTCGCCGCACGAACTGGCTGACTTCGTGCTCGACCGCCTGCGCAAGGTCGCGATGGCGGCCTGACAGCCACCGATCCGGTAGTGGCGGCCGCTGGCAGACGCCGATGGCTACAGCTACCAGCCCGACGTCGACCCGG